>JASMTJ010000610.1:0-40110 GCA_041694335.1 Bacteroidales bacterium
AGGTAAAAATCAAGACCAAGAAAGGCGAGGAAGAGGTGGAAGCTGATATCGTGCTTTCTGCTGTTGGTATTACTGCCAACATCGAAAATATGGGTCTGGAAGATGCCGGTGTGAAAACAGAAAAAGGAAAGGTGATCGTCGACGAATTCTACAAAACCAGTGTGGACGGCATTTACGCTATTGGTGATGTAATTCCGGGACCGGCTCTGGCCCACCTGGCTTCACATGAAGGTATCACTTGTGTGGAAAAAATTGCCGGCGAAAATCCGGAACCTATCGATTATGGCAACATTCCGGGCAACACCTATACTATGCCTGAGGTGGCTTCCGTAGGCATGACAGAGAAGCAGGCCAAAGAAGAAGGTTATGAAGTGAAAGTAGGGAAATTCCCCTTCACGGCCTCCGGTAAAGCCAAAGCTGCCGGCAATGCCGACGGATTTGTAAAAGTGATATTTGACGCCAAGTATGGCGAATGGCTTGGTGCCCACATGATTGGCGAAAACGTTACAGAATTGATAGCCGAAGCGGTAGTGGCACGTAAGCTTGAAACCACCGGACATGAAATCATCAAATCGGTTCACCCCCACCCGACTATGTCGGAAGCCGTAATGGAGGCCGTAGCCGATGCTTATGACGAAGTGATTCACATTTAGGAGGTTACTAAGTTTAGTAAGTTACTCGGTTTTATAGGTTTCCAGGTTATAAGAAATCGTGTTTAAGTGTTTAGGTGTTTACGTATACTTTGCAGTTGGCAATACTTAAATCAGGTTTCTGATATTTAAAGATTAATAGCCTTAAAAAAAACCGCCAACAATAATAGAAAGCCCGTGAAACTCAAAGTTTCACGGGCTTCTTTGTTTCACTTACCTATAAGTCAATTTGCGAGACAGGTAATGTTACAACAAGTTTTTTACTATCTTGCCAATCCCGCTGTAGCGGATGTTTTTATAGTATTGCTATATTGAAATTGGAATCCCGCTATGCGGAAAGCAGTGGCACACTAAGCGGGTTGTGGTGTGGCCTCGGTTGAGCTTGAGTAAAAGCCCGATCGCGGGATCTCCGGTTTGAAATTTGGGATTTGAATTTTGGGATTTTGATTTTGTTATTTGATATTTAAATAGTTATGGAAATAGTTAAGACGAGCATACCGGATGTATTGATAATTAAGCCGCAGGTTTTTGAGGATGACCGAGGTTATTTTTTTGAGTCGTATAACAAGGAGAAGTTTCTGCAGAATGGCCTCGATCAGAACTTTGTACAGGATAATGAATCGAAATCGGTGAAGGGTGTGCTGCGCGGATTGCACTTCCAGGCGCCACCGTTTGCCCAGGGAAAGCTGGTCAGGGTAATGAAAGGCGCAGTGCTGGATGTGGCCGTCGATATCCGGAAAAGCTCCCCTACCTATGGTCAATGGACCTCCGTGGTGCTGACCGAAGAAAACAAATGGATGTACTGGGTGCCTCCGGGATTTGCCCACGGTTTTGCCACACTCGCCGACGACACCGTGTTTTTCTACAAATGCACCAATGTATATAATAAGGGCTCCGAAGGCAGCATTCGCTGGAACGACCCTGACCTCGGCATAAAATGGGATATCCAAAACCCTACACTCTCAGAAAAAGACCAGGCCGCGCCGCTGTTTAAGGATTTTGAAAGTCCGTTTTAGAACTGAAGATTGGATTCGTAATGGATAGACAGGAAGATGTTTCGATTAACTGTATTAAAGAAAATAAACCGCCAGCATAAAGAATCCAAACATTAAAGATTTCGTGTTTGGCTCCTAAAAAGGTGGCAAACATCGACTATTCTTCGTATATTGCAATAAAATAGCATTACCATGAGTACAGAAGATTTAATAAAAGAAATCCAAAAATTACCCATCTCTAAACGGATTTTTGTTTTGGAGAAAACAATCCAATCGATTAGGAAACACAAAGAAAAGGAGTCGTTAGAAAACGCCGCAGAGGAATTAGCAGTGGACTATCACGAAAACAAAGAGCTAACGGAATTTACCAATCTTGATTTTGAAGAGTTTTATGAAGCAAAATGAAGTTTGGTTAATAAACCTAGACCCAACTATTGGTGCAGAAATAAAAAAGACGCGTCCAGCTATTATAGTTAATGACAATGCATTAGGAAAACTACCTTTAAAAATTGTTGTACCTTTAACAGACTGGAAAAATCGCTATGAAATAGCTCCCTGGATGATAAAAATTGAACCAACCAGTATTAATGGATTAAATAAAAGTTCCTCTGCAGACTGCTTTCAGATACGTTCTCTGTCACAAAAAAGATTTGTGAATAAACTGGGAGAAGTTTCAAGCACTGTTATGTCAGAGATAAGGATTGCATTGGCAAAAGTGTTATCTATAAATCCTTGAATCAAGTTATGCCATCATAAATAAGCGATTAATGTACAATCGATAATTGTTTATAGCTCAAAAAACTACGTCGGATCTCACTTTGAACACTACAGAAATTATTATACCTTTGAATAGAATATAACATCATCAGAAAATCAAAATTCAAGTGTTCTTTAACCTAAATCTGCATCAAATGAAAAAACTATTATCACTCCTGTTTATTACCGTGCTATTTATTGCTTGCAATGCTCAGGACAAAGGGTTATCTCTTAATCTCAAGAAAGGTGATACCTATCATCAAAACACGAAATCTGAAATGTCCATCATACAGGAAATCAACGGACAAAAGATGGAGATAAATATGACCCTTGACGGGAATATGATTTTTGAAGTAAAAGACATCGTTGATGAGAAATATCTTATGGACGCCTCATTTTCTGAAATGAAGATGACCATGAACACACCACAGGGAAGCATGGAATTTAGCTCCGAAAACCCAACTGAAAATGATATGATGTCTATGGTATTTTCTTCCATGACTGAGAAAAAATTTCAGTTAACGTTATTAAGCTCCGGAAAAGTAGAGGAAATAAAAAAACTCGATTCACTATGGAGTCATGTAATAAACAGCCGGCCAAACCTCAGCGAGATGCAAAAACGCCAGGTGCAGGCACAAATTATGCAGGCCTATGGTGATGACGCCATGACCGGAAGCATCGAATCGGCACTGGCTATTTATCCTGACCACCCGGTAAAGGAAGGTGATAAATGGTCAATCCAGACTAATATTGAGTCAGGTTTCTCGGCTACCTTAAACACCGAGTACAAATATGTAGAAGATCAAAAGGATTACGCACTCATCCGTGGTAATGGATCCATTAAGACAGCAAACAACGAGGCTTATGTTCAATCGAACGGCATGCCAATGAAGTATGATTTGACAGGCGAAGTAAGCTCAGAAGTAAAGGTCGATAAAGAAACCGGCTGGATAATTGAGTCGATTATCACGCAGAATATCAGCGGAAAGGCACATATCGAAGCAAATGAGCAAATGCCAATGAATATGGAGATTCCGATGGAGATTAAAAGCAAGACAACCATTACCAATTAATGATCGGGATAGGATTTTACGCTGAAGCTAAAGAACTATACTCAACCTAAGAAAAACCCGGAGCAAAGAATCCTATGATCTGCTCCGGGATTTTGCTTAATCCATGCAGAATCAGTAAAAAATAACATTATCACTAAACATTTTCTCTTCAGGATTATTTAATTTTGTAACTCAATATAGCAAAGACAGATAGTGATGAAGAGAATAGTTACGGTGTTGTTGATAGTGACCGGAATAATGGCGGCAGGAGTGATAATGAGCCACACCCCTGATGGAGACAACAAAAACAAAGAAGAACATTATAATTTTTACCAGATAAGCGGCGCTAAAATCCCTGACCGAATAGCCTTTGCCGGCGAATTAACGCCTGTTAACAAGTTCTATGTTCGCGAGGCACTGGATAAAGAAATGCAGGTAAATACCTATTGGCACTCTTCTACGCTGCTGCTTCTGAAACGCGCCAACCGTTGGTTCCCGGTTATTGAGCCCATCCTGAAAAAGAATAATATTCCGGCTGACTTTAAATACCTGGCCTTGATAGAGAGCGGCCTGGAAAACGTCAGGTCGCCTGCCGGCGCTGCCGGATTTTGGCAGCTGCTTGAAGGCACTGCCGAAGATCATGGCCTGGAGGTTAATAAGGATGTGGACGAGCGTTATCACCTCGAAAAATCGACACAGGTGGCCTGCGAATATCTCAATGAAGCTTATGAGCAATTCGGCGATTGGACACTGGCTGCTACGGCATACAACGCCGGAAAACGCAGAATCAGAAACGCAGTGAGCGATCAGGAAGTAAATAATTATTATGATCTTTACCTGAATCCGGAGACATCTCGCTATGTGTATCGCATACTGGCGATTAAAACGATTTACGAAAATCAGTCCTTGTTCGGGTTCAGGTTGAGCAATGAAGACTTGTACCAGCCCGTTCCTTATCGGGAAGTGAGCTTTACCAGCGAAATCAAGGATTTAATTCAGTTCGCCCTCGATAACGGCACCAGTTACAAGATGCTGAAAACACTCAATCCATGGCTGGTCAACGACATCCTGCGTAACAGCACCAAAAAGGAATACACCATCAAGCTACCGGCAGAAAAAGAAAAATAAAGAAAATCCCAATCTCCAAATTCCAAAGAGGTAAAAACTGTTGGATGGTTATTTTAAAAGTAAACAAAAAAATCCGGGGGGCACGACACCAGGATTTACTATTTACACAGTTTATGAGATAGTGCCGGAATTTTCTTCCCCCTTCTTTTGGGATTTGTTTTTTGGAATTTGGAATTTATTATAAATAGCATCCCATGTCCAACTCAGGCCATTCAAAGCAAAACCTCAATTAAATGTTAAACCGTATGTTTAAAATATCTCCATCTTTAACGATGTAGTTTTTGCCTTCGAGGCGGAGTTTTCCGGCATCGCGGAGTTTGGCTTCGGAGCCTTGATATTCGATATAATCGTCGTAGGCTATCACTTCGGCACGAATAAAACCGCGCTGAAGGTCGCTGTGGATCACACCCGCTGCCTCGGGGGCGGTACTTCCTTTCCTGACCGTCCAGGCACGTACTTCTTTCTCTCCAGCAGTAAAGAATGATTCAAGGTTGAGGAGGTCGTAAGCAGAACGAACCATTTTGTTAACCGAAGGTTCTGTGAGCCCGGCATCATCAAGAAACTCATTTCGCTCCTCTTCGGTTTCGAGGTCAGCAATATCTGCCTCTAAAGCTCCGGCAACTGTCAGAATCTGAGCGTCCTGATCTTTTAAGGCCTCTTTCACCTGCTGAACGTATTCATTTCCTTCAAGAGCAGAATCTTCATCCACATTACAAACAAACATCACCGGCTTATCAGTAAGCAGGAACATGTCATCAACAAACTTCTTCTTGTCGTCGGCTTTCATTTCATAGTCGCGGACATTCCCAAAGTTTTCCAGATGATCAGCCAGCCTGGTCAGGACTTCAATTCCCATTTTAGGCTCTTTATCACCGCCCTTTGCCGCCTTTTCCAGCCGTTCGATTTTCCGCTGTACGAGGTCGAGGTCGCGGGCCTGCAACTCCAGGTCGATAATTTCCATATCGCGCACCGGATCTACACTACCTTCCACATGCGGAAGGTTGTCATCATCAAAGCAACGCAAAACATGAATAAGCGCATTGGTGTTCTGGATATCCACCAGAAACTGGTTTCCAACCCCTTCTCCTTCACTCGACCCTTTGGCCAGCCCCGGAATATCCACGATATCCACTGTAGTGGGAGTTACTTTTTTGCTGTTAACAAATTCATTGATTTTATAAAGCCGCGGATCCGGAACGTTAATAACACCTATATTGGATTTGTTGGTGCTGAAAGCGAAGCTTGTAGCCTCTGCCTTGGTGTTCGAAACACAGTTTAAGATAGTTGTTTTTCCGGTATTGGTTATCCCGATGATGCCGCACTTCAATGCCATGATAATTTCGTTTTGATTCAGCGTGCAAAAGTAAGAGTTTTCAGGATGGAAAGAAAGAACAAGTGGTTGAATAGTTAATAGGTTGATTGGTTAACTAGTAAAATAAAAATCAGTGAAACACTAAGCTTCACTGATTTTCTATTTCAATGACTTATCACTAAAAGCCTGACAACTTACTAAACTTATCAACTTACAAACCAACCTTAGTAACTCGTCTCATCCAGTCGCACTTTGCCCCGGAAAGTCTTATAAACAAACAAGGTGTAGAAGATGACCAGCGGTGTGCCAATCGCAGCCATAGTTAGCATAATACCCAGCGATTTATCGGATGATGCTGAATTATAAACTGTCAGGTTGTATTTAGAATCGACCGTGGATATCAGCATGGTCGGATACAGCTCGATAGCCACCAGTATCAGCAACAGACTCACCGTCAGTGATGAGAAAATGAATGCCATAAAGAACTTTCTTTTGTGTACCAGGCGCGGAATGTTCGCGATACTCAAAAACATCAGCATTGGCACTACAAACAGCCATGGGTTGTTAAAAAACCGGTCTGACAAATGCGGGATATACCCAAGTGTGTAAGCTGTAACCACAACGAAAAAGAAAAGGAACAGGAAAATTGTTTTCCAGAGCAGTTGGTTTACGCGCTCATAAAGCTTTCCCTCGGTTTTCATCACCAGGAAAATTGCACCGTGCATGGTCATCAGCGCCAAAGTTGTCAATCCTACCAGTAAGGCATAAGGGTTGAGAAACTCCAGCCAATGACCGGTAAACTGATACTCAGGACCAATTGCAATTCCTTGCAGGATATTACCCATCACCACACCCAGCAGCAAAGCCAGCATGGCACTTGAGATACTGTAGCTGATGTCCCATGTTTTACGCCACCATTTCATAGGCTCTTTACTTCTGAATTCAATGGAAACGGCCCTGAAGATGATAAACGCCAGGAACAGCATAAACGGGATGTACATAGCTGAGAAGAGTGTTCCGTACATGATGGGGAATCCGGCGAAAAGCGCGCCGCCACCAATCACCAGCCACACTTCGTTCCCGTCCCAAACCGGACCAACAGCGTTTAATGCAATCCGGCGACTTTCTTCTTTCTTAAAAAACAGGTGCAATGCGCCGGCACCCAAATCAAACCCATCGAGGATGCCGTAGCCCGTAAAGAGGCCGCCAATAACTAAAAACCATAAGGTTGGATAATCTATACCTAAAAATTCTGACATAATTTCTTTGTTTTATGATTTTGATGATACACTATCTGCCATTCCCTGCTGCATCGGCCGATCGTCGACCATTTCTTCGCTGTATGGTCCTTTCTTAATTTTCTTATCGAGAAGATAAATAAAGAGCAGAAACAGCAGCAGGTAAATAATCGTGAACATGATGAGTGAGAACAGCACCTGGTTGGCCGTTACTGCCTGCGACAGGGCATCTGAGGTTCTGAGCAAGCCATAAACCACCCAAGGCTGCCGCCCCATTTCAGCGGCAAACCATCCTACCTGGTTTGCAATCTGCGGAAGTAACACAGCAAAAACGAAAACCCACATCAGGCGCTTGTCCGTAAAGAGATTTCCTTTGTACCACCGGAAGGAGGCATACAATGTAAGCGCTATAAGAAACATACCGATGGCAATCATGATATGATAAAACTGGAAGATCGCATTAAGCGCCGTAGGACGCTCATCTTCCGGAAAGGCGTTGAGTCCTTTTACAGGAGCATCGAAATCCCAATCCACCAGGAAGCTGAGACCTCCCGGAATTTTAAGGCCGTAAACCTCTTGCTCTTCCTTGTCTACCCATCCAAAGAGATACATATCAGCGGGGGCGTCAGCATCGAAGTGCCCTTCGAGGGCTGCCAACTTGGCCGGCTGATTTTCTGCCACGCCATCAGCGCTGACGTGTCCGGTTGCCAGCTGAGCCAGCGAAAAGAAAGTGGCTACTCCCAGCGCGATTTTAAACGCCATTTTAGATATCTCTACATGTTTGTTTTTCAGGATGTAATAGGCATGCACACTCATCACCAGGAAAGCACCGGCGAGGAAAGCGCCTATCCACACATGCAGCAAACGTTCCACACTCGATGGATTAAACACCATGGCCCAGAAGTCGGTAATCTCAGCGCGGGCATGGAAGCCTTCGCCCACAATCTGATAACCCGCCGGAGTCTGTTGCCAGCTGTTGGCCACTACAATCCAAACAGCAGAAAACATTGAGCCGAGAAATACCCCGATGGTGGCAATAAAGTGTACTTTCGACGAAACACGGTTCCATCCAAAAAGGAGCAGCCCTAAAAAGCCGCTTTCGAGCGCAAAGGCAAAGAGCCCTTCGGCAGCCAGTGCACTTCCAAACACATCACCCACATACCTTGAGTAAGTAGCCCAATTGGTTCCAAACTCAAACTCCATGACGATACCCGTAGCTACGCCGATTCCAAAAGTCAGGGCAAATATTTTGGTCCAGAAACGCGCAAGGGTTTCGTAAGATTTATTACCGGTGCGGAGGTATTGCCCTTCCATAATCACCATCAGCAGGCCTAATCCGATGCTTAAAGGCGGATAGATATAATGAAAGGCCACCGTAAAAGCAAACTGTATTCTTGCTAGAATTTCAACATCCATAATTAAAATGTAATTGATTTATAAAGCATAAGTGTTAACAAATTCATAAACATCAAATGTAACAGGTTTTTATATTTCTTGTTTATGCTATCGGCTTATTTAGAACGATATTTTTGTTAAAATAATAACAAATACTTGACAATGTGAGTCTTAAATCAACAGATTGGAAGAAGGCTTATTTTTTCGAAAATTTCGTGGTTATGACTTTGGTGATCTGAAAAAAGGATTATCTTTGCAGCCGTTATCCAAAACGCTGCGGCTATGGCGGAATTGGTAGACGCGCTAGATTTAGGATCTAGTGCCTTCGGGCGTGTGGGTTCGACTCCCTCTAGCCGCACAAAAGCACCTCAAACGGGGTGCTTTTTTTATGCGCTTACCTGAATAAACCAATTATATCTTCTCTGAAATGCGGGTTCTACTCCTTTAAGGAATACAGAGTTATGCTGCCAAATTCATTTTCATGGATTTTACTTTATCACCGAAGGCGATGAACAGTTTTAAAATTACCCCCGCATCCCTGATAAGAGTAAAAAGAAAATAAAAAAAACGGGCCCCTGAACTAAATCAGAGCCCCGTTTTTGCTGTGGAATTACAACTACTAATATTCCAGCAATTCTTTGGCTGCCTGATACACCTTATTGGTATCGGGCAATATTTCCTTTTCCAGGTTCTTGTGGAAACCAACCGGCGTAAACGTTGCACCAATGCGCTTCACCGGTGCATCGAGGTATTCGAAAGTTTCATCGGCCACCGCTGAAGCGATTTCAGCGCCAAAGCCGTTAAACTTTGGTCCTTCATGTGCTACAAGCACTTTGTTGGTTTTCTTCACTGATTCCAGAATAAGCTCTTTATCAAGCGGCACAATGGAACGAAGATCAACCACCTCTACTGATTTTCCTGATTCTTCCTCGATTTTTGCTGCGGCCTCCAGAGCATGATGCACGGTATTACCATAAGTTACGATGGTCATATCTTTTCCTTCGCGACGGATGCGTCCTTTACCAAAGGGCACTTCATAGTCATCGGGAATTGGGGTGGCTGCTTTCGGGTCATTGTAGAGCGCTTTAGGCTCCAGGAACAAGGTTGGTCCTTCCGACCTCATGCTTGAGCGCAACAGGCCGGCAGCATCATCCGCGAAAGCGGGATAAACCACCCGGATTCCTGGGAAAGTTGCCAGCGCCGCCTCAGTAGTCTGCGAGTGGTAAAGTCCACCACCTATGTAACCTCCGGAAGCCAGACGAATGGTCACGTTCGGAGCAAACTTGCCATTGGTTCGCCAGTATTCGTGGGTCAGCTCAACGTACTGTTCCATCGCCGGCCAGAAGTAGTCGGCAAACTCAGCGCCTTCCACTACAATACGGATTTTCTTATCGTATCGGCTCATACCGTTGGCCGTACCAACGATAAAGTCCTCGGCAATCGGGGCGTTAAAAATACGTGGTTTGCCAAACTCCTGCTGCATGCCTTTGGTAACATTGAAAATACCGCCCTTATCCTTGTTGGCCACATCCTGGCCCCACAAGAAGGTGTCTTCGTTTTCACGGAACTCAGCTTTAAGTGTCTCATTCAGCGCTTCGATAAATTTCTTCTTATCGCCGTCATGTTCGTGCTTTCCATCCGGATATTTCTCTGCCTTGTATGGCTCAGGAATCACAAAGTCATGAATGGATTTTGGATCAGGATCGGCGGCTTTAATCACTTTTTTGTGTGCCGAGGAAATCTCCTTCTTCACTTCCTTGTCAATAGCATCCAGTTCATCATCCGTAAAAATTTCTGCATACTTTAACCTGCGGCGGAAAGTAGCTACCGGGTCGAGCATCATCGCGCGGTCGCGCTCAGTGTCATCGCGGTAGAGCTCATGGCGGTCGGAGTTAGAGTGTGAGTGGATACGCACACAGTTGGCATGCACGATGGCGGGTTTCTGGTTTTCCTGTATCCACTTCTTGGCCTGCTGCATGGTGTTCATAGAGCTGAATACATCTTTACCGTTGCAGTAAAAAATCTTCAGGTTACGGAAACCCTGGAAATTATCGGCAGCGTATGGCGTAGCCGTCTGGTCAGACTTAGGAACAGAAATACCGTAGCCATTGTCCTGAAAAACAAACAACACCGGTAGCTTTTCGCGAGAAGCACCATTGATCGCCTCATAAACATAACCTTCAGAGGTGGACGATTCACCCTGCGAGCTGATGGCCACACCTTTGCCTTTGTAGTATTTTATGGCTCTGGCCACACCAACGGCATGAAGCACATGGTTTCCGGTGGCCGAGGATACGTTATGGATGTTCCATTCGGGTTTTGCAAAGTGATTCGACATGTGGCGTCCGCCGCTGGCCACGTCATCTTTCTTCGACAACCCGTTCAGGATAACTTCTTCGGCGGTAAGTCCGGCCGAAATCGCGGTAAGCATGTCGCGGTAATATGGGAAGAGGTGGTCGTGCTCTTTGTCGAACACTTGCCCAATGGCCATCTGAATGCCGTCATGTCCGGCATAAGGGGCGTGATATGACCACCCCAGGGCTTGCTTCAGGTAGTTCGGCGCTTTATCGTCGAGCTGACGCCCTAACGTGAGCAAACGATACCACTTTTCCAATGTCTTTTTATCTACTGATCGGATTGTTAGCTTTTCCTTATTCTTCATGGTTTAATGAATTTACTGATATACCAATTTTCATAATTCAGACAAGCGGTTCAAATCAATAATTTCCGCTTATCATAATAATCTCAGGCATTGCCTTTTCCACCTCAGAAACAAGCCTGAAAGCCTTTTGTTCATGGAAATCAGCTGCGAAACGCCAAGGAATTCCGCAATGGTTTGAGGGAATTGTTATAGCAATGGAATTGAGCTTCCCGTCATCAAATCAAAAAGAATTAACAAAAATCTCTCATTAGCTGAATGAGATTAAAAGCTATAATTATGCTGATAAAAAGTTTACTAAAACTAATTTCTTGATTGATTCAGATTAATGATCTAAAATCACTTCCGCACAGGGCCTTCAAGCACTGCACGCCAGAAAGCATATTTGAGGCGGTATTTTGAATAGGTGGCTCCGCTGATGGCATCCACCTTTTTGAAGTCCTGGTTTTCGAGGAGTTGCTTTTCGTAATTGTCGTAGGTCAGTCGCGGCGCAGAGCCATAAACGTTGTCATTCATATCAGCATTGTAAGAGCTGTCGGCGGTTTTAGAATGCCCGTCCTCGTGTACTTCATCGTATTCGATCTCGGAAAGCCGGCCATCCTTGATTGTAAAGCTGACAATATGCTTGTATTTATAATCGTCATAGGGCGATGTACCCTGATACTTCCCGTCCGGCAAGGCTTTGAACCCGGTAGGGAGCTGATACTTTTCCGCATAATAGTCGAGATATTTATCTACAGTATCAGGGTGCGAGCGCTCAATAAGCTTGTGCATCACCATCAAAGTTTCCGTATCTATGTCTTTTTCGGTGTTGGAGCATGAATAAACAAAAAGCAGTCCAAGTGCAAGTATTACGATATTTTTCATAGTTTGATTTTTAAGTTACGAATATATAAAAAAGTCGTTTATGTGTGATGGAAATTAAAGATTACGTTGAATTCATGACCCCGTCACCGGCGATTTCCCTTAAGGGGATTTACGAAATTACAATAGAAATGATTGGCAAAATATAGATACAGCAGACAAGCATTTTAATATTTCCTTGCTAATTAGTTCTGTCAAAGATATATTGTGCTGTTATCCTGGGCTCGGACCCTTTTATTAGGTTTTTTTTCTTGATTTTGTAAATTGTATGGTAATTATTTCTTTATATTAGTGGCTGTTAACTAGTGCTTAAATAACCTTTGAGCTGTTCTATAAAAACTATTAAATCACAATATGAGTATAAAACTTATTCTATTTACCTTTGGTCTGTTGGCCATCTTAAGTCTTTCAGGACAAAACAATCACTATCAAATACTTTCTGAAACGGGTAATAACTGTGCTTATGAGTTCCGTTTTGACACGACTCAAAACCTTAATTGGTATGGTGTATATCATACTGATAGCGGTGAATACATAACTAAAGTTGATGTGACGATTAAACGGTATTCCAGAGGAATGAGCATGGACAACAAATCAATGGCCGGCCATTATGTTTTTTGGACGAATAAAACAGAAAAATCATTGTTTCTGATAGGTACTAATAAACAATTAACTGAGCATAAAGTCAGTCATCACGATGACTATTTCCTGACACATACACTGTTCCTATATCCAGGAGAGAAAAAAAATGTTTATACAATTAACAAATTGCCTAATAGAAAAACGTATAAACTGAATGCGATAGGCTGTGTTACAGGATTTGGGTATTGTCCTGAATTTGAAAATTACAGATTAAGACTATCTGATGAGAGTGATGATTGGAAATCTCAAGATTTAAGCAAGGATATAAGCTTCAAAGGAGAGTGTGGTCTAATTGATCTGCATTGGTTTGGAGATATCGATTATGATGGTTCACCTGACTTGCTATTATCCACTTCCTCAACTTCACATACTCAGTATAATTTATTTTTAAGCTCGGAGGCTGATACTAATAAATTTGTTAAACACGTATCAAGTTTTGATTTAGGTAATTGCTATTAAAAGCAGCAATCCCTAAACCATCTCCTCCACCAAAGAAATCACGGTTTGACCGGGAAGCGGTTCAAACTTTTTGTCGTTGCTGTTGACAATAAGGCGTTTGTCTTTAGTAACAGCAAATAGCGGCACCAACTTGTTATCGTAATATTCTTTGTATTTCTCGAAGTTGAAATCCTTGGTGAGTGAGGTGGATTTAATCACCGCGCCTTCAAAATACATATTGTTGAGATAATCGAGATCAACTTCATTCCCGAAAAGGCCACGGCCCTTGAGGTGCTTGGGCAGCATATCGCGCGAGCCTTCTTCCTCGTCGTTGTTTCGGTTGATCTGATAAGTTTCTTCCCGGTCAAAGACCTCATCGAAATGAAACAGCGCCAGCGAGTTTGCTTCCTCATTGGGAGTCATGGCCATCAGCTTACCAATTCCCGAAAAGGGGATCTCATCCAAAACATTCTCAGAAAGGATATTTCCGTAAACAGCCGGAATATTTTTCATCTTGGCGTCCGAAACAGAATTGCTGTTACGGTCGATCACCACCGCTTTGAATCCGTGCTCCATAATAGCCAGTGCCATATCCTGAACCAGCGGCTGAGCACCAAGGAAAAGGATCCCCTGCGGATTCGATTGAGAGATTTTAAGGGCCCGTGCCAGGGGCGAGGCCGTTAATCCGTAGATCGCCACTGTTCCTACAATAACCGAAAAGGTCACCGGCACCAGCACGTTGGCCTGCTCTACGCCCAGCTCATTCAGCCTTAAGGCAAACAGCGAGGATACGGCAGCCGCCACAATGCCCCGCGGCGCCATCCAGCTCAGAAATATTTTCTCTCTGAAGTTGAGTGTGCTCTTCAGTGTAGAGAAAAACACAGCCAGGGGCCGAGCCACCAGCACCAATACCACCACTAAAATCACCACTGCCGTGGATAACCCGCTAAACACCTCCAAATCCAGACGCGATGCAAGAATGATAAACAACACGGAAATAATCAGCACCCGGAGATTCTCCTTAAACTCGATGATATGTTTGATGCTGACGTATTTCTGGTTAGCCACCACGATTCCCATCAGGGTAGTGGCAAAAAGTCCGGATTCGTGCTGTAACAGGTCAGATACCAGGAAAGCACCCACCACTATCGATAAGGTCATGCTTTCCTGCAAAAAATCGGGGATCCAAAACTTTTTCAGGAAGAGCACCAGCAAAAACGCAAATACAAACCCGACCAGCGAACCGAAAACGATGGTCTTGCCCATACTCAGCAACACCGAGGTGGTGGCACCCTGCAGACTGCTGGCCAAAATACCCTCAAATACCAGCACAGCTAACAGCGCCCCTATCGGGTCAATCACAATCCCCTCCCACTTGAGGATATTCGCCACCTTTCCTTCAGGACGGATATGTCTGAGCAGCGGACCAATGACTGTGGGCCCGGTAACGGTGAGAATCGCGGCAAGCAAAATAGACACTTCCAGGTTAAAATCGAGGAGATAAAAGGCCGCCAGGGCACCCACCACCCAGGTAACCAAAACGCCAATAACAACCAGGGCCAGCACTACCCCTCCAATTTCTCTAAGCTCTTTGATGTTGAGGGTCAGGCCGCCCTCGAAAAGAATGACAGCCACAGAAAAGGACACAAACGGCAAAAGCATGTCGCCCATCAGTGCATCGGGACGAAGCAATCCGGTAACCGGTCCGGCAATAAATCCTACCACAAGCAAAAGAAAGATGGAAGGAAAACGCACCCTCCAAGCCACCCACTGAGTCATAATTCCCAGTAATACAATAGCTCCGAGCTGCAACAACACTTGTTCCGACATGGTTTTTATTTTAGTGTGACCATCAACTAACAACGACAATCAACAATCGTTTAAAAGAGTTGTTAATAATTCGATTGCTAAAATTAAACAATAAAACGAAAAGCCGTACCAGAAAAAGATTCAAAAGGAAAAGCAATCTCCTGAGAAGGTGAATCAAAAAAACAATACAGGAATAATGGAGAAAAAAGCTGCCGTTATCGGGGCAGGTATCGGAGGATTGGCCGCCGGTTTGCGTTTGCGCCACAAGGGATTTCAGGTGACCATATTCGAATCGGCCGCAAAAGCCGGAGGAAAAATCAACGAATTCCACCACGACGGTTTTCGCTTTGACATGGGACCTTCGTTGTTTACGTTGCCTGAGCTGGTGGATGAGTTGTTTGGACTGTTCGGTAAAAAACCGTCAGACTACATCACCTATGACAATTTGGATATTATTACAAAGTACTTTTTTGAGGATGGCTTGGTGCTGAACGCATACAGCAATGTAGATAAACTGGCAGAGGAAATTGGAAGCAAAACGAATGTCGATTCCGAGACAACAAAGAAATATCTTCGCGATGCTGCTACGACTTATGACCTTACGGCAGAGAATTTTATTTTCAAGCCTTTCAACAGGAAAACTCTCAAAAGCAAAAAATTCTGGGAAGCTGCGCTGCGTATCCGCAAGCTCAACGTAACCAAAACCATGCATGAGCTCAACAAAAAATACTTTGACGATAATCGGGTGGTGCAGCTTTTCGACCGCTACGCCACTTACAACGGATCTAACCCTTACCAGACACCCGGAACACTCTCGGTAATTTCACACCTGGAGCACAACCTGGGCGCTTTCTTCCCTGAAAAAGGAATGTACCAGATTGTTGAGTCGCTATTTAATCTTGCACAGGAAGAAGGTGTTGATTTTCGTTTCAACGAAAAAGTGGAGGAAATACAGACTGAAAAAGGCAAAGCCACCGGCGTTACCACCATCAAAAATGATTACGTTTTTGATGTGGTAGTTAGCGATGCGGACATTTTTACGGTCTATAAAAAACTACTTCCCGATAAGGATGTGCCGGCCATCCAGCGCAGGCAGGAGCGTTCCTCTTCGGCACTGATTTTTTACTGGGAAATAGACAAAACCCATCCGGAGCTGGAGATGCACAACATTCTCTTTTCGGATGATTACAAAAAGGAGTTTGAGCAACTTTTCAGTGCTAAGACACTGCCTGACGACCCGACGGTGTACATTTTTATCAGCAGCAAGCAGGTGCCACACGACGCCCCCGCAGGCAAAGAAAACTGGTTTGTGATGGTCAATGCACCTGCCGATAATGGTCAGGACTGGGACCAGGAGATTGCAAAGGTCCGCACTCAAATTATACTAAAAATCAAAAGAATACTTAAAACAGATATTGAAAGCCATATCCTATTTGAGCGCCAACTCAATCCGGTGATGATTGAGCAGAAAACCGGATCCTATAAAGGAGCTCTTTACGGAAACAGTTCCAATAATAAGTTTGCGGCATTTTTACGGCATAAAAACTATTCTTCCGACATCAAGAACCTTTATTTCGTGGGCGGCAGCGTGCATCCCGGCGGCGGCATCCCGCTGTGTTTGTCTTCCGCCAAAATGATGTCGGAGCTCATTGATAAAACCTCAACATCATGAATATCAACAACTATCAAAAGCATTTTAAGATATTTATCATTCTGATTTACGTGGTGGGCGTTATCGGATTGTCACTCCCCACCAGTCGTGAGCTGTTCCAGACCCTCACCCCACTAAACCTTTTGGTAATGAGCGGAATATTGTTCCTTTTCCATCAGCAATGGAATCTTAAATCCATCGTGTTGTTTGTCACCATTGCTTTGGCAGGATTTTTTGCGGAGCTGGCCGGCGTACAAACCGGACTGGTTTTCGGTGATTATCAATATGGCCAAACGCTCGGTTTGAAAATCGCAGGAACACCCTTACTCATTGGAATTAACTGGTTAATCCTGATTTACATGGTTTTCCACCTTTTGCAGGATTTGAAGATGCATTGGATACTCAAAACCCTCCTGGGAGCTTTAATCATGGTGAGCTACGATCTGCTTCTGGAGCCGGTAGCTATAAAACTAGACTTCTGGAACTGGCAGGGCGGCGCCATCCCACTGCAAAACTACGTTGCCTGGTATGTCATCTCTGTAGTCTTTTTATCGCTGCTCAGCCTTTCAGCCTACACCTCTGAAAACAAGGTTTCAAACATTTTGCTGGGCTCACAGTTTTCCTTTTTCCTGATTTTGAACTTAACTTTGTAGCTATGGGAGTACTTGTTGCAATATTAGTCATCTTAGCCTGGGGAGCCCACTTATGGTATATCCTCACCGGCGTGGAAGTCGCTGTGGATAATCCCTGGATGTATGTTCACATGATTTTGCAGGCTTATTTTTACACCGGGCTGTTTATCACAGGCCACGATGCCATGCACGGCGTGGTGGCACCGGGGAAGAAAACGGTCAATGAAACCATCGGAAATATTGCGGTGTTCTTGTTTGCCGGACTGTCGTACAAGCGACTGAAGGTCAATCACGGGAAGCATCACAAGTATCCGGCCACGGAAAAAGACCCGGACTACTACATAAAATCGCAAAACTTCTGGGTCTGGTGGGCGATGTTTATGTGGCGCTACGCCACCGTCAGCCAGATACTGATTATGGCTGCCGTCTACAATATTCTGAAATACCTTGGCGGGATACCCGAACCGGCCATTGTGGTTTTTTGGATAATTCCTGCGTTCTTAGGAACACTTCAGTTGTTTTTCTTCGGGACTTACCTCCCCCACCGTAAACCACATACGGATGAGATGAACCCGCACAAAGCGCGTACACAAAACAAAAACCACCTGTGGGCCATGATTTCATGCTATTTCTTTGGATACCACTACGAACATCACGATGCACCACATACCCCTTGGTGGCAGCTTTACAAAACCAAGTAAGATGATAAAAGCCAATCATACCCGCTTCCATTCATGGTTTTTTAAGGAATACAGCCGCCTGATGATAAAACGTCACTTTCGTGAGATGACCATCCACAACAAGGTGGAGGATAAGGACAAAGCCATCATGGTTATCGGCAATCACTTCAGCTGGTGGGACGGCTTTTTCATGCTCGAAATCAATCGCCGGCTATGGAAAAAGAAATTCCATGTGATGATGCTGGAGGAGCAGCTGCAAAACAACATGTTCCTGAATA
The DNA here is from genome assembly GCA_041694335.1 of Bacteroidales bacterium. Taxonomy (GTDB): domain Bacteria; phylum Bacteroidota; class Bacteroidia; order Bacteroidales; family JAIPAH01; genus JAIPAH01. The sequence goes on from JASMTJ010000610.1 coordinate 18,180, forward strand.
AAGTGGGAGCCTTCTCCATCAAGAAGGGGCACCGCTCGGTGGTGGAATCGCTTCAATATGCCGGGGAGCTGCTCGAAGAGCCAGATAACCTCGTACTGATGTTTCCACAGGGAAAAATACAGACGCACCACAAATGCAGCTTCACCTTCGAAAAAGGGGTGGAAACGATTCTGAACAAGTCCGAAAGCCAACCGCAAGTCATCTTCAGCGCCGTACTTGCCGACTACTTCTCAGAAAAAAAGCCACGCCTCGATGTCTATCTCGAAAACATTGAAATCGAAGGGAAAATCACCCGTCAGGAGATAGAAAATAAATACAACGATTTCTTCCGGCGCAAAATTGAAGTGAACGATTGGGAGCGGTAAAAATAAATAGTTTATTGCAGATCACAATATTCCAGGGTTTTTGTTCCTTCTGCTAAACATAATAAAGATAAATTGTTACTTCTGATGAACAATCATGTCAAAAACCACCGCTTCTTGAACTTGCAACCCGCTTGCCTGTTTATCTGGAAACAATTTTGCTCAATACCCATCAAATGGCGTACATCATATGGTTTATTCTGGGGTTTGCCCTGCTAAGGTTGGTCATTGCTGTGACCAATTACCTTAGTGATTATCATCCAAAAGACAAAGGCCTTGATTCGAGTCCGATGCTGTCGGTACTGATTCCGGCAAGGAACGAAGAGCAGAACATTGGCACGGTTCTCGACGACCTTTTGGTGCAGGACTATCAAAACATAGAAATCCTGGTTTACGACGACCTTTCGGATGATAATACCGCCGCCATTGTGAAAACGAAATCGGCCTTAGATTCGCGTATCAAATACCTTTCCGGGATACCGCTTCCTGAAGGATGGAACGGGAAAAACCACGCCTGCCACCGGCTATCCGCGAAAGCGCAGGGCGATTACCTGCTGTTTGTGGATGCCGATGTGCGCATAGGCAGCGGACTCTTCAAGAATACCCTCAGCATGGCTGAAAAGCACCACCTGCAGTTGCTCTCCATCTTCCCGAAGCAGGAGATGAATTCCTTCGGCGAGAAAACCACCGTGCCGGTGATGAACTGGATCCTCACCAGTCTGCTGCCATTGCCTTTGGTGCTGCACAGCAAAAAGCCTTCGCTGGCCGCCGCTAACGGTCAATTCATGCTTTTTGAAAAGATGCATTACAAAAATCACCAGTGGCACCAAACCCTCCGCAAAGAAAAGGTGGAGGATATCGCCATCATGAAAGCAATAAAAAGCAAAGGATTCCGTGGGCAAACGCTGCTGGGCGACGATTCGGCGCGCTGCCGCATGTACTCAGGTTACAGCGAAGCGATCTCCGGGTTTTCGAAAAACGTCAATGCCTACTTTGGCAATAATTTCCTGCTGTCTACCGTTTTCCTGCTCCTGACTACACTGGGATTTCTGCCCTTTCTGATAGCGGCCGAATATAAACTTCTGAGCATTTATTTGGTTATAGTAGTTCTGATACGGGCTTTTACTTCGCTGGCCAGCCGGCAGAATGCAGTTATGAACCTGCTGCTGGCACCGCTGCAGCAAATCGCTTTTTCGCACATGGTTCTTTCGTCAATCACAAAAACATTAAAAAAATCGCACACATGGAAAGGAAGAAAAGTATGAAGATCGCGCTTAGAACACTGTTCGTCGCTGTATTTTTGTGGCCATTATTATCTGCCGAAGCACAACCTGAAAGTAGTAACAGGTATTTAGAGCACGACCACTATGTTCTGAAAGCCTTCCTTTCGGGGAATATGGACGACTGGAAAGGGGCCGTTACGAAAATGAAGCTATCCTACGAGAAGCAGCCTAACGATACGCTGCTGCTGCATTATACGCTGGCTGAATACGGCATGACGGGATACCTGATAGGCAACGACTTTAAGGAGGAAGGAAGAATACACCTTGATAAATGCCGGTCGCTGGCTGAAGAACTCTTATCCGGCAACTTCACAAAAGAAGCTTACGCGATATCTGCCGGACTCTACGGATATGAGATTGGCTTGAAGCCCTTTAAGGCGCCCTCTTTTGGCAGGAAAAGCCAAAACAACATCGACAAATCGATGGCGATTTCATCAGAAAACCCACTGGCGTGGATGGAAAAAGGCAACGCCTATTACCACATGCCCGGAATCTTTGGCGGAAGCTATGAAAAGGCCATCAATTACTACAGCAAAGCCCTGGAGCAGTTCGAAGACGGCGATGTGTACCCTGTATGGCTGAAAACCAACACACGCATCTGGCTCGGAAAAGCCTACGCCGAAGATGGCAACGACAACAAAGCCCGTGAAACCTACCTCCTAATCCTTGAAAGTTATCCAGATTTCCATTGGGTTAAAAATGATTTGCTGCCTGAAGTGGAATAAAGTTTTTAAGGGCTAATTCTAAGAGCAAAAGAATACTTGCGATTCACAAATCAAAGTTTTCCTCTTTTTAATTCCTTTCTCATAAAAATATCATATAATTCTGAAATTTTAATTATTTGTCCATACCCTTTCTTTTCCAACCCTTTTTCTAAGGTCCTGTCCCCGGTCCAAAGTCTGGCCTCTAAATGATTTGCCAAAGCAACAAAAAGGGTATCATCTTCATCAAATTTACTATCAGAAAACCCCGTAATGAACTGAATCTTTTTTTAGTGGTTATAGATTTCTGTTTTTAGCAAATCAACCGTATAAAAAATGAAGTGTTTATTTCCAATTGTGAGTAACTGACCAATATTACTTTTCGTATTTAAAATGGCACTGAAAACAATATTAGAGTCAACGGTGATCTTCATGAATTATAAATTCCTTTGTTTTTTGACTCTTTCCCACATAGCTGAATTCGCCTCTTTTGCCAGATTATCAGCGTCTGCCTGTTTCGCTTTCGATTCCGAAGTCAGCTCCCTGTACTTCAGGTAATCCAGCATATCCTGCAATTCCGATAAATCTATATTCGAAGGAAGTCTTACCAATATTTCATTATCTGTTCTTTCTACTATCATATTACAATTACTTTCTTCAAAGATACACAATTTCTTCCCTTTTAAATACTGTTTAAAAACAAGCCCTAAAAACGAAATTTAAAAATTGTTCTTGGGTCTTTTCTCATTTCCTGACATTTGCCGTAAATTCACCACCAGATCTGTGTAAATCTGTTCCAATCAGTCAAGTCTGTGTGCTGCCTTGTTCCTGGAGGAATAGAACACAGATCGAACTGATGCAACTGATTTTCGCTGTTATAAAAATTGAAAAAAGGGCTAAAAACTTTACTTACTATTTTTAAGTATTCCTAAAAGTTCCTTCGGGTCTTGCCTGTTATCCCAGAAGGCCGTGATTATTATTTCGCTATCATACACTTTGTAATAGATACTAAAATTCCCTAATGAAGCTACTCTTGTTTTTTGAAAATCTGTTGCTCTATAGATCAGAGGATTTTCTGCTATCTGCTTTGTCCTTTCTGACACCAACTTAATGAGCTTTTTGGAATAGGCATTGGATTTATTTCTTTTAATCCAATACTCTAAAATCCCTACAAATTGAAGATCCGCTGTTCTTGTCCAGATTACATTTCGTTGAGCCATTCCAGATTTCTTTTATCCATTGCTTCTTGCGAAATTAGCTTTCCTTCTTTGATATCATGCTGGCTCATTTCCAGCATTGCTTTTTGTTCATTGGTCAGCTCAACAATCTCAGATTCAGAGGTACTCGAAGAAATTAATTTATCAAGCGCTTCCAAAAAGTCCTTGTTATTGATAGTTAATATCTTATCTATTAATCTGGTTCGTATATTTTCTACTGTTGCCATTATTGCAGATTTTAGTCTCAAAGTTAACGTTTTCCTTCTTTCTGAAAGTTCCACATTAATTATATCACCAATGAAAATTTCAATCTGTGTGAAATTGTTCAATCAGCCAAATCTTTAGACTACCTTGCTACTGGAGGAATAGATCACAGATCGAACAGATAAAACTGATTCTCACTACTTTTTCAATTTCCAGCTAAATACTACATTGCTCACACTAGTTTTAACTGTGCACATCAATTCAATCAGTTAAATCTGTGGGCTATCTTTTCCCGGGAGGAATAGATCACAGATCAAACAGATGCAACTGATTTTCACTGTATTTCATCACCCACAAATTTCCTTTTGCAAACCGATTTTTATCTGTGCACATCTGTTTAATCAGTTCAATCAGTGTGCTACAATCCAACTTCCTTAGCAGAATCATTCAGCAAATCGAAATAGTCCATTTGCAACTTTTTGTTTGAAAGAAAAACCTGCGAAATACTGACTGTTTTTAAATCCCCATTCTGCTGTATGAGCATGTTTTTTGATTTACCGTCGGTGTGGTTGCCACAATGAAAGTCTACGATTTTTTCTTTGGTGATGGCGTTTTCGTGTTGCTGACAAAACCGCTGAAACCATGCGCGTTTAAGCTGGCGCTGCTCTTCGTCGTAAAGGGTCACCGACGACCAGATTTGAGGATGCGCTTTATCTAAAACCCGGAAATGCTTTTCGCTTCCATCCCAGATAAATTCCTGAAAATCCTGCACCAGCCCCTTGCTTTGCTTCAGGGCAACAATCGTAAAAGGCTCCACATCATGCAATGCTGCATCTGCAAAATACTCGCTGGCTGGGCGTGCTGAGAGGGTAAACTCCAGCAAAACAGTGCCCCTGCTCTTGGTGTGGTGCGCCTGCCTTTGATGCGGAACAAACGCACCATTGAGCAGGCAATTCACATTTCCCTTATCGCTCATGGCAATCCACGAACCGCCCGCTATTTTATCTTTAGGAAACACCAACCTGCTACCGCCATACGAATAACTATCGGGGGGCAGCGTAGGCCGGAAATCCAGTTCATCGCGGTTCGAAGTTAGCACGAACGAGCGTTCCCTTGTCGGCGGTATGTACGTTACGGTGCACATGAGTTTTTATGGTTCTGAGTTTTTACAATTAAATCGCAAAAATACAGGTTTATTATTAAAGAGGGCAGCAACTCCTTTTGATCAGCTCCGGGCAGGAATACCTTTCCGGCAATTGAAGCAAAAAGTATCCATCAAATTTTCATTATCCTGGAGAAAAGGGACTATTCACCTTCAGCAGGGAAGTTCAAAGTATGATCATCAAAACCACCAAAAACAAAAAATCGAAACTGCACAGCTCCGCAAACCGCCACCTTTAGGTTGGTTCAACCCCGATGAAATAAAAGAGATTCCACTGAGTAAACACTGGGATAATCACAGCAGAGTCAGCCTCAGGCTGATCATACGTGTGATTGATCCCTAATTATTACCAACAGTTTTTATTTATTTATTTTGATATTCCAATATGGAGTAGAAGCTGGCATTTTTTCTTTCGTTATCGGGTGTTGATAGTACATCATAAACTCTTCACCCGAATAGTTAGATTCAATTTCGTCTTTTAAAGCAAAGAGAATTCTATTTATATTATTCACAGCTTCCTTAATTAACCACATAGCAACATATTTAAGTGTCAAATCATGCTCTGAACATAGTTGTTTAAGAGGTTTAAAACCCCTCGTTACACCAGAACCAGCATAAAAAACAGTATTAACCTTTCCTTGCATAAGATTCCATGTTACTGTGTTACCTCCAAAATCTATTTCTCTATGGATTAGCATAGAACGATAATCGTAAAGCTTGGCAACAAACTCTCTATCTATCTTGTCAAATTCTTTCGCAAACTTTGATTCGCTGAGTTTGTTGTTCTTGTCTCGAACTGATTTTGCAATCTGTGTCCACTTCATCGGTTTACCATTCTTAGTACCACTAATAAAATTGGCTAATGAACCGATATAATCGAATACTGATACTGTATGGTAAATAAAACTTTCGAAAATCGATGAAATTTGTTGTTTATATATTTCAGCAAATGCTAAACCTGAGTTCTGTAAAGTTTCTTGTTCGATAGCCTTTTCCGAATTGTGAAGATGAACAAACATCATCCTTAAATGGAATACGGAGGATCTGAGTCGATATGAAACGTTATCTCGATGCTTAAAAATCACAGACTCACCTACATTTTGATTAATATATGTTCTATAATCAAGAGATAAACCTATGAACCTATGATTAATAATGCTAATTTCTGACTCAATGTATTTAAGTTCCTGATTCGTGTCGGAAATATCTAGAATCTTCTTTTGACTCATTTGTCTGCTTATGTGTTAATTGTTGGTAACGACGTTTTGCAGCATAGAAACGAGGCGCTTTCCGAGCTATTACCTGTCCGCCCGTGACAAATATAGCCACGAAGAACAAACCTTGCGGAAACCACTATCCGCCCCATGTTTTCTTAGGTGCTGTTATGGCCTGGCTTTATTTTTTCTCTTTTTCAATTTTCTTTTTAATTGCCTTTAATTCTTCTTCGGTTAAGTCTCCGCGGTTAAGTGCTGTAATTCCAACGTCAATTTTCGCGTTGACAGTCGGAGTGTAATAAAGCTTATTGTCTATTATCAATGCTAACTTTTGTCCAATTGATTCTCCTGTCGCTTCGCTCCAATTCTTTGTTCCTTTTTCGTCAAGTCGAATTGTTAGTCCAAAGTCGCCAAAATTACTTTGATATATTTCTAAGTCTGTAAAATTGTCAACTGTCACAATAGGCTTTGGGTCGATATAATAAACTTCATCGGACTTGTCTAAAGTTTTTTCAATCCCGTTTTCTTTGTTCGTCAAATAGTACCAACCTGTTTTTAAGTTCTCCGGTTTCTGAGTTGCAACAACTGAATTTTCTTTGTCTGCATTATTCTCTGTCATGGACACTTGTCCACAACTGAAGAAGATAAAAATTGAAATCAGATATGTCATTCGTGTCGTCATTTTAGCTTGGCCATAATTCGTATATATATTCACCTTTCTGGTTTACATCCATTACATGAGGAATGATATAAACGCCTTTTGTCCGTTTATCATTCATACCATGCATAGATTTTAACGCGTAATTATTGGCTGTTAATAATTGGTTTCTTTCGGGTGGTTTTTGGTTTCGCTTCATCGGCCTGCTAATTACTATTGGGTAAATATAAAAAGAATCCGACTTCCTTCCAAAACACGGGTTCATTTCTCCGGGGAATTACCACAAGCTCCTTGAGACAATTCCCCAAGGCCGGGAAAACACCACAAGCTCCTTGAGACAAAATCCCAAGACCGGGAAAACGTCACAAGCTCCTTGAGAAGAAATCCCATGGCCGGGGAAATACCACAAGCTCCTTGAGATGGTTTCCCGGAAAGGGGAAAAGGCAAAGTAAGGTTACCTGAAGCTTTCCCGGCTTCGGGGAATCGTCCTGACCAGGTCAGGGCGACTTCCTTGATTTGGGAAATCGTCCTGACCAGGTCAGGGTGAATTCCTTGATTTGGGAAACCGTCCTGACCAGGTCAGGGTGAATTCCTTGATTTGGGGAATCGTCCTGACCAGGTTTTGAAATGACTTTCAGCTTAGGGAAAGGGCCATCACCACGTGGACTGTGAAAATCTGTTCAATCAGTCTTATCTGTGTGCAATAATCCTCAGGGTATAAACAGCACACGGATTGAATTGATGAAACTGATCTGCACTGATTTGACTTTGATATCATCGTCGAGATGAAGCTCTAACTTTCCATTCCCCTTTCTTCCTTGGCGCTTTTTGCGTTTCTTCTGTTTTGCGCGCTTCGCGTGGAGCCTTCTTTTGAAACCCGGAACCCGAAACCCGGAATAACAACCCGCAATCAGGGTCGCCAGCCCCTGCCAGGGCTTTCAGCCCTTCAATCTTTGATAAATATTCCACGCCAAGGACGCTAAAGGTTACACGCAAAGAATTAGTCCTCTTTGTGCATTCTTGGTGTTCTTTGTGGTTTCATTTCATCTAACCACAATGTGCACTGATGGAGCTTCAAATTCAGTGTTATTCTCTTTGCTTGTGGAATCCGGAAAAGCTGTAAACATCAGTTTGTGTGTGGCTTTTACTTCAACCCCTTCGCAAAGTTAAAACTCACCGATGGCTGCAGCTGCTCGCCATCGTGGAGGTGCTTGATGCTGGTGTTAAACTTGTTCTGCGAGGGTTTGATGCGGCTAAAGTCGAGCAGGAAGTTATGGAAGCCCTCCTTCTTCAGCTCCCGCATATCCTGGAAAAGCGCCACCGGCGTTAGGGGCGTCACAATCGTAATCCCGTCGCGCACCGTGCGCTGATACTCCAGCTCGTTATCATCCGTAAAGGTCTCCTGGTTATCCTCTTCCAGCTTCACCGGCATCCGCGAGTAAAACAAATCAGGATGGAAAAACACCGGAACAATGCCGTCGCGGTCGGTCTGCAGCTTCAGGTTCTGCTTCTCATTCTCATACGGATACACCCAATGGCGGATGCCCTTCTCCTTCAGCAGCGCGATAGTGGCGTCGTTAAAGCTGTACACGTTCTCATTCACCGACACCGTCACGTTATCCGGAAGGAGGTCCATCTGCGAAAGCTGGCTGATCATAAAGTGCGTAAAGCCCTCCACCTTGCAGCGGTGGCAGAAGTTGCGGTAATGCTCCACATCGCTTTCTGCAATAAACTTCGGCAGCTCAATAATAAACTTCTTCTTGTTACGCTGAATAAACGGGTTGCCCGTCATAAAATCCTTCCACTGCCTTTTCGGGAAATTCAGGATCACCTTGTCCACCGAGCGGATGTAGATTTTCTTTATCCACTCCACCTGGTCGATGCGCACAAAGATGTTGCGCTGGTTGTGCTCCTTCTTATGCGTCAGCTGGCTCACCATCTTCCTGATTTCGTTCTGCGACATCGCTCGCGGCACCTTGTCGCCCTGCTCGGCCAGCTTGTTCTTAAACTTATCGTTCCTGAATTCGGCCAAAAAGACCATATCGCCTTTCTTGGCTTCCGAGTCGGGCTTGTCTACCTTGATAAAGTTTCGCTTGTTCGAGGTAAAGTCTTTTAGTTTGATGGCTTCTTTTACAGCCCCTTCCGGGGAATGCACTCTAATCCGGTTTCCTTCTTCGAGCTCAAAGGGCGCGTTAAACGCAAAGCCCTCGGCGCTCACGCGGGTAATCTTCCCGAGAAAGATTCCTGTGGCCGGATTATCGGTGATGGCTTTTTGCAGACTTCCGCCCATAAAGTAAGAGGTCTTCTGCCGCCCCAGGTCGCGTGTCAAAATCTCTTTGGCTTCGTCCATGCGCTCCGGCTCATCAATGGCCATCCGGTAAGCCTGCGCCACGCGGTAGGTATATTCGGCCGAGCGCATCCGGCCCTCAATCTTCAGCGAGGTAATGCCCAGCTCCATCAGCGAGGGAACGTAAGAGATCAGCTGGTGGTCCTTGAGGCTAAACAGGAATTTCTGGCTCTCGCCCGTTTCAAACAAACGGCAGCAGGGTTGGGCACACAGCCCCCGGTTGGCACCGCTTCCCCCCAGGAAAGAGCTAAACAGGCAGGCTCCCGAAAAGGAATAGCACAAAGCGCCGTGCGCAAATAACTCCAGCGGCAAAATCGTATGCTTCTTAATCGCTTGCAGCTCCTCAAACGTCAGCTCACGCGCCAGAATCACACGACTGAAATCCATCTTATCGGCAAAGTTCACCCCCACCGAGTTGTGGGTCTGCATCTGCGTACTGGCATGCAGCTTTATCTCCGGGAAGAATTTCTTCACCAGGTAATACACGCCCCAATCCTGGATAATCAGCGCCGCCACCTTGGTCTGGGCCAGCACCGACAGCAGCTCCAGCAACTCGGGAATTTCCTCATTCTTAATCACCGTATTCAGGGTCAGGTACACCCTTTTGTTTTGGTCGCCGGCAATCTTCAGCACCGACTGCAACTGTTCAAGCGTAAAATTCGAAGCCCTGCCCCGGGCGTTAAACTTGCGCACACCCATGTAAACAGCATCAGCACCACCTTCCATAGCAGCATTAAACGATTCGGCATTCCCGGCCGGTAATAAGAGTTCTGGTTTCATCTTGTTCTGATTTATTTTTTGCAACTGCCTCTGAGCTGTTTCTAATCATGCCTCGCAAGCCATAATTCCCTCAGGCATTGCCTGTCATCCCCTAAATATAAACGAGGTGCAAAAGTAATAAAATTAAGTGGCTTAGCATCCGTAAAAAGGTATTCATCCCGCAACCCTTTCAGGCACTTCCCTCCCCGAGAGGGTTAATAAACCAGCCAACAACGTCGAAGACCTGTAAGCGTAAAACATTCCATATTTTTTGCGCTCTTTGCGACTCTTCAATTTTGTGCCTTTTGCGTGAAAAAAAGAGTCCACGCATAAGATTCCGCAGGTAATGCATAAAAGAAACAAAGCTCATTATCCAATGCTATCAATTGTTAGGGTGTTGGTATTTATAATTTTGCTATTTTTATTCCACGCAAAATCCGCAAAACAATTTGAACGCCAAATACGCAAAGAAAAGATTTTATGAATGAGAATGATTTATCCTACAAAATAATAGGTGCAGCAATAGAAATCCACAAAAACATAGGACCCGGCTTGCTGGAATCTGCATATGAAAATGCGATTGCTTACGACCTAAAAGAAATGGGATTTAATGTTCGCCAACAGGTACCAATGCCTTTTATATACAAAGAGGTCAGACAAGAAGTTGGTTATAGAATTGATCTTTTGGTGGATAAGAAAGTAATAATTGAAGTAAAAGCGGTGGAGGCTCTTGCACCTGTACATTTTGCTCAACTACTTACTTATCTCAAATTATCAAATATAAAATTAGGCTTACTAATAAATTTCAACTCTAAAACCTTAAAAGGTAACATTCACAGAGTAGTAAACAATCTGTAAACTTTGCGCACTTTGCGTTTCTTCAATTTGGCGCACTTTGCGTGGAAAAATGAGACCACACAAAAACCGCTAAAGAAAACAGGCAAAACAATACAAAGTGTCACTCAACTGGAGCTTGCTATTTACATCCTAATTAACGCATCCAAGATTCTCTTCATTTGGAATTTGGAAATTGGAAATTGGGATTTTCGATTTTTAAGTAACTATTTAACCAATTAACTAATCAACAATTTAACTACTTCACAGGTCAACCAGCCACATTCTATGCGCCCTTTGCGTGGAAAAAAGAGCCCACGCAAAAACCGCTAAAGAAAACACGCAAAACAATACAAAGTGTCACTCAACTGGAGTTTGTTATTTACATCCCAATTAACGCATCCAAGATTCTTTTCATTTGGAATTTGGAAATTGGGATTTGTGATTTTGGATTTTTAAGTAACTATTTAACCAATTAACTAATCAACCAATTAACCAACCACTTGCTCTGCGCACTTAGCGTTTCTTCAATTTGGCGCCCTTTGCGTGAAAAAAAGGGTCCACGCAAAAACCGCTAAGCTGTCAATTGGGTTTTGGATTTTTGGGGTTCGATATTTCCCTCCACCACCAACCTGTTTAACCCCCGGACTTTTTAACCTTATACCCGGCTTTCTTCAGGATATCCATGACAGTATCCACATGATTCCCCTGGATAATGATTTCATCATCCTTAGCGGTGCCTCCCACGCCACAGGACTTTTTAATCAGCTTTCCCAGGAGCTTCAGGTCACCCTCAGTACCGATAAAGCCCCGCACGATGGTTACTTCTTTTCCGCCACGGCCCTTTTTTTCGCGTTGCACTTTCAATTGCTGTTCTTCCGGAGGCAGTGTTTCAGGCTCCTCATAGGCTTCTTCAGGAGAATAAGCCGGATTGGTTGAGTAGACAATTGTTTCGTCGATGTTCTTCTTTTTCTTCGCCATAACTATTTTGGTACTATGATTCTTAATGCTTCTTTTTCAGTTCTTACGGTCAGGTTTTTCTTTTCCATTCTAACAGGCTCACCATCAATATTCACCATCACACTTTTCTTCTTCTTCACCTCCACGGTGGCTGCCCGGTAAATATCCACATACTCCGTCTCATCAATCCTTCTGAAATAGAGCAGATGAGCCAGCAAGGGCGTCATCAGCAGCGGCGGCTTTCTGATAATGCTCACATCCAAAAGACCGTCAGTAATCGATGCATCGGGAGCAAACGATGTGTTATAGCCATACTGATTAGAGTTGGAAAAAGACACAATAAGTGCCCTCTCCTTCAGCTTTTTCTTACCATCAAACTTCAGCGTGTACTTGCGGGGCTTATAAGGCTGAAAAGCACTTGCTATCATGCTAAAGTAAGTCATAAATCCCCGGATAGTGGCTCTGGCATAGCGGTCGGCTATTTCAGCGTCGAAGCCTAACCCGGCAATGCTCACAAAAAGATGGTCATTAACAAAGCCCAGGTCAATCCTCGACACAGAGAAGTCATTGATAAGACTAATGGCCTTACTTGCCCGGAGTGGTATTTTTAAATAGCGCGCCAGCCCGTTTCCCGAGCCTGTGGGAATGACCGCCAGAATGGTTTTCGAGCCGTAAATCCCTTTCACCACCTCATTAATGGAGCCATCGCCGCCGGCCACAGCCAACACATCCACCTTGCGCTCAACCGCCTTTCGGGCCAACTCAGTGGCATGCCCGGCTTTTTGAGTGTACTCGATTTCATAGTCAAAATACTCCTTATCGAGATAACGCTCAACCGCACTCTCCACTCGCCTGTGCCTTCCTAACCCGGAATGAGGATTAAGAATGAAAAGAATTCGCCGCTTCATTAATTCGGGTTTACAAAACCGTAATAATTATTTCATTCAAAAATAACACAATTCTCCTTACGGGAAAAACAATTTATCAATTGGTTCAACCCTACTCAGGGTTACCTGATGGCAGGCTAATCACATCCCACTGGTTTTCCCCGGGGCTTATACTGTTCCTCCGCTTCGTGGATTCTTTTTCAATTCACCTTCAATGCAAGAGCCTTATCGCCGAAGGCGATCAACAGCATGAACCCTGTATGAAATGCAGGGCTTTGGACTGCGAATTTGCTCTTACAATCCTGAAAAGGATTGAACTTGATTTGTTTATTGATTAGTTCAACCCTTCTTAGGGTTGCCGGGTGTAAGGCTACTCACACCCCACGGGTTTCACCCGCGGTTATTGCTGTTCATCCACTTCGTGGATTCTTTTTCAATTCACCTTCAATGCAAGGGCCTTATCGCCGAAGGCGATCAACGGCATTAACCCTGTATGAAATGCAGGGCTTTGGACTGCAAAATTGCTCTTACAATCCTGAAAAGGATTGAACTTGATTTGTGTAATCCCCTGTAAAAGAAACAACCCTTTCCTTGACTATTGAGCAAGGAAAGGGTTGCAATTATGAAAAACTATCGCGGTTGCCTCAAGTCTCTTTTTATGGCTCCTGGTAAATATTGTTCTCGTTTCTGTAACCTGCTTCATCCAGGTACCAGTCTGCATAATCTTCTCCCTCGCTTTGAGCCCACTCTTCGAAATGATTGTAAGCATCAATAATCACCACTTTTTCGAGTGGATAATTATAGTAAGCAGGTATGTCGATAGCCCATGGAAGGTTGGTTGATGTTTTATAGTACCTTCCGGAAACCGGATCGGAGTCATCATCGGCAGTAGCAAAGTAGCTTTGATTGGCTAAAGATGTGGGCTCCTTGTCGGCCAAATGCGCTTCACGACCGCGTTCCTTATCAATAATCAGGAACGGATTGAATGGCGCCAGCCCAATCTCATCAACATGCACCGGATTTTGCATCTCCACCTCGATGGTCATCAGCTCCGGCTCCACGTAAGGAGCCTCCTGCTCTGTATTGACGCCTAATCCACCACCAGGATGCGGAAGGATATCAAAAGCATTCTCGAAAAGAATAATCGTTGCCTTGTCCTGTCCCATTTCGGTATTGTTGGCTGCCAGGTTAATGTATTCACCCGGAACTTCAATACCAGTCACATTTGCAACATCGTCCGGATCAGCTCCCAACTGGATTCCAAACCCGTTTTCAAAGCTCGCACCGATAGCCCTTACCGAAAACTGTCCGGTCATTTCCACCAGCTCATTTCCTGCATTCAACACCTGGTGATAGTTGTAGTCTACCACTAAATCGTTAAAGTCATAGTCCCCTTTTCCGGGCCAGTTGTCTTCAAAGCCCAGGCTTCCAAATTCATCCTGCGCAGGATAATAAATATCGAAGGCGCGCTCAGAGTCGTTCGGATAATCATCTTCCTCATCATCCACCCCGTCGCCGTCAGCATCCTGCACCGGTCCGGAAACAAAAGCATTATCGAGATCAATCCGTAAACTATTACTGTTATAGGCCCACACCCAGTAAAGCACCTGGCAGCTCTCGGTGCCGTAAGGCATTGATGCCGTTACCGTTTTGCTGTGCCATGCCGATGACGGCGCATAATCAACTACTGAATAGTAGCTTATCGGGTTGCCGGAAGCATCTCTTGGAATCAAATACATCCATACCCGGTGATAGTAAGAGTTACTTGCCCCGATGCCCCTGATATCTGAGCTAAAAGTGATGACATCACCCTGACTTGCTTCAATAAGCTGTGTTACTCCACCATAGGTGTTGTTTCCTCCTGAAATTCTCAGAAAAGTATTGCTCCCCTGGGTCACCTGGTTCGTTCTGTTTCTAAGGTTGTCAGAAAAGTACCATTTACCATCAGCGCTCATTGGCGATTCCCAGTAGGTTTGCGTACCATAGTCCCCGTTATCGAAACCGGGATTCCCGATGATATTGGTCAGCACCTCTGCATTCTTTGGCAGGAAGTCTGCGTTGTTACCTGAAGCTAATTTCGCTTCCGCGGATTTTTTTCCTTCCTCAGCCTCTCCCGGAGGATTAAAACCATATTCCTCATTAAAATCAAACTGAATAATTCCGCCTTCGTTTACAGACTTAGTGGTCGATTCATCAATCACCGCATAACCGGATCCTGCAAAAGAACGGATGTAAAGTGAGTCATAATACGCCGGAACCCTGCCCGTAATCGTTGCCACCCCTTGATTATCAGAAATAACTGATTTCAGGAGCTTACCGCCATCGGCAGGTGCTTTGGTGTAAATATCCACCCTCTTCTTAACAGCCGAATAATCAACTGTGGAAGGCAGTGTGATTTCGAAGTTAATGTCCTGAGTGTTCTCAAAACTAAAGTCATCCGAAATATTCAAATCTTCGATACCCTGTATGTCGGGCTTCACCTGATCGTCTATCCTGTCTTGACAGGAAAAAGCGAAAAGCATTAGAAATACAACCGAAATTGATAAACGTGTTTTCATAATTTTGCTCCTTATCTATTTAATACCTCTGTGAAGATAACAATAAAAACACCAAAACATCAAAAATCTCATATTCAGTTTATTAGTCCATATTCGAAATTCTGACTATTCCCGTTACGGGACAATATTCTCAATTATAAACTTTTATAATAAAAAGGTGCTCAATTAAGTCCTCACATAACTTTGCCAATGCGAAAAACTACTTTTCAAAAAAGGATATTTTAAGCAACTCAGTTAATGAGCTAAATAATTTTAAATTTGTTCGGAAAACTAATACACAGATATAATATGAGTGATGGAAGCACAAAGGTATCATGGAAACCGGGCACACTGCTGACTCCGGTGCCGGCTGTAATGGTTTCTTGCGGTGAGAGTACGGAAACCTATAATATTATTACCATAGCCTGGACCGGGATCGTTAATTCGAAACCACCCATGACCTATATTTCCATCAGACCTGAACGTCATTCGCACCATATCATCAAAGAAACGGGTGAGTTTGTCATTAACATCACCACGCGCGATTTGGCTAAGGCCACCGACTGGTGCGGTGTTAAATCGGGTAAGGAATTCAACAAATTTGAGGAGATGAAGCTAACACCGGAACCATCGGCCAAGGTAAAATGCCCGGCCATTGCTGAGTCGCCGCTTACCCTCGAATGCAAGGTTACGGAAATCAAAAACCTGGGCTCACACGACATGTTTCTGGCGGAGATCATCGCGGTGAATGCCGATGAAAAATACATCAACAAAGAAACAGGGGAATTCCAGATTGAGTTTTCGGATCCGATTACCTACATGCACGGAAACTATTACAATGTGGGGAAAAGAATTGGGAAATTTGGCTTTTCCGTTATGAAGAAAAGCACCCAGCGAAAGCGCCGGAAAACCGTACGAAATAAGAAAAATCAAAAATCAAAATAATGCCGAAACAGCCGATATTATTTTTTCTGATGATGACGCTGCTGCTTGCCGGCGGCTGCGCTTCGAAGCGTCTTGCCAAGAAAGGCGCGGAGCATGAGCAGGCCGGGTTTTATCGCGAGGCAGCCTCCTATTATTACGAAGCATTGCTTAAAAACGACGACAACCTCGATGCAAAGATCGGTTTGAAACGAACCGGCCAGCAGGTGCTGGATGAGAAGCTGGCTTCTTTCATGAAACTCTACGAAAAAAGTGATACCGAGAGTGCCGTATATGCTTATCGCGATGCGGTGAACTACTTCGAGCAGGTAAAAAACACCGGAGTGCACCTTATCTTCCCCGAAAACTATCAGTCGTATTACCAAGAGGTGAAACGCGACCACCTGGCCGGAAGCTATGAAAAGGGCTATGATTTGCTGATGCAACAGAAGTTCACAGAGGCCGAAAAACTGTTTAGCGAAATTTATCAACTCGACCCTGATTACAGGGATGTAAAAAAGCTTTTGAATGAATCGCGGTATGAGCCTCTGTTTATCAGCGGGCAAGAGGCCATGAGCAACAGAAAATACCGTACTGCTTACGACTATTTTCAGAATATCCTGATGCATGCCGATTATAAAAATGCGGCGGCCTTAAGCGAACAATGCATCGAAAAGGGACAGGTTACCATTGCCATCCTGCCCACAGAAAATCAAACACGTGAACGGGCGTTATCCGAAGCAGTGCGAGCACGCCTCGAGAGCAAGCTGGCCCGCATGACCAATCCTTTCCTGAAAGTGATTGACCGCTCGCTGACCGAAGAAATCCTCAACGAACAGGAAATCAATCTATCGGGCCTCACCCAAAACTCCGCAACCTTTGACGCAGGACAAATATCCGGTGCCAAAGCGTTTTTACAAAGCACGATTCTCTCGTACAGCAAGCATGGCGGACATCCTACAAGCCATGAGAAAAAGGGTTACGAAAAACATGAGCGCACGGTCAGGGATCCGGACACCGGCGAAAAAGAAACACGCGTAAGCTATAAAAAAGTCACTTACCAGGAATTTGAGCAAAAGAACAGTGCTTCGTGCAACCTCAGCTTTAAGCTGATTTCGGCTGAAACCGGAGAAATCCTGGCGACAGATGTTATCAGGGTGGAAAAAGAAGACCACCTGCACTATGCCGAATACGAAGGCGACGAAGATAAGCTGGTGCCGGGCTATTGGAAATATCGCCGCCGCGATTCGCAGGAAGATGACATCAAAAGCAGCTACTACCAGGTGGCCGGTCTGCAAAGGCTCTTAAATGCCGATCGAAGCATCGAAAGCCCGGAAGCCCTCTCGGAAAAAGTGCTCGACAATGCAGCCCTGCAGGTGGCGCGCAAAGTAAACGCTTTTAATCCGGAATAAATCGAATAACTGAACGAAACCAGGAATATGAAAACAAAAGCAAGCAGTCTGACGTCAGGGATTTTTTTGTTTACCTTTCTTGTTTTATTGGCCGGTTGCGGCTCGCAGAAGGACATTGCCGAGATAGAAGCACAGCGCCCGCAGTGGGCCAAATCCAAGCCTGTTACTCCTGGCTTCTACACCGGACTCGGAGCAGCACCTAAGGCCGGAAACCCGCAATACTACCAGCAGCTTGCCCGCAGCAATGCCCTCAAGGATATCGCCGAGGAGATTTCCGTTAATATCTCCAGCTCTTCGGCGTTGCGCACTATGGAATTCGACGATTCGTTTACCCAGCAATACACTTCCAATATTGTTACCAACAGCTCCCAAAACCTCGAAGGCTACGAACTTGTTGACACTTACGAAGATGAGCTGTACTATTTTGTACTCTACCGGCTTTCGAAGTCCGAATTTGAAAAGCTCAAACAAGAACGCATCCGCGTGGCCTCCGAACAAGCCAAATCACAGCTCAGATCAGCGATGAGGGCTCAGCAAAACAACGAGTATCTTCACGCCCTTAACGGGATGATTAAAGCCTTGGAAAGCATCCGTCCGCATCTCCACGAATCTTTAGAAACGACCTACAACGGAGAACAGGTTTATCTCGGAAACCATATCACCCGCGAAATCCAGAAAACGCTGCAGGGTTTAGAACTTTCGACTGCTCAAAAAACCATCCGCGTAAAGCGCGGAACCACTATCGAACAGGAGAAGCTTAAGTTTTTCCTGAAGGATAAATCCGGGCATCCTGTCAAAGGAATAAAACTCAAAGCGGATTTTTCGGCGCAGATGCTGGTGAGGAATACTGCATTGACCAACCACGAGGGAATAGCCACCTTTTCGGTGGATAAGATTGTGACAGAAAGTGAGCGTGGCGTCTTCAGGGCATTCATCGACCTTGAGTCGGTTTTGGAGTCATCAACTCAAGACATTACGGTCCGGAAAATGATACGGAAGATGTCAGTGCCCGAAGCACGGATAAACATAAAGATAGAAACCCCGGCCTTTTATGTCGTTGCAAAAAACTGCGCTGAAAACAGTGCGATGCTCGAAGCAGCCTTTTCGGAAAAGCTTCATCAAAGAGGGTTTAAGATTAACAATTCCCCACAGAAAGCCGACTTCACGATTGACATAGCCACTTCCACATCCATGGGTTCAAAAGTGAAAAATATGCAGGTGGCCTGGCTCTCGCTGGAAGTAAGCATTAAAAACTCAAAGGGCGAAAAGGTTTACAGCCATGCAGAAAATGAAATTAAAGGGATTCACATGAGTGAAGAACAAGCTATTAAAGAGGCCTGCAAAAATGCAGCCGAAGAGATCAAAAACCGCATTTTCGATGACTTTTATTTTCGTTTCTTCTAACGTTATTTTTAGTTAGTTACTGAATACCATATACTTAAAACGATTGCATAAAATCTGAATGATTATTTATTAACATTTTTTTATTCCTGGCTAAACCTTCTTTTTTGAATGGTCATTCTTGAAATAAACTCAAAATCCGCTAAACAAAATCTTTTTAAAGCCAATTTTGCCTAAGCGCTTTTCTCCTTCCAAAAAGTTATTAACAGAAATGCAGCTAAACAGAAAAGCTCATACTTTTTTACTGCTTTTTTGAACCTTTCAATCGATTATTTTTGCCAAAACCAACAGAGGATGAATTTATGACTACCAATCTCACAGGCCTGAACAACGGTTTCCGCAATACCGTTTTGGGCGTTCAGTTTCTCTTTGTGGCCTTTGGCGCCACGGTTCTCGTTCCGCTTCTCGTAAATATCGACCCGGCCGTGGCGCTGTTCACTGCCGGTGTGGGAACACTCATTTTCCATCTTATCACAAGAGGGAAAGTTCCGGTGTTTCTGGGCAGCAGCTTTGCTTTTATCGCGCCCATTATCGAAGCCACCAGGCTTTACGGGTTGCCCGGCACTTTATCAGGATTAATTGCCGTAGGATTGCTTTATGGCCTGGTATCGGCGCTGGTCAAAGCCCGCGGACTCAAATTTATCGAATCGCTGTTTCCACCCGTAGTGGTGGGGCCGGTCATCATGATTATCGGTCTTTCGCTCGCCTCGGCGGCTGTGGATATGGCCAAAACCAACTGGCTGATTGCTTTTATCGCTTTGCTCACCGCTATCGTGGTGGTGATCTACACCAAAGGGCTCATAAAGCTCATTCCCATTTTCGCGGGAATTGTAGTGGGGTATGTGGTGTCCATTTTTTTAGGCGAGGTGGATTTCACCAAAATCACCAGCGCCGACTGGATTACTGTTCCCGGATTTGTAGCGCCCGAACTGCACTGGAACGCCATTTTATACATGCTTCCCGTTGCTGTTGCGCCCATCATCGAGCATGTAGGGGATATGTATGCCATCGGGAATGTGGCTAACAAAAACTTTGTGGAAAAACCCGGACTGCACCGCACTTTGCTGGGCGATGGTGTGGCTACGGCTTTCGCCGGATTTTTTGGCGGACCTCCCAACACCACCTATTCTGAAGTAACTGGAGCAATTTCGCTGACCAAGGTTACCAATCCAGTAGTGCTTAGAATATCAGCTGTCACCGCCATTATCTTCTCCTTTATCGGGAAGATCAGCGGAATATTGAAATCCATTCCGGAGGCAGTGCTGGGCGGCATTATGCTGCTGCTTTTTGGTATGATTGCAAGCATCGGGCTAAAAGCACTGATTGACGGAAAAACAGATATGAATGCCACCCGCAACCAGGTGATTGTATCGGTGATTCTGACGGTAGGCATCGGCGGAGCTATTATCAGCTATGGCACTTTCTCCCTCGCCGGCATCGGACTGGCATCGGTGATAGGGATTATTTTGAATTTGATTTTACCTAAATCCAAATAAGTAACAACAAACACAAAACAAACAATGAGAAAAATTTTACTTACTGCACTCGTGGCAATCGCTTTCTTTGCCGCAAAATCTCAAAACGTGCAGCTGCACTACGACATGGGTGAAGACCGTGGATACTTCACTTCTACAGTAGAAATGTTTAAACCCGACCAATGGGGGAATACCTTTTTCTTTGTCGATATGGACTATGGCGTGAACGATGACCTTGAAGGCGTGAACCTGGCTTACTTCGAGATTGCCCGCACCTTCAAATTAATGGACTCTCCATTCAGTCTGCATGCCGAATATAACGGCGGACTGTTCCAGGTGAATCCTGCCATTACCGTCAACATTGAAAACGCCTGGCTCGGTGGTATCGACTACTCATGGAATGCCGAGGATTTCTCGAAAGGATATTCTTTGAAAGCCCTCTACAAAAACATCCAGGGCAAGCACGATGCTTCCTTCCAGTTTACGGCGGTTTGGTACTATAACTTCGCCAACAGCAAAATGTCTTTCACCGGATTCTTCGACTATTGGAGAGAAGACCGCGACCTGAATTTTGATGGAGAAATGGGCGAATGGGTGCTGCTCACCGAACCGCAACTGTGGTACAACGCTACAAAAAACCTTTCGATAGGAACTGAAATTGAACTCAGCAATAACTTCATTGCCGAAGAATTCAAAGTAATGCCCACTGCGGCTGTAAAATGGACGTTTTAATCCGTAAAAACCAGTTTTATGTTAGAAAAAATATTTAGTCTCAGCAAGCACAAAACCACGCCGAAGCGTGAAATCCTTGCCGGGATCACCACTTTTATGACGATGGCCTACATCCTGGCTGTCAACCCATCCATCCTGAGCAATACCGGAATGGACAAGGACGCCTTGTTCACGGCCACGGCGCTGGCTGCCGTCATTGGTACGCTGGTAATGGCTTTTGTGGCACGTTATCCGTTTGCACTGGCTCCCGGAATGGGACTTAACGCTTTCTTTGCATTCTCGGTAGTGCTGGGAATGGGCTACAGCTGGCAGTTTGCACTAACAGCCGTGCTGCTCGAAGGTATTATCTTTATCATCCTCACGGCCTTTAACATCCGCGAGCTGATTGTCAACTCCATCCCGATGAATGTAAAACACTCCATATCGGCAGGTATCGGACTGTTTATCGCTTTCATCGGATTGCAGGGTGCCGGCATCATTGCCGACAATCCGGCCACTTTGGTCAGCCTGGGAGATATGGGCTCGGCAGCTTCGCTCATCGCACTTGGAGGCATTATCCTTACCGGGATTTTGCTCGCCTTCAAAGTCAAAGGCGCGCTCCTTATCGGGATTTTAGTGACCACTGTCGTGGGAATTCCTGCCGGAATCACCAACGTGCCGGATACTAACCTGGTAAGTGCTCCGCCTTCTATCAAGCCCATCTTTTTCCAGTTCGAATTCGGACAGATCTTCACTTTCGACATGCTGATAGTGTTGTTCACCTTCCTCTTCGTAGATATGTTCGACACCGTTGGGACTTTGATTGGGGTTTCTGACAAAGCCGGCATGCTCGATAAGCAGGGAAAACTTCCCAGAGCCAAGCAGG
>JASMTJ010000611.1:0-3479 GCA_041694335.1 Bacteroidales bacterium
GCGACGCATCATTCAGCTGTAGCTTTTCGAGCGAAGCACGGAGGTCTTCATAGTCATCGGCATCCACCGGATAAATCCCTGCAAACACCATCGGCTTCACCTCCTCAAATCCGGAAACGGCCTTATCGCAGGGTCGGTCGAAGTGCGTGATGGTATCGCCCACCTTCACTTCCTTCGACTCTTTAATCCCGGAAATAATGTACCCCACATCACCTGCCGACATGGTCTTCTTTTCTTCCTGCTTCAGTTTGAGCACCCCAATCTCATCGGCATGGTAGTCATTTCCTGCATTCACAAACTTCACATGGTCGCCTTTTTTGATGGTGCCGTTAAAGATGCGGAAGTAGGCAATGATTCCGCGGTAAGAGTTAAATACCGAGTCGAAGATCAGGGCCTGCAGAGGCTCCTGTGGATCTCCTACCGGGTGCAGTATTTTGTGGATAATGTCGTCAAGGATTTTGTCGACGCCAAATCCGGTTTTACCGCTGGCTTCGATAATATCGTCGCGGTCGCAGCCCAGCAGGTCCACAATCTGGTCTTTTACCTCTTCGCCCATAGCGTTGGGAAGGTCCATTTTATTGAGCACCGGAATAATTTCCAGGTCGTTATCGATAGCGATATATAGGTTCGAGATAGTCTGCGCCTGGATGCCCTGTGTGGCGTCGACCACCAGCAGCGCGCCCTCGCAGGCAGCGATAGAGCGCGACACCTCGTAAGAAAAGTCCACGTGACCGGGCGTATCAATCAGGTTCAGCTTATACCATTCTTTTTCATATTTCAAATCCATCTGAATGGCGTGCGACTTAATGGTAATTCCCCTCTCCCTTTCCAGTTCCATATCGTCGAGCAGCTGCTCCTTGTAGTCGCGCTCCGACACCGTGTCGGTCATCATGAGCATGCGGTCGGCCAGCGTACTTTTCCCGTGATCGATATGGGCAATGATACAAAAGTTACGTGTGTTTTTCATGTATATCTTTCTCTACCTTTTAATTGTGCCAGCAACGGCAATATTTTGCAAAAATAAGATTTAAAGCGATTCGAGCATAAGGTGTAAACACGAATGGGAAGGAATAGTTGAAAAACTAAGTCCCACAGTAAATGGCGAGAAAATAATGGCCTGAAGGCCGGCATCTTGTTGGGTGCCATCACTGACCCCTACCATGAATGGCAGGGTTAGTGAAGAGATGGCCTCTTGCTCATGCCTAACCAAACTCGCTCTCCATAGTGCTTTCAAACTAACCGCGCCATTCATGGTGCGGAACCAATTGTAGTCATCGGAGTAGGGTGTGGCCTTCTGGCCTTCAAAGACAATGACCTGAAGGCCGGTACCTTATTGAGTGCCACCGCTAAACCCCACCGTAAACGGCGGGGTTATTCAAGAGATGGCCTTTTGCCTACGCACAACTAACCGCACCCTCTGAGAAGGAGTCCGAAACTACAACTAACCGCGCCATTTATGGTGCGGACCTAAGGTGAGTCCGGTGATATTCACGGCCTTTAGGCCAACATTCATACTATTTTATTATCTTAGTCATAAAATAATCGCCCATGTCCTACGTAAGAATCTGGCTCCATTGTGTCTGGGGAACCAAAAGAAATAAAAAGCTAATTTCTCCGGCCCTTCATCAGAAATTACTTAATCACATCAAAGAAAAAGCCATTGAAAAAGAGATATATATCGACAGTATCAATGCTCATCAGGATCATGTCCACTGTCTGATTTCGTTATCAGCTACACAAAGCATTTCTTATGTGATTAACCAAATCAAAGGAGAATCCTCGTTTTGGGTTAATAAAGAAAAGGTTACCGGAACAAAGTTTGAGTGGAGTGACCGATACTTCTCTGTTTCTATAAGTGAATCTCAAGTAGAGAGAATTCGTGCATATATACATAATCAGCAAGAACATCATAAAAAGAAAACCTGGGAGGAGGAGTATCGGGAGTTCATCCAAAAATATGGCTTTGAGGAGTTGATGGCCTAAAGGCCGGTATCTTATTGGGTGCCATCATTGACCCCTACCATGAATGGCAGGGTTAGTGAAGAGTCTTTCTTGTGCTCAAACCTCATTAACCGCGCCATTCAAATTGCTATCACTGGCGTCTGAATAACCGTGCCATATCATGGTGCGGAACCAGGAATAGTCATCGGAGTAGGATGTGCCCCTCTGGCCTTCAAAGATAATGGCCTGAAGGCCGAGTCATGCTGAGTGCGATTGCTGGACCCTACCATAAATGGCAGGGTTAGTGAGAGATGGCCTCTTGCCTATACATAACTAACCGTGCCCTCTGAGAAGGAGTCCGAAACGTCAACCAACCACACCACTTACAGGGCACTGAACTACCTCAAAAGAACTATTTAAAGCCTTATCTACAACACACTATCCTCCGCTTCTTCAATGGGGTAATGCCCTTTGAAGATATTGCCGGTTTTGCCATCGATGGCAATCTGATCGCCTTTCTTAAACTGAATTCCATTTAACTGGCAGGTTTTTTCTTCATCATCCACCTGCAGGGCCGAGCAGTTGACCACGCAGGTTTTTCCCAGTCGAACGGCCGTGACAGCGGCATGCGAGGTAGCTCCGCCTTTGGCTGTGAGCAGTCCGTCGCATTCAAAAATCATCTCGATATCATCGGGTACGGTATCGGGCCGGACAAGAACCACCGGATCGGGGTTTTCATTTTCCTGCAGTGATTGGATATCCTCCTTGTCGAAGGCAATAATACCGTTCATGGCGCCGCCGCCGATGCCGGTGCCTCTTCCGGCCAGCTTCATCTCTTCGCGGCGGGTGGAGAAAATATTAATCCGGCTGGCCTGCGTGATATCCTGATCGCGGGTTTGCAGGATATACAGATCCTCCGGATCGTTCGATTCAAAGGTAAACTCAATCTCCTGCGGGTTGTAGCCCTGGTTCTCGGTAAGCTCGGTAGCTATCTGATGGATGCGTTTGTAAATTCCGGGCAACATCTCTTGTAGCGATTCCTTTTCTATATTCTGCTGCTTGCGTTGTGTTTTTCCCACCGGATGCACATTCACCAATCCGCCAACGATGTCCTCACCCTGGCTGGTGAGCGTAAAGTCGCCATAGAGATGCACGCCGGGGCGCTGGCGGTTGGGGTTTTGCGTAAACACCACGCCGGTGCCCGAGTCGAGGTTGAGGTTTCCTATGATCATCTGCTGCACAATTACTGCCGTTCCCCACTCGTCGGCAATCTGGAGATGATCGCGGTAGACCTGCGCGCGCTCCGAAGCCCACGACTCAAAGACATACATCACCGTTTGCTTGAGCTGCTCAAACAGATCTTCCTCAAACTTCACATGGTTGTCTTTCAGCACCTGCTTGTAAGCGAAGGCCATCTCACGCATATGTTTCGGACTGAAATTCACCTTCAGGTCCACATCATACTTTTCTTTAAAATCGATCATAATCTGATCAAAAACATCGCGACTAATACCGTGGAACATGCCCCACGATTGCAG
>JASMTJ010000612.1:0-1166 GCA_041694335.1 Bacteroidales bacterium
TCAAGCGATGGCAACAATGGTCTCAATATCGAAAAATGCGCGGTGCAATTCAATTCATTCACAGGGGCCGTTTCCAACACAGACTGCACTTCTCAATCTGTAAAGCTGAGCCGAAACTAAGGGTTAACAAAGCGGTCAACGGGACGCCAACTACGCTGCGCTCCGTTGTCGCCCATTACCGCCGGCGTTAGGTGTAAAGCAAGGAACAACAATATGCCGAGTGAAAGTCTATTTACCACTTGCACACACTGTGGCAAACAGGTGTCAAAATCAGCAAGAAAATGTCCTAGCTGCGGAAAATCAGTAAAAAAGCTTAGCGTCGTACACTGGATAGGAATAATTCTTGGTGGCTTTTTATTGATTGGAATAATTAATTCACCGAACAATGCCCCGAGAAAGGAACCTATCCCGACCTCAGCTAAAAGCACAAAGAGTGAGATAGCCAGCAAATTGGAATTAGATTTTTCGTGGCGAAAAGAAGGGTTTGGCTCCGTCATGGAAGCAAACTTCGAAGTTATCAACAATAGCGAAGAAGATATTAAAGATATAGAAATACAGTGTAATCATTACGCAAAAAGCGGAACAAAAATAGACTCCAATAGTAGAACAATATATGAAGTGATAAAGGCTAACTCAAAGCGGTCATTCAAAAACTTCAACATGGGATTCATACATGATCAAGCAAGCTCATCATCTTGCCACATAAATGATTTTTCACTAATCAGATAAAACCACCATCATCGATAGGAGAGAAAAATGGCACTAATTAATTGCCCGGAATGTGAAGCCGAGGTTAGCGATTCTGCAATGAAATGCCCTAAGTGCGGCGTGCAACTTCGGAAAGCTAAGAGAGGATTCTTTGGAAAACTATTCAAGTGGAGCTTCATTCTATTTAACATTCTCATGCTGGTTTGGCTGGTTTCATATTGGGGTACCATCGGTGAAATGACAAACACTGTTAGTAGTGACGCAGAGAAAGCAGGGGCAGCAATTGGTGGAACCATTGGAACAGGAATGCTCTTTGGTTTATGGGTATTCGGTGACATCATACTTGGGTTGTTTGTAATGTTCACTCGCCCGAAATCATAAACACCTAACAATGGGCTCCAAGGGACATCGGCGCTATCGCGCCGCTGCCCCTGAGCTCAAGCGTTAATGGCAAAGGC
>JASMTJ010000613.1:0-6469 GCA_041694335.1 Bacteroidales bacterium
TCAAAAGGGCTTCACGCTTCATCTACTTTCCAAAACTGACTCCCAACAAAAACCAGGTATAAATGAGCCCCAACTGGCACACGCAGGCTGGTTAGGAGCTTCCTGGCAAAAAGACGCCAAAGAAACTAGCGATCTGCTCCACGACCAACGGCCGGATTGGCTGGTGGTGGACCACTATGCGCTGGACGCCAGATGGGAGCGGGAAGTTGCACACGAAGTAGGTCAAATCATGGTAATTGATGATTTGGCTGATCGGGAGCATGAGTGCACGGTGTTGTTGGACCAGAATTTGGGCAGACAGCCTGGCGATTACGAGTTATTGGTTCCCAGCTACTGTAGCAAGCTGATTGGCCCTCAATACGCTTTACTCAGGCCAGAATTTTCTCAAATAAGACCTGAAAGTCTGGCCCGAAGACAGAGCCCAAAGCTTGAGCGCATTCTGATCTCGTTGGGGGGCGTCGACAGAACGAACGTGACAGGCCAAGTGCTAGAGGCGCTTGCCAAAAGCGAGCTAACTTCAGACGTTGAGCTGGATATTGTAATGGGTGCAGCGGCGCCGTGCCTTGAAGACATTCAGCGGCAGGCGGCTGAACTTCGGTTTCCTGCGACAGTTAGTGTCAGCGTGAGTGATATGGCTGAGCGCATGTGTCGAGCCGATCTAGCCATTGGTGCGGCCGGCAGTACATCTTGGGAGCGCTGTTGCCTGGGGCTGCCATGTGTGTTGGTCATTTTAGCTGCGAACCAAACGTCTATTGGATCGGCGCTTCAACGCTCGGGTAGTGCAGTGACTATTGGTACGAATGGCATGGAAGATCAAATCAGCGATCTGATTAGTCAATTATTCATCAAACCATCTTTGCTGACACAGATGTCTGAGCGGGCACGAAAAATATGTGATGGCAACGGTTGTGTACGTGTGACAACCGCAATGGGTCGACGAGTATGAAAGTGACAGTTTTATGCAGTAGCGCCAATCATCCTGTCAATAGTTTTTTGCAGGATTGGATCAACGAGCATAAGCGTGAACACCATATTGAGCTAATCCGATCTCGCTCAGAATTGTCTGAGGGAGATGTTCTTTTCTTGATCTCTTGCTCCGAAATAATCAAACAGGAGCACCGGGCTGATTATAACCATGTTTTGGTTTTACATGCTAGTGATCTTCCTCAAGGTCGTGGCTGGAGTCCTCATGTCTGGGACTTAGTTGACGGCGCGGACCAGATTACGCTGAGCTTGCTCGAAGCCGAAGATGAGGTTGATTCTGGCCGTATCTGGAAAAAAGTTCATATCCCTGTTGACAAAACAGCGCTGTGGTATGAGGTGAATAACCTGTTGTTTATTGCGGAAATGCAGTTAATGACTTGGGCGCTTGAAAATGTTGATTCAGTAAAGCCTGAAAAACAGAGAGACATTCGAGCAAGTTACTATCGCCGGAGAACCCCTGAGGACAGCAAAGTCAATCCTCAGCAGGCTTTGGCAGACCAGTTTGATCTTATACGCATGTGTGACCCGGAGCGATACCCCGCATGGTTCGAGATCAATGGTCAGAAATACAAGATTCTTCTGGAGAAGATAAATGATGAATAGTTTATCCATAGCAGGTCGGAGGATCAGTGCTGACCAGCCGCCTTACATCATTGCTGAAATGTCAGCCAACCATAACGGCAACATAGAGACTGCGTTTCGAATCATTGAAGAGGCAAAAAAAGCGGGCGCTGACGCACTCAAAATTCAGACGTATGCCCCAGATACCATCACACTGAACTCTGACTTGCCAGACTTTCAAATTAAGGGTGGTTTATGGGAGGGAAAAACCCTCTACGAACTATACGAATGGGCTCATACACCCTGGGATTGGCACAAACCATTATTTGAGCATGCCCGTAAAATAGGTATTCCTATTTTTAGCTCGCCCTTCGACACCACCGCAGTCGACCTGCTGGAAGACCTGAACGCCCCAGCCTACAAAATCGCCTCCTTCGAAGCGGTGGATTTACCGCTGATCCGCTATGTTGCCGCTACTGGTAAGCCGATGATCATTTCCACCGGCATGGCAGATGCCGAGGAAATTGAGGAAGCCATAACTGCAGCACGAGAAGGCGGCTGCAAGGAGCTCGCCATTCTCCACTGCGTAAGCGGTTACCCGGCCCCGGCAGAAGACTACAACCTGCGAACCATCCCGGACATGATAGAACGGTTCGGACTGGTTACCGGTTTGTCTGACCACACGCTCGATAACACCACCGCCATCGCCAGCGTTGTGCTGGGGGCATCTCTGATTGAAAAGCACTTCACCCTTGATCGCAAGGGTGGCGGCCCTGACGACAGTTTTTCCCTTGAGCCAGCCGATCTTGCAGCGCTGTGTCGCGACAGTAAAACCGCCTGGAATGCGCTTGGAAATGTAGATTACGGCCGAAAATCTAGCGAGCAGGGAAATGTACAGTTCAGGCGCTCCCTGTACTTTGTCGAGGACCTGAAAGCCGGTGACAGGGTGTCAGACGAGAATATACGCAGCGTGCGGCCGGGGTACGGCATCGCTCCTAAACATCTTGAGTCGGCAAAGGGGAGAAGAGTAACCCGTGATATCCAGAAAAATACACGGGTGACCTGGGATTCCATTGATTTCGACAGAAAATAGACATGCAGCCGCTGAAGAACATTGTCAGGTTTAAGCTTATTGGCCGAGTTAATAAAAGATTTATGGAAACGGTTATAAATCTTTTGGGCCCAAGAATCTGTGCGTACCTTACCTATTGGAGCGTTGAACCGGGAGAGCTGAAAAGCGACAGGAAGAATATTCTCTGTTTATACCGGGAGTCGTTCATTAAAGACATACACGCTTTGCGGAGATACGGCCAGTTCAACTATATCGTTGTAACCGCAGGTTTTACACGATTCCAGCAGGCTTGGCTTCCCGGGGATTTGGTTGAGCAAACCTTTTACCAGAAAAACATCGAAAATCACCCTCGGGCGGTAAAGAAAAGCCAGAAATATGCAGAAACTCTGTATCGGCTGATGGATCGGAAGTTTACGATCCATGGGTTTCTAACAGGCAACTTCGATTACTGGCAGGACCATTATTTCAAGATTGTAGCCAAGAATAACAGAATTCCGTTTGTGGTCCTGTCCCGCGAGCACCCGGTGATTCCTGAGGTATGCAATATTGTTAAGGCCAGGTACGCAAGTGCCAATTACCAGTTTCATGGTGATGCGATAGCTGTGGCCGGACAGTCCACTTTTGATGTTATCAGACATTCTAGCACCATTTGCAGCGAGGACAGGATAAGGATTACTGGCCTGCCCAGATACGATGATTGGCGGCCTGTTGTTAAGGATAAGCCATTATCTGAACGGCGTTATATTACCTTGTTGACTTTTACAAACGGTTATTTCGCGGATGAAACATTTAAAGAGGTGCTGCTGAAGTTTTGTCAGACATCAAACCTATACAGGGGAAGCGGTATCAGGTTTGTAGTGAAAACAAAAGACCGTTTTGACACACAGAAGGTAAAGTGTCTGGCTGCTGGTGAGGAGGGGCAACAGCACCTGATTATAACCGACGAAATCGATTTGTTTGAATTACTTCCCGACTCCCGGCTTGTAATTGGTTATAACTCTCTATCATTGGTAGAAGCGCTAATGTCCGGCACCCACATAGCCATTCCGGCCTGGGGGCAGTGTTTGAGTACCGGCCCAACTGTGATGTACCCAGAAGATTCGCCGCTGGTAAAAGAACTTATTGCATTTCCAAAAGATAGTAATGAGTTTGAAAAAGTTATTGAATTAGCAATCGAGGCAGATTCCCGCGCGGTAGATAGTATAAAAGCTAATAAACTCATACAGCAGTATATCTATTTGCCAGAGAGCAATACGTCTACAGACGAGTTGGAGAGTTTATTTTCAGAGTGTGAGCGTACGCTTTCTAGATATTGATTCCTCCTCTTTTGATGCGTTTTTTAACGAGCAACCTCGAGTTCCTCGGTTTCGTACTGCTCAAAAGCTTTAACATTATCGTCATGATAATGTGAAACCTGATCAGGCTATAAATGGCAATGGCAATAGCAATGGGGTTGGCAGTGGTTAGTTCTAAAAAATATGATTTTTCGTTAGTTTGAAGTCTGCATGACTATTACTCCGGATATTTTCTTCTCAAGATCAAAGATATTGTATCTTATGATATCTTCGGTACAGATTTTCCATTTGATATTCGTGTCAGAATTTGTGGTATTTAATGTAATAATGTGGCTGTTTCTTTTCATGGTCGGCCTTTTGTTTTTTTTTGCCGTAGAATATGTGCCGAATTACAAAGATTGGCCTGTAGTAAACAAACGAGTTTTTTCAATCGCTTTTTTCTTTTCGTTCATAGTGACTTTGATTTATAGCAGGCTACCTTATCTGGATAGCTATCTCTCAGAAGGTATGTATGCTACCCGTCAAAGCAGTGATCTGGGTTCTGGCGGTCTTTACTCGTTTGTGACTGTCTTCTTTTACCCGCTTTCATTGATACTGGCAATTGTGGAGTTAAGGCGGAAGTATCTTTTTTATAGTGCTTTGCTGGTTATATTGATAATTGATATCGTCGTACTTGGAACCAGAGGGGTTCCGTTTTTCGTTATAATTTTCCATGCGCTCTTCCTTAAAAGAAGATACTCTTGTCATTTTCTCGTCCCGATGCTTTTGGTTGGAGCTGTAGTGCTGGTTGCTGTTTTTGAGTATCAGACTGAGTCCAGGTCTGTTACTGATTCTTATAATTGGAGAAACACAGTAGAGTATTCCCGGATTTTCGATCAGTCACCGGTTAAAGATTTCTATCTAAAAAGTGAGCTTCCTAGCTCTTTTTATGTTGGAGTCTATACGTCTCAGTACATAACACATTCAGTTCCTGAATTTAGGAGTTTGCTGATTGGAAATTCCTATGGAGCTACGGGAAGCTTAAATTATTTTATGGATGAAGTCTGTCTTTTTGCAATGTGTGACAGGTCTGGATATCAGGAGAATATCGCTGAAATAAACGATCGGGTTGGTTTATATCAGACGCTTTACTCTTCTTTATTATTTGATTTCGGGTACGTTGGCATTTTGATCTTTTCTCTTGTCACTTTGTTTGTCATTCTGTTCAGGTCGAAACTTTCTCTAATTTTTTTGGTTTATCTTTCGATGGTTTTTTCATTTTCCTTGATTGATAATTATATTTACAACGCGATGGGGCTGGGGCGTTTTCTATTATTTGTTGGTGTGTTATATGTGTTGTCTTTTAGGTATCGCTTTAAAAATAGATCGGTTGTTGTCTAACGCTATTTCTGTAATGTATTCTGGAGCGCGCCATGAGAATCGGGTTTTCTAACATATTTTCATTCCGCCCGCACGTAGAACATCTTTTTTATCTTTCTGAGCTGATGAAATCAGCAGGGCACGACGTTTTCTTTTTGACCTGTGATGCGTCGGTTTCCAATTGCTATGCTCGGGAGATCAAGGGCACCAGGAAGTTCAACGAGTGTAGCAAGTGTATCGTTGGTGGGGTGCGCTCGTATACCGGCAAAAACGTGACGTCGATAAAAGATCAACCGAGTCAATTAACGGTTAGGGAGCTTGAGCAACTGTCCTTGTCAAGTTCCTGTACCTTGTCCCGCACTGAGTCAGAAGTGGAGTGGGATGAGCCCGAGGTGGTCCGCATTCGGCAAAGTTTGTATCAACCAATTGGCTCGGTCTACCAGAGTGCCAAGCAGTGGATCAGGGATAACGAACTGGATGCGGTGATTTGCTTCAACGGTCGGATGGATTTGACCAGGGCTGTGACCTACGCCAGCGAGACGCTCGGAATACCGTTTATAACCCATGAACGCACTTGGTTCGGCGATGGCATTCAATTGGTCCCAAATAACAATTGCCTGGGACTCAAGGCGTTGGGTGACTTGGTTGCCGAGTACGACGACAAACCCTTGACACAAGCCCAGGCCTGGTTCGCAGGGAAGCTGGTAGGAGAACGTTTCCTGCAGAAAAATTCTCTGGAATGGCGTTTGTACAACAAAAAACCTGAGCCTGCACCCTGGCCCCTCGTCGATCCGGGGAAGCGTGTGCTTGTTGTGCCCAGTAGCAAGAATGAGTTTGCCGGTCACGACGACTGGAAGACCGGATGGAAAGATAACACCCAAGCTCTTGATGATTTTTTTGAAGTAAATGGTATTCGTCCTGAGCAAGTGGTGTTGCGGTGCCATCCAAACTGGTCTGAAAATATCGGCAAAGTGACGGGGGTACGGTCTATGGAACTGTATCAACGGTGGGCGGAAGCAAGGGGTATATACCTGATCAGTAGTGAAGAGAAGTCAAGTACCTACGATTTAATCCAGCAGTCGGATATTGTTGTTCTCAACGGCGGAAGTTCTGCCGTTGAAGCGGGTGCCTGTGGAAAGCAAGTTGTCTGTCTTGGCCCCTCTACATACGAAAGAAGCGGGTTTGTGCAGGTCTTTCG
>JASMTJ010000614.1:0-3368 GCA_041694335.1 Bacteroidales bacterium
ATCATAAAAGGTACCTTTTCCGTTCATAGATTGTTGTACGTGATTGTTGGACGCAAAACAAGCCGAAATGGGGTAATTTCGAGGGGTGAGACGAAGCGTCCAACAAACGACCGTTTTCCCTCCTTGCCTCCAATACTTACGACCTTGCCACTCAGCCACTTTACTGATAAATTAACGTAAACATTAATTATATATTAAGATTCTTATGAGCAAAAAAGACAGAGTTGCAATATCCATATCTTTTGTTTACTTGTTCTTATTCGTTATTGTTTTAATTGAAGGTTCAGCTTTTGAGGCTGTTGTTTCCCTTTTTCCGCTAGTAATTTATTGGGCTTATCGTTTTGCTAAAGGAAATATTAGCTTTATACAACAATAACAGCGCCCAACCATATAGAATAAAAATTCCCGCCAAAGACAAACGTTAATTGAGCCATGGCCATATTTGAATTATGTCAACCCTACCTGAATAAATATAGTCTTTATTTTGTGCGCTCTTCCTGATTTTTGCCGCCCCACACCAAAACCAAATTTTAATATATTAATTTCTGTAATCTATTAGGTGCTCATCCATTTTAAACCATAAAATTAAGGAGAAAGTTTGTGACAAGGATATGCATAAACAGAAAAAATTTTATTAACTTTATTGCTTCATTCTCACTAATAGTCTTTTCTGTGACATTGATTGGATGCTCAAAATCCGTCGAGCAAATCGAGGCCGATGCCAAGGAAAAAGCGCTAGAATTCATGGAATCCCAGAGTTACGAGCTATTATCCGATCGTGACAAAATGTTACTAGGCGGCGTGGATGAGTATAACCTAATTCGACTCAAGAATGATTATAAGCATCATACTGATGTTTTTAGCGACCTACGAGACCTTGAGGATTGGCTTTTAGAGCAGGCCTATTATGAAGTGGTAGAGGTAAGTTATAACTCAGAAACTCAGCGAACTTCTGTAAGAACAACATGGAACTTCCCAACTTTGTTATACACTATCCAAGATATTATCTATGGCCCTATCGGCGAAAAAGATAAAGAAAAACTGATTAAAAAATTTGAACAGGGAAAGTTGAAAAGATCTGAAATAGATTTCAGAACGCGAACAAAGCCAGTACTTGTGGTAGATTCAACAGGAGTCTCGATAGATGCTCGAAAAAGACTTCGAATTATAGAAATAATCGACTCTGTTTCCAAAGAAATGAAGATAATTTCTGATCTTCCTGATCCAAGGAAAACCCATGCTGACTCTTACTACGACAAGGCTCCGAAAATATCTAATGCGCTCAAAGAATTAAAAGACGCTCGGCAAGCGATTATAGATGCTGCTGGTGAGGATCATAGCATTATTCTAAGAACTTGGGCGCCTGAACCTACTGAGGAAATTCAAAAGGGGGAGCAGCTCTTATTGAAAATTGGAAACCTAAAGTTAGCTCGAGATAATGTTTCTTTTAGTGATATTAAAACAAAAATTGATAGTGATGACATATATCTTATAGCTACCGTTGAAAGCAAAAAGTTATTACCTCTCAATTATCTGAACTGTGAAGTTCAGTACTTGAAAAATGGCGAGGTCATTTCAGTTCAGAAGTCAGGCTTTCCTAATCAAGACTATGATTTAAAGAAGAACAGTATTTGCGGAGTAAAGCTATATCAAGATCGCATCCAGTTGATCGGATGGAAGCTTACGAATTATGCAGCTTATGAAGCCGCAGATTCATTTCGTATAAAGCTGGTCGGAGGAGAAGAAACTTTTGATAGATTCGAAAAAGTAATTCTTAACGGATCAGATTTATTATAAAAAGTGAGTCGATCATAGCAATGCTTTTTCAGTGACCATTGGACAGTGAAGAGCCCATAGCTATTGATGAATTAGGCGCGATTTAATGACGTGCAAAACTGTTGGGGGCTGTGTTTACATGGCCCCATCTTTTACAATATTGCTCCTATGTCAGCAGCAATAGCGCTGAACCTAGAAAGCCGTCATTTAAACGACAGAGCCAGTACCAAATATCCTTAAGAGTGCTGTGATTTTTTGACTAGGTGCCTATTCATCCAGGTTAATTTGTAACCACCTTCAGAAGGGCGCAGCACACCGGAGTTACAGAGAGATTTGCAGTTCTGCGTCTCTTCTTCCGTAGTTGGAACATATTTGCTCGCCGTAGCCGCAAGAAATCTGCTGTAAAGGAACATGAAATCTTCATCTGAAAGAGCCAGCGGGCTCACTATTTGCCCTAGGATATCTGGTAAACAACCAACCCGTTTCCAAGCCAATACTCCATACTTTACTGCAACTCTAAGTGCTTTCAGTGCTAATATAACGTCAGTCATAGTCAGATCTCCAGTTACTTTATGATCTGAGTATGACTGAACCAGAAACACTTCTCTGAACTTTTTCAGCCTTGTCGAATCCCCTCGTCGGGCGCCAATCTGACCGAACGCATAGCAACCCCAGCATGCACAGCGCAGCCACAGACTGAAGGCGCCCCCCTATTGCAGCAGTGGGTGCCCCCGTGCCTGGCTTTGTCATGCCTGCCAGAAGATACTTTAAGGGCATAGAATATAGTGGCCCAAGCCGCTTAAGTACAAACTCTCGCTTGAGAATGCCCCCTGCATAGAGGCTGTGTAGCGATTGGTAGAGACTACTACCGTTATGCTAATCGGGCGTTATGTTCAATGCTGCCGCTTTCCAGGAAAGCTCGATGAGGTGACCACGATGCCAGGACGAACTACTTACACTCTCAGTGAACTGATCGCCCAGTGCGATCCGCAGGCTCCGATTCCACCGGAATGGCGCGACTGGGAGCAAATGGTACCCGTGGGGCGGGAGGAAGCGGATCTGAGGCACTTGGAACCGACCTCTAACTCCGATTGAGGTTTCCAGGTTGGCAAAAATGTAACGGGTGTACCTACCACCCGACCGCTTTTTGCCACATGGCTGCTTGGTATTTGGGGTAATCGTCCGCGTGTACCTACCACCTGATGTCGAAATAGTCCGCGTGTACCTACCACCTCAGTTACGCCAAAGTCCTGAACTTGATCATTTGGCAATCATAATTGCCAATAAGTGGCAGGTACATACAGGTTATTTCGGGTAATTTTGCTTGGGTTGGTAGGTACACACGGACTATTTCGGTTAATTTGGCATCGGGTGGTAGGTACAGCTGTATGATTTACTCATGCATCAGCCACCCCTTGCCAACGAGTGTGAGCTTTCCTGGCAGCAGGCTGCGTGATCATTTTCCCAGATATTGCGCACAGGGGCGCCTTTTAGAGGCAACAAAATCAGGGTTGCGTTGCCTTTAGAATGGGACTCGGATACTACTGTGTCCATGGCTTCCATCGATATTCAGAGCCTGTCCTTCACCGAGG
>JASMTJ010000615.1:0-17665 GCA_041694335.1 Bacteroidales bacterium
CCTCTTCGCTATTCCTATTGTTTTCAATGGGAACCTTTTCAGTGATTAGAAAATATTATTTATCTTTACATTATGGAAATCAAAGACATCAAAAGCATAAAAGAAGCCATTCATCCGATTTTGGAAAAATACGGAATTAATAGAGCCGAGATTACCGGCTCTTATGCTCGAGGTGATTTTACTGAAAGCAGTGATATCGATCTCCTTGTAGAGGTGCCCAATGATATGAGCCTGCTTACTTTTTCCGGAATAAAAATTGAGTTGGAAGAAAAGCTTGGTAAAAAAGTAGATTTGCTTGAGCGTTCTGCAATTAAATCAAGTTTAAAAAAACATCTCCTAAAAGACGCTAAACCGATATAAAAATGGCAAAAGAGAGGGATGCAACTGTTTACCTTTATGATATCTTGGAATCATGCGACAGAATTATTGAATATTGTCAAGGCATATCTGAATCAGATTTTTATGACTCCCAGGAAAAACAGGATGCCGTATTCAGACGCATCCAAATCATTGGAGATGCTTCAAAGCATATTCCGGAAAATATTCGTGTTAAATATCAACATATTCCCTGGAAAAAAATAGCTGGAATGCGCGATATTGTTGTGCATGAGTATTTTGGAGTTACTTTGGCAATGGTTTGGCGAGTTGTGATAAAGGATATCCCAGTACTTCAGGAACAAATAGCTGAAGTAATAGAAAGCTTTCAATCATAATATATTTCAATTTTTTTTCGCTTTTGCCTTAATAGCACTATCAATGGCGTGGTTAGTAAATTCTGCACGATAGATAGTCTATTGAATGAACGCACTGATTACGGTAAGGGTTGCATGCAAAGGGCACCCTTTTTATTCGGTCTTTAAGCCAATTTTCCATTCATTATACATTTTACCTATTTTCGCATGAGGCACGAAAACTTGTCTTTGAACGTTAAGAATTATCATGAAAGGTTATAAAGCACTGTTTTTTATTTTGATTTTTTGGGGAGCTGCGCAAGCTCAGGACAGCACAATGCTCAAATTGCAGCAAAAAGGGGAAATAATTCTGTCGAGGCAGCCTGACAGCCTGAGGCTGGAAGCACAGGTCAGTTTTCGCCTGGGGCTCGATTCTCTGCTCAGCAGTACCAAAGATACACTTTTGCCGCTCGACAGCCTTAAAAACCTCTCGGTGCTTTATACTCCTGATTCTAATGTGAGGGTTATTTCCTGGCTGTTTCCTTTCAGTAACGGGGCCTACTCATTTTACGGATACCTTCATTATTTCAACCCTACAGATAGCAGCTGGAACCTGGTGGCCTTAAAAGACCGTCACAAAGAAATTAAAGAACCCACAGCACGGCTACTGGACACACAGAACTGGTACGGTGCGCTCTATTATGAAATAATTGTGAAAGACAGCCTGATAAACCTTTTGGGCTGGAACGGATATCATAATCAGAAAAATGAAAAAATTATTGAAGTCCTGTGGTTCGATAAGGAAGGGCAGCCCCGATTCGGAAAACGTGTTTTTCCGGAGTATCGTTCCGGATTCCAAGATAGCGTTCGCAGAGTGATTTTCCAGTATGCCAACGATGCCTCCATGTCGCTGCGCTATTCGAGCGTGCTCAGACAAGTATTAAAGCCTAACGAAAACCGAATGGCAGTAGGCATGAAACGAGTCAAAATCAGGCAGGATTTAATCGTTTTTAACAAGCTCGACCCCATCCAACCCATGTTCGAGGGTGATTTCAGGTATTATGTACCCTTGTCAGAGACTTTACAGGGTTTTTATTTTGAAAACGGGAAATGGCTTTTCCAGGATGAAGTGATCATTCTATCAGAGCAGGCGCCCGTTTCAGAAGGGGGCAGCAGAGAAATTAATTTATTCCCTTCACGGAAATAGATTTTAGCGAAATTTCGTGTACTTAAAACGTTATAATTTCTTTAATTATCCTACCTTTGCTCTGCAAATAAAAATGTCAGATACAAACAAAAACGTAAGAATATGAAAAAACATAATTTTTATGCAGGGCCTTCAATCTTGCCTGATCAGGCACTGGAAGCCACAGCAGAAGCATTAAAGGATTTTGACGGCACAGGCGTTTCGCTTGCCTGCATCTCTCACCGCAGCAAACAGTTTGACGCTGTAATTAAAGAAGCACAAGACTTAATCAAAGAATTGCTTAATGTTCCTGAAGGTTATCATGTGCTGTTTTTAGGCGGCGGAGCAAGCACTCAGTTTGCCATGGTTCCTTACAACCTGATGAGCAAAAAAGCGGCTTATCTGAACACAGGAGCATGGTCGAAAAAAGCCGTAAAAGAAGCTAAACTTTTTGGTGAAGTGGTTGAGTATAAGAATGAAGACTTCAACTCCATTCCGAAAGGATGGGAAAAAGAGGTTCCCTCAGATGTAGATTACGTACATATCACAACGAATAATACTATTTTCGGTACGGAAATCTTTGAAGATTTTGATTTTGATGTGCCGGTTATCGCTGACATGTCCTCCGATATCATGAGCCGCCCGGTAGATGTTTCAAAATACGGAATTATTTACGGTGGAGCGCAGAAAAACCTTGCTCCTTCAGGGGTTACTTTCGTCATAATTCGCGAAGATATTCTCGGTAAAGTAGAAAGAGAAATCCCAACTATGCTTAACTACAAGACGCATATCGACAAGGAGTCTCTTTTTAATACACCTCCTGTTATTCCTATCTTCACGCTGATGCATACGTTGCGTTGGGTAAAAGAAAATGGTGGTGTTGAAGCCATGCAAAAGCGTGCCGATGAAAAAGCAGGTATGCTTTACGATGAAATTGATCGTAACAAGCTTTTCAAAGGAACTGTTGCCAAGGAAGATCGCTCGAAGATGAATATCTGCTTTGTGATGAACGAAGAGTACCAGGAGCTTGAAAAATCTTTCCTTGAGTATGCTACCGAAAGAAATATGGTAGGCATCAAAGGACACCGCTCTGTGGGTGGTTTCCGTGCTTCTAACTACAATGCACTTCCGAAAGAAAGCATTGAAGCGTTGGTAAAAGCTATGCAGGATTTTGAAAAAGAAAATGCCTAGATAATTTTTAAAGCCGTTCGAAAAAGCCTTTATCAGGATGGTTTCGAACGGCTTTTCAATTCTAACTCAAAAAAGTCGAAAATCATGAAAATATTAGTTGCAACACAAAAGCCCTTCGATCCGGCTGCTATTCCGCAGATTGAGGAAATAGGTAAAAATGCCGGTTTTGAAGTGGAAGTCTTCGAAAAGTATGCTGAGCAGCAAGATCTGGTAAACAAGGTCAAGGACGCTAATGCACTTATCATCAGAAGTGATAAGGTAACCAAGGAGGTTATTGATGCTGCTCCGGAGCTGAAAATCGTTGTTCGTGCCGGTGCCGGATATGACAATGTGGATTTGGAAGCGGCTACTGCCAAAGATGTGGTGGTGATGAACACTCCCGGACAAAACTCGAATGCTGTGGCTGAGCTGGCTTTAGGCATGATGGTTTTTGTTGCCCGCGGTCAGTTTAATGGCAAGCCCGGCACTGAGCTTTCAGGGAAAACACTCGGAATTCATGCTTACGGTAATGTTGGACGCCTGGTAGCAAAGATTGCCAAAGGGTTTGGTATGGAAGTTTGCGCCTTTGATCCTTTCCTGGAAAAGGAAAAAATTGAAGCCGATGGCGTAAAAGCACTTGGTTCAGTGGAGGAACTCTACAGCTCGTGCCAGTATATTTCACTGCACATCCCATCGAACGAAAAGACGAAGAAATCGATTGGAAAAGACTTGCTGGGCAAGATGCCTGAAAATGCTGTCCTCGTAAACACTGCCAGAAAAGAAGTAATTAATGAAGAGGAGCTGCTTGATGTAATGGAAATGCGTCAGGATTTTAAATATGTTTCCGATATTGCTCCGGATTGCAAAGATACTTTTGCAGAGAAATATGAAGGACGTTACTTCTTCACACCCAAGAAAATGGGCGCACAGACAAAAGAAGCCAACGTGAATGCCGGAGTTGCTGCTGCAAACCAGATTGTAAATTATCTGAAAAAAGGAGATACAACTTTTAAAGTAAATTAAAAAGAAAAAAATATGGCTATCATAAAACCGTTTAAAGGACTTCGTCCACCTAAAGACATTGCTGCAGAGCTGGCTTGTCTTCCGTATGACGTAATGAATGCGGAAGAAGCCCGTGAAATGGCTAAAGGCAATGAACATTCGCTGCTGCATGTAACACGTTCAGAAATTGATCTCCCGGTAGGAACTGATGTTCACAGCCAGGAAGTGTATGACAAAGCTGTTGAGAATTTCAATAAATTCCAGGAGAAGGGATGGCTGAAGCAGGACGAAAAGCCAAAATATTACATTTACGCTCAAACCATGAACGGAAAAACACAGTACGGCCTCGTGGGAGCGGCTTCTGTTGATGATTACCTGAATGGTGTGATTAAAAAGCATGAGCTGACACGTCCCGATAAGGAAAAAGACCGTATGGTGCATGTAAAGGTGAACGATGCCAACATGGAACCGGTTTTCTTTACTTATCCTGCTGTGGATGAAATCGATGCCATTGTGAAGAATACCGTGGAGTCGAAAGAACCTGAATATGATTTTACAGCCACCGATGGTTTTGGTCATCACTTCTGGGTGATTGAAGATGATGCCACCAACAGTAAGTTGGAAGAGCTTTTTAAGTCGAAAGTACCTTACACTTACGTGGCCGACGGCCATCACCGTACTGCTGCTGCTGCTTTGGTAGGAAAAGAAAAACGTGAGAACAATCCAAACCATACAGGTGACGAGTCTTACAACTACTTCCTGGCGGTTCACTTCCCGGATGATCAACTTCAGATTATCGATTACAACCGCGTCATCAAAGACCTTAACGGGATGTCGCCGGAAGATTTACTCGAAAAGCTTCAGAATGATTTCAACGTGAAAGAGAAGGGTAAAGATACCTACAAACCTGGAAAACTTCATGAATTCAGCATGTACGTGGATGGTAAATGGTATCAGCTGGAAGCGAAAAACCATACTTACGATGACAATGATCCGATTGGGGTGTTGGATGTAACTATCCTGTCGAAGCATGTGCTGTCAAAACATTTCGATATCCAGGACCTCCGCCGCTCCACTCGCATTGAATTTGTTGGCGGAATCCGCGGGCTTGGAGAGCTTAAGCGTCGTGTAGACAGCGGTGAAATGGCCGTAGCGTTTGCCCTTTATCCGGTATCGATGCAACAGCTTATCGATATTGCCGATTCAGGCGAGATCATGCCACCTAAAACAACGTGGTTTGAACCTAAACTACGTTCCGGGCTGGTCATTCACAAGTTGGATGATTAAAAAATACCTGATGGTTGAAAAAAAGCTGCTGCCCGATGGACAGCAGCTTTTTTTAATCCCTCGTGCGCGAATTGCTTAAAATCCGGTAAGTCGTCTCATAAAAGTGTTTAATATCAAGGGGGCGGTGCAAAACTCCAAGCGCTCCAGCTTTTAATACTTCAGCATCACTTAATCCATCCTGAGGAGATAGAAGGACAACAACAGGCTTTTTAGTGGCAGTTTTTACTTTCCTGATTAGCTCTAAAGTATGCTTTCTTCCCATTAATGAGTCAACGATAACGATGTCTATTTTATGATCCGCACATTGTGAGATGGTCTCCTCAACAGATGAAGCACGGACGACCTCTGCAGATTTTCTGTTGAGTATAATCCTCAAAAACTCAAATTTTATGTCATCAGAAAAGGACAAGAGAAAGTGATACCCACTAAAGAGCAATCCATCCATACCGCGATCCTTTGTCTGCGTTTCTAATCCTGAAGGAATGGTTTCCGGAAAATCAAGAAAAAATGATGTTCCTTCAGCAAGTTCACTCTCATACCAGACTGTTCCCTGCATCTTGTTCATCAGTCTTTTTACGATAAACAAACCAGAACCTGTTCCCCGGTCAATTGTCTTTTGATTATTGGGCAGGCGGTAGAAACTATTATAAATACTTTTTTCACTCCCTTCCGGAATACCACACCCCGTGTCATGTACGACCAGTCTCAAATATCCATTACCTGATTTGGCTTCTACCTTAACACTTCCCTTGTCTGTGAACTTAAAAGCATTGTCAATAACATTATCGGCAACTACTTTAAACCAAAAAGGGTCGATGTTTTTCATTAGATTTTCCTTTGGTAACTTGAGCGAGTATGAGAATTGAATACTATCTTTTTTTTGTGTGTGTCGATTTACAACATCATCAAAAACAGTTTTTAGGATTTCCTTTACATCTACTTCTGAAGGATAATAAACCAGGCTTTCCGACTCGATAAGTGAGAGGAACAGCACGTTTTCAAGCACTTTAAGCAATTGCTCAGAAGCAGCGGACACCTGTGATATAAGATCCAAAACTTCTTCAGTGCTCATATCATCATCGCGGATAACGGACGAGAATCCGCGTATAGCATTTACTGGCGTTCTTATTTCATGAGATATGTTGGTAAGAAAAGCAGACTTTAGCTGGTCTGACTGGCTGGCTTTTTCAAGAGCATCCTGCAGGTGCTTTTTTTGCTTTTCGTTATCTGTCATATCGCGCGCCACGGATATCATCCCAAGGATATTCCCGGATTTGTCGTAATAAAAAGATTTCACCAAATCGAAAAGGACATATTCTCCTCTGGCATTGTTCATCCATATTTCTTTTCTTACGGGTTCTTTGGTTTCAAAAAGCTTGTTTTCCACCTGCCTGAGTTCTTCAACTACTTTTTCAGGAAACACCTCTCTTGACGATTTATTCACCAGCGAATCCCTGGGGATTCCGAATATGTTTTCGAATGCCTTATTACATCCGAGGTAGCGCATACGCATATCCTTGTAGGCGATAGCATCAGGTATCGCATCAATCATATATCTCAACAACAGGCGATCGGTTTCACGCTCATCAGCAATCTTTTTCCGCTCTTTCACCATCCGGTTTAAAGATTCAGCCATCCGCATAAATTCACTGTAACGGAATTTTCTGATATCGAGCATCTCAAACGAATCTCCGGTCTCTTTGAAATAATCGATAAACATATTCACCTGAGCTTGCTCCGTCCTGATAAAGTAACGAAGCATAAAAAAACCAGACAATAATACTATCAGCAATATGGCAGCGAAAAGAAAAATATCTTCATAAAGATCCGCTCTTAACACCTCCTCCCTTTCGTTTATTTTATCATTGATTTCATCAAGATAAGATCCGGCGCCAAGCATCCAGTTGAACTCATCCACCCCGGCAACGAAAGCAACCTTCTTTTCAATTTCATCACTGTTAAGTTTTCGCCAGGAGTAGTAGATGAAGTCACCTCCCGGTGTATTGGAAGCCCTGTACTCCTCCTGCATCACCTTGACCCCATTTGGATCGGTAAGGTTCCACATATTAACAGGATTATCAACAATTTCACCATCCTTAATCAGTCCGTAGCCATCCTTGGTATTCAGAAAAACATACCCCTCTTTGCCAAATCTGATATCA
Organism: Bacteroidales bacterium; assembly: GCA_041694335.1. Taxonomy (GTDB): domain Bacteria; phylum Bacteroidota; class Bacteroidia; order Bacteroidales; family JAIPAH01; genus JAIPAH01. The sequence goes on from JASMTJ010000615.1 coordinate 7,479, forward strand.
GCAAGAAGTTCTATGATTTTGGATTTTACTTTTTCTATATGATCTTCCAGATATAAAGCCTCACCAAGGTAAATATTTAAGGGCTTATACTTTTTTATGTAAGTTATTTTTCTGGAGAAAAGGGAGTTATCCCCTGCTTCAAGCTGATAAGTCAATAAAGCATCCTGATTGTTTTCGAGTGCGGATATTTCGTTTTGTACCACCTTGTTACCCCGATAATCTGTTAAATCCAAAAGCTCTTTACCTTCTGAAGAAGGACTGCTGATATTAATTATGGATTTCCCATTCAGGGTATTTACAAAGAAGTTTCTTTTTTCCTCTTGGTCTTGCTTGTAGGCCCTCTGAATCATTTTAAGAATTTCTCCCTTTGATTTTGATAGGTTCGAAAGATGCAGGTACCTGATAAAACGAAAGTCAGTTTCTACATTTTCTTTTAACTGATCGATGATATCCTCATGATACTTTTCTTTAGCATATTGAATGTAGCGACGGGCTGTGAGCGTTTGATTCTGAATTATATCCATCTTCGATGAAAGAATATTATGCCTGATTTGCTGCTTATCAAGCTCAAAGCTGTCGTAGCGGTTCTTTGCTGAAATTAAAACCAGTATTGCAAGTGATATCAATGACAGTAGCGAAACATTAAGCACTATCTGAATAATAAAAGAATCTTTCCTGATGTTAGAAAGCTTTTTTATTGTCTTTATCATTTGCCCGTTATTTACGGGTAAAAATAATGAACTTATTTCTTAAATAACAAAAGCCCGGTCTAAAAAGTAGTCTGGGCATTAAATTTAAGAATAAGCTAACTCAGTTATTTCACAAATAAATAATTGTCTCCACCGGCACTGTGGCATGAAGCGCAATTGGCCAGTTTGCCCCGCATGTCTGTTGCCGATTCTGCTGGCAGCATTCCATTCGGATTTTCATCATAATCATTAGATCCATCGTTTGGCATAACCACATACTCCCAGTCTCCTCCGTCAGGATAATAACCTGCCTCATGTTTTATCATGGCAAAAGTCACTGCCAGGGCTCCCTTAGAGCCGTCCTCATTTTTCAGATAAGTGTGTTTGGTGAAAATGGTGCCAACATCAATGTCGTCAGATAAGTTTTCACTCGACATAAAAATGTCTCTAATTGTAGAGTCAGGGCTAATGGGTTGTCCGTTATGAGCCACTGTAACATCTTCACCGTAAGGTGTTCCGCTCACTCCCAAGTCAGCAGCAGTGACGGCGGCATTCAGGTCTGCCTGAGTAACCACAAAAGGTTCCTGTTCCACAGTGTCGTCATCGTCGTTGCTGCACGACAGCAAGCTACTCGAGACTAAAAATGTAAGAAAATAGAATAATTGCTTTTTCATAATGATATAGTTTATGGTTTAGACAAACCTAATCAATCCTCACCCCCTACAAAGCTCTTTAACATCATTGACAACTATTTAACACAAATATCACTTTTAGTGTGAAATAAATGTTAATCAGCGCCTTAAAATGGCTAATCAAAAAACAGAAATTAACATTATTAAGAAATTGCAAGAACGGCACAGTTGTTGAATTAAGCCTGTAAAGCGCGCAGATTATTAACTAAAAAAATTGGAGTCATGAAACGATTATTAATATTATTCGCTGTTGCACTTATCGCGCTACCCACTTCGGCTCAGCGCAGAGTAAGCAAAAGAGGTTCAGAAAACAGCCGAAAAGAGGCTCATCAACAAATAAAAAGAGACAGGAATGATCGCCGCTCCACCAGCAGAAATGTGGAGAGGAAAAGCGGCAATGAGAGAAAAACTTATCATACAGGCAGGCAGAAACAACGAAGCAGAAGCACAGTAAGCCGCTCACGAGATCAGAAGCCTACTGTTGTTAAGAACAGAGGAAATTCTTCAAGGAGAAACGCATCAAGAGGCTTTAGCAGAAGCAGTAACGCCGGCTCGAAGCGCGAGGGGGCTGTAAACAGCTACAGGAAAAAGAGCTCAACGTACAGAGGCGCCGCACGCAATAGCTTTTACGACAGGAGCTATAACAGAAGAAGCTACGGAAAATCGCACGGGCACATTAATCATTTTCACAGAGGGCGTAAGCTGGCCAGAAACCATTATTATGTATACAATCGCCCTCACCATCATGTTGTGTTCAGGCATTCGTGGTTTAATTTCTATATAAACTACTTTCCGGGATACAGAATTCACTACAGCAGGCATATCGATGTGATTGCTGGTGATATTGCACGATACCATGTGGGTGCTTTAAAGGTTGTTTATGGCAGAGTTTATGAAACCTATTATGACCCGCATGTCAATGAGTTTTATCTCTATTTTGGTTCGCCCTATCCTCGTCAGGATTTAACGGTAGTAGTAACCGGAAGAGATGCCCGGAGACTGGCCAGAAAACCCGCCCGCTATTTTATCGGATGGGACTTTTCGGTAGCCGGCCTCATAACATCCTGGGAGGGAAAGCCTGAAATTGTCATTAATGATAAAGACCAGTTACAGCGCTTCTAATATTTCGCGACAGGATAAACAATAGGTAGTTGCTTGCGTTTAGCACACGCAAGTAACTTTTTTTTGATTTGAAATTGAAAAACGATTTGATAAAAATATTTCCGTTGAGTTTGACAGTGCTGCCTGGCGAAAGGCAAAAGCTTCACATTTTTGAGCCACGCTACAAGGAACTGATGAAGGATTTGATGGCAAGCGAGTGGGCTTTTGGAATCCCTTTCGTTAAAGGAGGGACATTGTATCGTTATGGGTGCTACGTAGAAATAATTAAAACCACCTCATACGATCCTACCACCGGTGAAATGGACATTATTGTAGAAGGTAAGAAGACCTTTGTTCTTGATAAATACCTACAGCAGCATAATGATAAGCGCTACGATTCTGCCCTCATTGAGTGGCTCGATGACGGGAATTCTAAAAGTTGTCAAAAACTTCTTATTGATTTCCAGGGTTATTACGAACAATTAAAGAAAGAATTTAAGGCCTTTAATGATATTGAACGACTCGACAACATATGGAGCATCGTTAAATTTCTTCCTTTAACAGACGATGAAAAAATCAAATTTATTAGTTTACAAGCTCCGGAGCGGCGACGTCTTTTTCTTCAGAATAAAATTAAAGAGTTAAAACGAATAAATGCGCAGGCTAAATCGCTGGGAGAAAATATCTACTACAATTAGAGCTGCACTGTTCTAATTTGGAAATCACCGAACAATAATTACATTGTTTTCAATCTTGTCATAAAATGAATTTACGTATCCGAGCAATCGCTGCTTTTCGCTGTCTGACAATAATTTCTCAGAGGCTATCAAATCCATAATCTTTCCTTTATTCCTGATGAAATCTGCCATCGCATCCTGGATATATTCACCCGAAACCCCGGGATCCCTGTATTTTCTCTCCAAAAACTCATCCCGTTCAATAAACAAGGCCTCAGGGGCATAAACAGTATTTACAAAAGCTGACAAATCGAAGTCATATGGTACAGCCACCGAATTCTTTCCAGGAACTTTAATAATCTCCATGTTTTGAAGTGGCACCACTGTCCAGTCGGTATTTCCGATTAAAAATTGAAAAATAGCCATTTTAGCCAGATGAAGACTGTCTAACGGGAGGTAATCATCATCTTGATCCAGTTCCTCACCCCCGAGGCGGGCAGCCATCATGTCATTGTCTTCAATTAAAAATCCCAGATGTTCATTTTTGTTTAAACACCACCTTTGCCGGTAATTAATATTGCACAGTCGCACTTTAAAACTAAAAGGAGTTATGATATTGTAAATCTGATAGATCAGGTATTCCTTTACTACATTATCGTTAGCTGCTTCGAGCGTATCCCGGCAATGAGTAACCAATTTTAGCTTGTTTTGATTCCTGAATACCGTATTTCCGTACTCTCCGTCAAAGTCAACTTCCAACGGTGGGAAATCACAGTTTTCAGGATTTCTCCTGAAATTTCCCCGTGTCTCCAGTTCTATTTTGACTCTGATACGCTGACCGGTTGAATCTTTATAAATCAATTTCCCTCTGTGATCTTCTGAAGCCCCGTAAACATCTTCTGTGATATTATTGAAATTTGCCACAACGGAGAACTCCAGCACCTCGTCATTTTCAAAAAGAGGCTGTTCAGGTGTCTGACCTTTTAAAATCAAAGCGCTGAGTACAATTAAAGCAGGAATGAATAGCTTTATCATGATATAGAATTTAATTATTGCCAACCAGTAATACCAGTTATCGCTCAAGCTCAGATCGCGAGCCACACTCTCCGCACTTATACACCTTGCCGTCAAGAATCATCAGCCCCTGAGCAACGTATCCCTCTCTGCCAATGGGCACATCAATGGCGTAAACACAATTGTTGTAAAGACTACGAATAGTATACTGCTCAGTATGCCCGATTATCATCATTTCGGCATCGTACATCTTCAAAGCTTTCTCCACATCAATCTGACGCAGCTCGCTACCTGCATTTTCTCCCATCAAGTAGCCCCGGTACCATATCGGGCCTTTGGCCGAAAGCAATAAATCCTGGATATAGCCACGCTTATACCTTTTCCCGTCGAGATGCAACCTGAAAATCTTATTGATTTCAGCCAAACTCAATTCCTGGTTTAGAACATGAGGGGAAATACCACCATGCACAAAGACTTTATCACCAAGCTTCAGAACCACATTCTTCTCTCTCAGCCAATTTCCCATGTATGTTTTTCGACCATAAAGTTCCGCTTGTTGCATCCTGAAATAAAACAGAAAATGAGCATATTTTTTATCAAGATAACGATAATCACCCGTCATATTCATTATTTCATGGTTACCAAGCAAAAGATGAACATCTCCTCCCTTTTGCCGGGCCTGTGTGCCCAACTTGTGGATGTACCAGAAAGCCTCAGTAACCTGATCACCTCTATCGAAAACATCACCCGTAAAAACAAGACGGCGGTCATCCCACTGCCAATTGTCTTGGCTGTCGATAATCCCCTGGTTCTTAAGAAGTCCTTTCAAGGCATCTACCTGACCATGCAAATCACCCACTGCAAAGATATTATGAGCTTCTTTTATGTGTGTGGGCTCAGCCTCAAAACTCAAATCAAGAAAATATGAATTAGTATCGCCGGCAAAGCCTTTAAACTCTATGTAATTATCCTCAGCTGGAAAATGTTTAAACACTTTCCAGGTCCTGTTTAATGAGCTGTCATGCTTATAATATTCCACCCTGATTTCATCCTCTTTCAGGAATACATGAGGCCCGTCTGTCATATCGGGAAGTGAATCTGACTTCCGATGCAGAAGGATCATCTGGTTAAAATAATCCAGCACCGGGTTCATTTCGAGGTTATCGATGTAGTTGGCAACCACTTTGCCACGGTTATTTGGAGCCTTGAAGTCAGCCCCTGCATCAAACATCAGTTTAATCAATTTTAAATCATCCACTTTAGCCGCATGAATGAAGGGCGTATTCCCCTTGGAATCGGCAAGGTTAATATCTGCGCCATGCTCAATGAGTCGCTCGGCAACCTTAGCATGTTTATTACGGACAGCACGGATCAACGGACTGGCATCTTTATGAAACCGGTTTACATCAGCCCCTGCATCAATCAAAGTAAGCACAGAATTGAACGATCCTTTTGACGAAGCATAGTTTAATAGCACCTCACCATCATATACCTGATGAATATCCAAACCCGCATCAATTTTTTCCCTTAGTTTTTCAGCCTTATCTTTTTTTATTAAACGCAAAACCTTTTGGTCTTCCGTGTAGCTGTTGGCCAAAAAGACCAGGAAAAAAACCATCACTATCATATTTCTGATGCCCCTGTCTCCCACTATCACATGCCTTTTATCCAATATCACGTTCCTCTCTGAAAATATTTTTCCTTCCGGTTAACCAAAAGAAGAAACAAATATAACAGAATGTTCATTCCAATCAACATAATCTGTACCGTAATCGTTTGAATGTTCCAGCCTTAGATTTAACTTGCTGTTAATTATTGTTAAAGCGGCCTCTCCATTGCATAAAGCTATTGCGAAAGGTTTTAATAATTTTGTTAATTATCCTATTTTTGCGCCATGATAAAAAAGTGGGCATTCGTCATTTTATTACCCTTGCTGGTGATAACAGGTTGCAGCGACTACCAGAAGCTGCTGAAAAGCAACGATTACGACAAAAAATACAAACAGGCTGTTGAATTCTACGAAGAGGGGGATTACTACCGTGCCCTACAGCTTTTCGACCAGGTTATACCTGTTTACCGTGGCAAAGAGCGCGCTGAGGACTTGTTTTACTATTATTCCTACAGTTATTACAACCAGGGCGACTATGTAATGGCCAGCTATTATTTTAAGCGTTTTGCCAAAAGTTTTCCTGAAAGTGACCGGGCGGAAGAAGCATGGTTTATGTCTGCCTATTGTAAATACCTTGAATCACCCCGCCCTAGTCTCGACCAGACCAATACCGAGGAAGCAATCGCAGAACTGCAGGCATTTGCCAACCGTTTTCCAAATAGTGAACGGCTTGACAGGGTCAACGAGCTTATTGATAAGCTAAGGGCCAAGCTTGAAAAAAAGAATTACGACAAAGCAGATCTCTATTTCAAGATGGAAGATTATCAATCAGCCATCGTCAGTTTCAACAATCTCCTCAACGATTTTCCGGATACCGAGTATCGTGAGGAAGCTTTGTTTAAAATACTGAAAGCCAAGTATCTTTACGCTAAAAACAGTATTTACTCTAAACAAGCTGAGCGTTACCAGGAAGTGATTGAAGCGTATGATAAACTGACGACCTTTTTTCCCGATTCTGATTTCATGAAAGAAGCAAGCAAATATAAAGATGATGCCATGGAGTTCATTAATTCATAATTAGCGTTTGTTTGCCGGAAAATCATTAATTTTGCAAAAAATTTCATACTAATGGATTATAAAAAAGTTAAAACTGCTGATGAAGCAGTCACTCGTGATATCGAAAAGTTTTCGCAAGACACAGGTAATATTTACGAAACCGTGGTTGTTCTCTCAAAAAGAGCCAACCAGATTGCTCTTGATATGAAAGAGGAGCTCAACGAAAAAATTGAAGAGTTTGCCACGCCGAGTGATAACCTTGAGGAGGTTTTTGAAAATCGTGAGCAAATTGAAATTGCCCGTTTTTACGAGCAACTTCCAAAGCCTACGCTCATCGCTGTTCAGGAATTTCTTGACGGAAAGATTTATTTCCGTAACCCAAACGAAGAACAGAAATAGACATTAAATCATTAGGATGCGATTAGAGGGAAAGAAAATCTTGCTTGGAATCACTGGCAGCATCGCCGCCTACAAGACGCCTTATCTTGTCAGAATGTTAGTAAAAGAAGGGGCGCATGTTGAAGTGATCATGACCGACAGCGCACGAGATTTTGTAACCCCTCTCACGCTTTCGACCGTATCCACGCATCCCGTCCATTGGAAACCTTTTGACAGTGCCAGCGGTGCATGGGACAGCCACGTTGAGATGGGTACAACGGCTGATCTTTATTTAATTGCTCCGGTTTCGGCCAACACCCTCGGAAAAATGGTGACCGGACAAGCTGACAACCTGCTTGTCACCACATATCTTGCAGCCACCTGCCCTGTGATGTTTGCCCCTGCAATGGATTTAGACATGTTTAAGCATGTAGCCACACAAAACAATATCAAGGAGCTTCAAAGCAGAGGCCATATCATAATTCAACCGCAGGAAGGAGAATTGGCCAGTGGTTTAGTCGGCTGTGGCCGGATGGAAGAACCTGAAGTCATCACCGAAAAAGTGGTGGATTTTTTTTTGAGAAGTAAAAAGTTTTCCGGCAAAAAAATACTCATAACCGCCGGCCCTACCTATGAAAACATTGATCCGGTCAGGTTTATAGGGAATTATTCCTCTGGAAAAATGGGCCTCGCTATTGCCGAAACGTTTGCCGCTCAGGGGGCGGAGGTAACGCTGGTTGCCGGCCCGGGAGTCCCTGAAACAACACACCCGTCTATATCAAGGAAAAACATCGTCTCGGCTGAGGAGATGTTCCAGGAGGCTAACGCGCATTTCGATCAGATGGATATTGCAGTAATGGCTGCTGCCGTGGCTGATTTTACCCCTGCGAAAAAAGCAAATCAGAAAATTAAAAAGAATGATTCTGATTTGAATTTGCCGCTGAAAGCCACCAAAGATATCCTTAAGTCATTGGGAGAGAAAAAGAAAGCGCAATTCCTTGCAGGATTCGCGCTTGAAACGGAAAATCATGAAGCCAATGCCGTATCAAAGCTGAAAAATAAAAATGCAGATCTGCTCGTTCTCAATTCAGCTACCGAGCCAGGTGAAGGGTTTGGAGGTAATACCAATCGTATTACTATTTTTGACCGCGAAGGAACGAAAACGCCTTATCCTTTGAAAAGCAAAACGGAGGTAGCCCGGGACATCGTTGATTTTATTGCACAAAAACTGAAGCTTTGATGAATATCAAAAAACTCATTTTAATTCTTACAGTATCATTCCTGTCTTTTCCGGTGCTTGCGCAGGAATTGGATTGCAGCGTCCGCGTAAACTCCAGAATGGTTGAAGGATCAGACAAGGAAGTGTTCAACAACATGCAGAAAGCCATTTTTGAGTTTATGAACAATACAAAATGGTCTGATTATGAGTTTCAGATCAACGAGCGCATCGAATGCACTTTTCTATTTACCATAAATGATCGTATTTCTGCGGATGAATTTTCAGGAAAGCTCAACGTAGTAGTTCGCCGGCCTGTTTTTGGCTCTTCCTATAATACTCCGCTCTTGAATTGGGAAGATAAAAACATCCATTTTTATTTTATCGAAAACCAGCCTATCGAATTTAACGAAAATACTTACACCACGAACTTAGCATCTATTCTCGGATTTTATGCTAACATCATTCTCGGACTGGATTTTGATTCCTATTCAAAATTCGGAGGCAGTGAGTTTTTTACCAGGGCGCAAAACATCGTAAGCATAGCACAGTCAGGGAATGAAACCGGATGGTCTTCGTTCGACAGCCAGAAAAACCGTTACTGGTTAGCTGAAAACTACACGAATAATAGTTATGCGGCCATTCGTGAAGCTTCGTATCTTTATCACCGTAAGGGACTCGACAAAATGCAGGATAATGTGGATATGGGAAGAAGTAAAGTTGTGGAAGCTATTGAACTGCTGAAGGTGGTCAACGAGCAACGTCCTAATCTATTTATTCTTCAGCTCTTTATGGAAGCCAAATCTGATGAAATCGTAGATATTTTTAAGGAAGGAACAAGCATGGAAAAAACCACTGTCGTTAATATCATGAAAGAGCTTGATCCGGCAAATTCTACGCAGTATGATAAAATCATGCAAGACAATTAGCCCGGCAAACGTGTGTGTTATTCCAAAACAGCGAATTAAACGAATGCCTCTACTGAGTTTCAAAGCACTCTATAATTTCCGATCATATTTAGAATCTTAAGGGTATTGATATTTTTTTACATTTGTCGAAAATATAACATCAATGCTGCAACACCTATCGGTAGAAAACTATGCGCTTATCCGGAAGCTGGATTTGTCCTTTGGAAAAGGATTTACAGCAATAACGGGCGAAACAGGTGCAGGGAAGTCGATACTTCTCGGCGCGCTATCCTTGATACTCGGTAATCGTGCCGATATAAGTGCATTGTACGACAGTCAGAAAAAATGTGTTGTGGAAGGTACATTCAACATCAAAAATTACGGTCTTGAGTCTTTTTTTGAAAGGCACGACCTTGATTATGAGCATGAATTAATCCTGAGGAGAGAAATCAACAGCAGTGGTAAATCAAGGGCCTTTATCAACGACACCCCTGTCAGGCTTCCACAGATGAAAGAGTTAGGTGCGCGCTTGGTAGATATCCATTCACAGAATAAAACGCTTACGCTGAATAATTCGGATGTTCAACTTGCAGTTATTGATTCTGTAGCAGTTGAAAGCTCAGACCTTAATCAATACCGGAAAGAATTCAGGGAATTAAAAGCTTTGCGCAAAAAGTACGCGGAGCTTGATGAACAGGAAAAACAGTCGAAAGCTGATATCGATTATTATCAATACCTTTTCAATGAGCTTCAGGAAGCCCATCTTTCTGAAGAAGAACAGGAAGAAGCGGAGGCCGAACTCGATACGCAAAATCACGCTGAAAGTATTAAGTCGTCCCTTTCAAAA
>JASMTJ010000616.1:0-1133 GCA_041694335.1 Bacteroidales bacterium
CAAAACCCCCCGTGGTAGAGTTGCCAAACGTTCGCGGCCTAAAAGGGCAAACCAACCGATGCTGAATAAACTCTAAAGCACACTAATGGACAGGCACACACTAATGGCACTAACTTTGGGCGAACACCTCGGAAACTGATTTCAGCCACGGAAACCACGGAAAAACACGGAAGTAAAACCACTTTTTCTATCTTTTTTCCGTGTCCTTCCGTGGTTTCCGCGGCAAAAAAGTGAACAACGCACAGAGGCACCACTATGTACGCAATAGAGTTTGAAGCCGACATCCAGAACGGCACGGTGAAAATTCCCGAAATGTATCGCCAACTGGATAACGCACACGCCAAAATTGTACTGATGGTGAATGATGAGAGCCTCCTTGCTCAGCGCGAAACTGAGCTGGATTTTACCAATACAGACATCAAAGCGTTTTCAGGAAGAGATGCGCTGAATATTCAAAGGACAATGAGAGATGAGTGGTAAGTATCTGCTAGACACTAACGCCCTCATCTACGCGATCAACCGAAAGCTTAAATTGCCGAAAGCGAACTATGTAGTCTCCGTAATCACAAAAATGGAGCTGCTTTCCTGGCCTCAATTGTCAGAGGCGGATGAACAACAAGTCAGGGCCGTATTATCGGGCATCACAGTTTTACCGTTGAGTTCACGCATTCAGGAAAGCACCATAAAAATTCGCAGAGCAACGTCCCTGAAGCTGCCAGATAGCATCATCTCAGCAACGGCGATAGACGGCGGCTACGTAATGGTTACAGACGACGAAAAGCTCAGAAATCGTCATGTTGGTGAGGCAATAAATTTAGACGCACTGGTGAGAGCTGGTCATTAAGATTTAGGGGAGGTCTCCACAACGAAATGAGCTGTGACCGCCGGATAAGCGGCTCTTATCAGTTTTATGATTGCTATATAATCAACGAGTTATCTTTTGAGGTTTCTTTGGGCGAATACCTCGGAAACTGATTTTCAGCCACGGAAACCACAGAAAAGCACGGAAGTAAAAAACCCTTCTTTCATCTTTTTTCCGCGCCCTTCCGCGGATTCCGCGGCAAAAAAAGTCCTTAATCTTTAAGCGTACAGTTCCGTGCGCCCACACTCATGACTAAAAACCCCCAGCCCTG
>JASMTJ010000617.1:0-4681 GCA_041694335.1 Bacteroidales bacterium
TGGAATAACGCCAAAAGCCTCTGCTGCGACCCTGCCCGAAAACACATATCCGGCATGAGGTACAAGCAAAGCTGCGGGTTTTACTCCAGGCTTCGGTTTTGTGTCGCTGAAAAACCCTGATATCTGAGTTTTAAGCTCTTTAGCCTTGCCAGGATAGAAACGTCCGGCCACCGCTGGTTTTCTGATATTCATAGACTTGTTTTGTTTAAATTCCTAAAATAATAAAAATCCTATCCATAATCAATAAAATTTAGATACCCTAATTGCTGGTTTATGGCACGAATCTTGAATGTAAATATTAAAATTGAAGATGATGAAACACACTATACTCTTTTTTCTTTCAGCAGTTATGATAACCATCGGTGGGATGGCGCAGCGCGAAGCGGATCGAGGAGAACTCCGTAAAGGCAAACCACAGCCAAAGGCAATAGCACGATCTTTAGACACCCTGTTTCATTTTGATGGGTTTTACTACAGTGTAAACAATAATGATTTTGACGACTTCGAGATGCTTTTTCAGGATTTCGATGGGCTTACTCCACATGAAAACAGTTACTACGATGATTCGGAATGGGCTTTTTATTATCAGGATTTGGGTGGTGGCGAAACCCTCGATTGGGTGGAAGCTACCTCATGGTTTGAAGAGCCCGGACAAGCCAACGACTGGATAACATTTGGTCCATTAACGATTCCGTCAGACGGAGCAACATTTTCGTGGAGGGCATACCATAACAACGCCTACCAAAACGGATACGAGGTGAAAATAAGCACCACCGGATTAGAGACTGCAGAGTTTAGCTCTGACGCCCTCTATACCGTGGAAGATTTTTTTGACGCAAATTCCACGGGCATCGACACCAACAGCTTCTTCGAAGATCCTCCGAAAAGCTTCGACTTACCTGATAGTGTGGCAGGAAGACAAGTTTACTTTGCCTTTCATCACAACTCATACGACATGGATGTACTGCACCTTCAGGATTTTGTCCTGAAAAGAAAAACAACATCCCTAAATGAAATCAATCGTGAAATTGCAGATATTGATGCCTACCCGAATCCGGCAAGTCAGAGTTTTACGGTGAAATTCGACTTAAGAAACACACAGCATGTAACCTTCACACTCATGGATCTAGCAGGGAGCATTCTTCAAAAAGACACAAAACCTGATATTCGATCAGGAGAATTTAAAATAGATGTTTCAGGGTTAAGTCCGGGCATTTATTTCTACAGCATACAAACCAACCGTGATAAGATTACTAAAAAAGTAATCGTGCAATAGCCTGCACACCAACCATAAAAAAGCATCGAACTAATGGGTACGATGCTTTTTTTGTTTACTTCCCGATGTATTTCCGGGCTTCGGGCAGGAATTTCTTCAGGTTCTCAATCCTTGTTTCATCGGAAGGGTGCGTACTGAGAAATTCAGGAGGCTTTGCCCCTCCGCTCTGCGACATTCTCTTCCAGAATTCCACTGCTTCCGCCGGATCATATCCTGCCATGGCCATAAATATCAGACCCAGCTTATCGGCTTCGGTTTCGTGAGCACGTGAGTAGGGCAATGCAACACCCACTGTTGTTCCAACGCCATAAGCCGCAAGGTAGAGTTCCTGGTGCTCGGTGTCCTTTTCATCAAGATAAACTGAAAGGGCGGCCCCTCCGGCCTGCACCATTAATTGCTGACTCATTCGTTCATTTCCGTGGCGGGCAATGGCATGGGCGATTTCGTGCCCCATCACTACAGCCATACCGGCTTCATCTTCAGTGTAGGGTAGTATCCCGGTATAAAAAACGACTTTCCCACCGGGCATGCACCATGCATTCGGAACATCTTCGCCAATGAGGTTAAATTCCCACTCATATCCCTCTACTCGTGAAGCCATGCCATGATCTTGCATGTACCTTTCCACCGCATTAGCAATTCTATCACCTACACGTGAAACCATGCGTGACTCTGCTGTTCCTGAAACCACGTCATTTTCAGACAAGAATTTATCGTACTGGTTGAAACTCATCGCCATCATATCCGATTTAGGCAGCAAAATGAGTTGCTTCCTGTCACTAAAAGGAACGGTGGAACAAGAAAATGAAATTAGTAAAAGAGCTGATAATAAAGTAAACAGCTTGCTACGGTTTAAAAATTGGTGATTCATTTTTTGATAGTTTTAAGTCACTAAATTAACAACTAAATTGGATAATGTTTTGCCTGCGTGAAAAATTACCTCTAATTCGAAGGATTTTATGACTTTTGCATTTCAAACTACTTATAGCATGGGACAGCAACTATTGTATATTATCACCGGAATATTGGTTTTTGACTTCATCCTCGAAAGAGTGCTTGAATATCTTAACGCTAAGCATTTTAGCCCAAAGCTCCCTGAAGCCTTAAAGGATATTTACGACCCGGAGCAGTATCGTAATTCACAGCTCTATTTCCGCGACAACCAGCGTTTCGGACTGCTTACGAGCTCCATATCCTTTATTGCAATCTTGCTGATGCTGTATCTGAGTGGCTTTGCATATCTCGATAGCTTTGTGCGTAGCATCTCCACCCACCCGGTTTTGATGGCACTTCTTTTTTTCGGAATCCTGGGATTGGCATCAGATATCCTTTCCCTTCCTTTCCAGCTTTATGATACTTTCATTATCGAAGAGAAATACGGTTTTAACAAAACCACAGCTAAAACCTTTTTCACAGATAAATTAAAAGGGTACCTGCTCGCCGTAATTATTGGTGGTGGACTGCTTGCGCTGATGACATGGGTTTACCAAATAACCGGTCAGTGGTTCGGACTTATCGTTTGGTGGATTTTCATTCTCTTTACTCTTTTCATGACCATGTTTTATGCAAGTTTTATTGTCCCGCTTTTTAATAGGCTTACACCATTAGAGGATGGAGAACTGCGGAATGAAATCGAGCGTTTTGCCGAAAACACAGGCTTTGACCTGAAAAACATCTACCTGATGGATGGCTCAAAACGCTCAACAAAAGCGAATGCCTTTTTCAGCGGCCTTGGAAAGAAAAAGAAAATCGTATTGTTTGATACTTTGGTTAATGATCATTCGGTAGAGGAAGTAGTAGCTGTTTTAGCACATGAAATTGGTCACTACCAGAAAAAGCATACAAAAAAGAACTTTGCGATGGCGATCATTCAAATCACGATAATGGTACTTGTTCTGTCATTTTTCCTGAGCCCCGAAACGATGTGGCCCAATTATCTGGCCAATGCACTGGGCGCCAAAGAATCTTCCTTTCACCTTGGCATCCTGGCATTTGGAATGCTTTACGCGCCACTTTCTCTGATAACCGGAATTATTACCAATGTTATCAGCCGCAAGTTTGAATACGAAGCAGATCGCTTTGCAGCAACCCATTACGAAGCAAGACCATTGCAGGAAGCCTTGAAAAAGATGTCGGTAAATCACCTCAGCAATTTGCAACCTCATCCGGCCTATGTTTTTGTGCATTATTCGCACCCTCCATTACTTAAAAGGCTCGAATCACTGAAAAACCACCAAACATTTTAATAAAATTTAACAAATACTTTACGTTAAAATAACATTGATAACTTTTTGATTATCTGGCTTCGCAACATTTACACCACACACATCACGCTCTTTGATATACGTTCATTTACGTACACCATCTAAGTATAATTTATTAGAGTATATTCCCGGCATAATATCAATCATATTCCGTACAACACAAGTTGCTTGTCAAAATACTTTTGGTGTATAAAGTAAAAATGTCTTTATGACAATAAGCAATCTATTGTAAATCAAAACCTTAAAACATGAGAAAATTGACAGTCTTACTGGCTGTTCTTTTTGGGTTAGGACTTCAGTTAACGTTCGCCCAAAGCAAGAATATCCAGGGAACAGTGCGGAATGAGGAAGGGAAACCACTTCCGTTTGTTACAGTAAGTGTGAAAGGCACAAACCAGGGTGCCATCACCAATCAGGATGGAGCATTCAACCTCGAAGCAGAACCTTCTGATTCACTCAAAGTGTCGTTTGTAGGGATGCAAACACAAATTGTCCCGGTTGGAAACAACACCAACTTCGACATCGTGCTTATGCCAACCTCTACCAGTCTCGACGAAGTAGTGGTTGTAGCCTATGGTACCAAGAGAAAAAGAGATATCATCTCTTCTGTATCCAGTGTGTCGGCCGAAGAAATTGAAAACACCCCAACCAGCAGCTTTGAAAATGTACTTCAAGGTAAAACACCTGGTGTGGTAATGAGCTCAGGAGCAAGAGCCGGAAACGTTAACTCTATTAGAATCAGAGGAACATCTTCACTTTCAGCTTCTTCACAGCCATTATTTGTAATCGATGGTGTACCACAAACAGACTATATCATGGGTTATACAGGCGACAATGCTCAGATGAGTCCTCTGTCAGCTTTAAACCCTAATGACATTGAGTCTATTCAGGTATTAAAAGATGCTTCTGCTTCAGCACTCTATGGTTCACGTGCGTCTAACGGTGTAGTTCTTATTACCACCAAACGAGGTAAAGAAGGTTCAACTTCGATAAACTTCAGCACACAAATTGGTTATCAAGAGCCTACAAACTTCATCGATGTATTGAATGGAGAGCAGTTCACAGAATTATTCAATGAAGCATTTGAAAATACCTTCGGCGTAGAGCAAGTCTTAGGAGATCCATCTGAAGCGATTAACAC
>JASMTJ010000618.1:0-10855 GCA_041694335.1 Bacteroidales bacterium
TTATCTGTACCGCGGGTCTTGTAATCATTATCAATATCGAAAAGAGTATCCTTGTGCTCTTCCGGAATCCCCATACCCTGGTCTATGACATAAAACAAGAGACTGTTGCCCTGAACATTGGCTTTTATTGACACTCTCCTGTTTTTGTAAGTAAATTTCAGGGCATTGGAGAGCAGGTTGTGAATCACCAGGCTCAGCATATTCCGATCTGCCTCCAGATTGATTCTTTCAGGAATCTCCTTTCGGATAGTGATCTCTTTTCGGGCTGCCATGGGCTGGTTAATCTGAATAACCTCATCAACTATTACATTGAGCTCTACCTGTTTCGGCTCAAACTCAATCCTTCCGTTTTGAGTTCTCGACCATTGCAAAAGGTTCTGCAATAACTGATAGGCATTTTCAGAGGCCTCATAAATGCTTTTGATAAATCTTTTCTTCTCTTCATCCGAAAAGTTTTCGTATTCGTGGTTAAGGAGATCGCTCAAACCGACAATAGCGTTAAAAGGACTTTTCAAATCGTGGGCGATGATGGAAAAGAATTTATCCTTCGCTTTGTTCGCGTCAAGCAATTGCTGTTCTTTTTCGCGGGTTTTTGCCTCTGCCTCTTTGGTAGCATGAATATCATGCACAATGCCCATGATACAGCCCTGGCTTGTGCCATTGTCGCAATTAACGAGGCTGCCCCTGAAGCGAATCCACCGGTATTTTTTGCTTTGGTGCATAATCCTGACTTCAACATGAATGCCCTTGTGCCGGCCTGAGATACAATTTTCAATTGCTTTTTTAAACTTCACCGCATCAGCGGGATGAAACGGGTTTTCTTTTGAGGTAATGTCTTTCACATTGCGGATGTTGACCTCACTCCCGGCCACCCTATTCAAACTTCCTCCAAAGCTGATTTCTCCGGTTTCAGGCTTCACCTCCCATAAACCATCCGAGTTATCTTCGATCATCCGCTTGATTTTTTCATACTGATTGAAATACTCTTGCTGGGTCGCGTTTAAGCGGGCAAGGGCATTCGACAGCTCCCTTTCTTTTTTCTTTAGCCTTCGTGCCAACTGCAGATGCTTGCGGTATCGCCTGAAGTAAAAAACCATGAGCACCAGGAAGGCACCGCCCATCAGCATCACTACCCGTCTCAGTTTGGTAGCGTTGTTAAGCCTCCGTTCAAGAGTGTTCTTTTCAGATTGCGCTATAGCTCTTTGCCTTTTCAGGGATTCAATTACCCTGGCCCTGTCGAGACTGTCGGGGGTCGCATTCTGAGAATGTAGCTGTTTACCACTTCCAAGATTAGGATAATCTTCTGTTAAAAAATGGGGGTTGCTCTCTGCAACAATTGTTATTGTAAACAACACCACAAACAATGTTATTGATAAAGAAGGTTTTATGTATTTAGTAGTAGTCACATATCAAAGGTATAAAAATAATTCGTCTATTTTTCAGACGATTAGAAATTATTTTTACGGTTTGGATCCTTTCAGGGTTCTTTATTCTCAGTAAAGAAAGGAAATGTGAGCGTAAATGATGAACTAACCCGTTTGGTTCTTCTTACTCATCATCAGCCGCTCGAGCTTGGCTGTGGCCTGGAACCAATCGAACTTTTCAGAAACAAAGCGATATCCATTTTCTGAAATACTTTCATAAAGGAGCTCATCATTCAGGAGGTTGACAATATTTTCAGCGAAGCCTTCGGGCGAATCGCCAATGAGGATTTCCTCTCCGTCAACTGCTTCGAGCGCATCATTGGCCAGCGGCGAAGTTATGCAGGGTATCTTCATGGCCATCGCCTCCAGAAGCTTGTTCTGAAGCCCCGTGCCAATGCGCATGGGTGCAATAAAAACCTTTGCCCGGCGATAGCTGTCGCGAATATCGTCGACCCACCCTGAAACCTGCACGTTTTCAGAAGCCAGCCGCTGCACCCGCGGGTGAGGGTTGGCGCCGGATAGCATCACCTTAATTTTCCCGTATTTCTCTTCCGCTAATGGCAAAATTTTCTTTACAAGAAACTCAGCTCCGTCGATGTTGGGCGGATAATTCATGTTTCCCACAAAAACCAAATCATACTCCTTTTCAGTTTCTTTAGGAGTAAAAAAGGCCGTATCCACTCCGTTCGGAATAATCTCAATCTCTTCCTTGTCGGGATGATCAATCAGGTCGCGATCGGGTGTTGAAATAATCGTTTTATTGTCAAAAAAAGGAAAAATGGCGCGCTCATACCTCCTGAGCCTGGTGGCTTCCATCCTCAGCAAAGGCCTTAGCATAAAAAACTCGGCCTGCGCCCTGCGCTGCATATTGCTCGAAAACACATCCTGGTAATCCAGTGTTTTCGGAACCTCTTTTTCCTTTACATATTCGGCCACCCTGATAAGCTGGGCATAAATATGATCGGGCTGATAAAATTCTATGAGTTCGTTCACTCTTCTTCGCGCCTTTTCAGAAAAGTAGTATCCTACCTGCAATGGCTTTCCGGTAAAGAAGGCCCTGATAATATTGACTGCCGACGCCATTTTTGAAATCGGGACAAAGTGAATGTTATCAACAAACTTTATGAGTTCGGGATAAGCGTCGGGATGCACCTTCTTCTCGCTTAAAGCACAAAGTATCAATTCATGATTTTCAGACAGGTGCCTGAGCTGATGGAATGCACGAAGTTTATCCCCTTTTTCAATGGGATAGGGCACTCGCGGAAGAAGGACAAAAATTCTCATATTATGCGTTTCTGGTGGCAAACAGTTGATTTTTACTTCAGACTTTACTACCGCTTCAGGATAAATAATATTCGCAAAAATATAAAATCCCAAATAAGATGGACGATTCTTACGGAAAACATCCCGGAAGAAATTCATCATTGACCGGCAGTAGCTTAAATTCCCATGTAAAATTGATGAAGCCGCTTCATTAGCTTAGTGTTATCATATCGCTCTTCGATAGTTTTTCGGGCATTGTTAGCCAAGGCCATGGCAGACTGTTTATCGTTTACCAGCCGGCTGATGGCTTCAGCCATTTCCTGCGGACTGTCGGCCAGCAGGATATCTTTACCGTCAGACACTTCTATGCCCTCGGCACCTGTCGACGTGGAAACTACCGGTTTAGCTGCCGCCATGCCTTCAATAATTTTTATCCTGATTCCACTTCCGGATAGCAATGGCACTATCATGATGCCTTTTTCAGAGATAAACCTTTCGGCTGAGTCAACCTCTCCCAGAACCTTTACTCCTTTGGACTGTATGTTTTTTAACCATTCAGGCATGTGTCTTCCGGCAAGGTAAAACAACAGCTCAGGATGCTTTTGATGAATCAAAGGCCATACCTCCCGCAGAAACCAGCGAATCCCTTCTTCATTGGGAATCCAGTTCATGGAACCAATATGAAAGAGGGACGGAAATTCCCATTCATCAGGACTTGATACACGGTAGCTATCAGGATAAATACCAAATGGAATAGCTACTGTTTTTTTGTTGTATTTCCTGATAAAGTCGGCATCATGACCTGTGATAGCAGCGATGCCGTCAAATTTCTTAAACGCATTCAGCTCAAAATTCCTGAGGGTGTTGACGATATGTTTGAGGTAGATTTTTTTGAAGAGGTTGGAGGTGGTTTTACGCACCCGGTCCCAGATGAAGTATTCAATATTGTGGGCCCGTAAAACAATCTTCGATTCAGGAGACAAATTCCGAATCGTTTCGATGTAAGGAGCCATATATAAGGTCTCCATCTGCACCACATCAAATTTATCATCTGTAAGAATCTGAGCCAGCCTTTGTTTTAGTTTATCAGAAATAAAGCGCTCAACATGATAGGATTTCCTGGTGAAAAGATTAAGGAAAGCATCGAGAGGCTTGAGACGCAGATCGAGAAAATGCAGCTCAAGACGGGTTTTCCTTTTATAATCCTCAGGAACATCCTTTAAGTCAACATGGTACTTAAATGAATTGATTCCGACCACCATCACTTCGTGCCCCTGCCTGATCATTCCCTCTATCATCCGGTTCATGGCTATGGGGCCACCTTCGCGATGCGGATAAGGAGATTTATTACACAGAAACAGTATCTTCATCTTCTGATTAATTATTGCATTGTTATTTTATGTCTGAGCGGGCAACTTTGTGAAGCCTTGTGCTTCTTTGAGTTCTTTTGTGAAAAAGCTACAACACTGAGTTGCTCAAAGAATGCACAGCGTTACACAAAAAATTCTTAAAATAACTTTGAATTTTATTTTTACCGAATCCCTTATTTTCCTGAACGCAACCTCCCAATCCACTTATTGAGGAGCTTCTTCCACACTTCGACATCCAGCAAGGGAGCATCGGTGGTGGCTTTGGCAGTGAGGAAAATCCCCAGCGGCAACAAAATGGCCGACGCCAGCCACATCCCACCAAAAACCGACATCACTCCTGCTTCGGCATATTTCTCTCCGGTAATGGAAATGATGTGGTAGGTCACAAAAAAGAAAATGGAAATGACCAGAGGCAGTCCAAGACCTCCTTTCCGGATAATGGCTCCCAGCGGTGCCCCGATAAAAAACAGCACCAGACAGGCAAACGAAAGGGTAAACTTGCGGTGCCACTCTACCTCATGCTTGCGAATCAGGCGCTCCTGCCGCTCAATGCTTTTCCCGTTGAATTCCACCTGGTTTTTGCTTCGCCGTGCCGAGGATAATGCAAGGCCGACGATAGCCACCTGATCACTCACCTTTAACTGCTCCAGGAAATTTACCGACAGTGTATCGGCAGCACCCACTGTGTCGGAGGCAACTATTGTATCAACTGCCGAAATAGTATCATTTTCTTCTGATTCTCGATCCCCGTATTTGTTGTAATGATACATGCCCTCGCGGCGGATACGCTGATCAACCCTCGATTTTGCACTGCTGAGCTTTTCGCTTAGCGAATCCTGGGCTTTGGAGAGCTGTTGCAGATTAAGCATGTGATAGTTGTTCCTGAAAAGATTCTCATCCGTACGCTTCAGGTCAAAGCCTGATAGGTCAAATTTCACAATCTGCTCATCAAAGTAAGTCCGCTGCAGCGGATCTTTTCTCCGTTTCCGCACATCCGTGGTTTCCTCTTCAAAGTTATAGCCATCAAAAAGCTTCAGGTACATGTTCTGCTGATCATTGCTCAGCTGCATATAGCCTGAGTCCGCAATTGTCACCTTCGTGTTTCCTTCATTACCGGTATGATCGTAAATCATCACCTTTTTCAGGGAATTTCCGTCCTTTCCTTTTTTGGCCACCCTGATAACGTAGCCATCTATACCGCTGTAATAAATATTTTCCTTGATGTTGAAGGCCAGTTTTTGCTCCTTCACATCATATAAAATGGATCGGAACTTCAGGTTGGCCACAGGCATCACATTGTTTGAAAAGAAAAACGCGGCAATGCTGATAAACACGATAAGCACAATCAGCGGATACATCACCTTTTGAAGTGAAATGCCCGCCGCCTTCATCGCCACCAGCTCATAGCGTTCACCCAGGTTGCCGAACGACATCAACGACGACAGCAACACGGCCAAAGGCAAGGCCATCGGCACAAACGTGGCCGAAGCATAGAAAAGCAATTCCGTAATGATATACCACTCCAACCCTTTCCCTACAAGGTCATCCACATATTTCCAAAGAAACTGCATGAGCAGTACAAACACTGCAATAAAAAAGGTGCCCAGCAATGGGCCAGCGTAGGTGCGTAATATGAGTTTGTATAGCTTCTTCAATTCGATTTCTTCTTATGGCAGCAAAGATAATTGATTTTGCTCCACAGCGGCTATCCGCAAAAATCCTGCCGCTATTGCGGGATAAAGAACTTCAAAAGAAAATCACGTTCAATCCTTTCAGGATTGTAAGATTGACATCACATCATTAGCCCTGCATTTCATACAGGGTTAATACTGTTCATCGCCTCCGGCGATATAAACATTGTAGACAGGAAAGATTGAAAAAATCCACGAAGTGGATAATCTGCATTAACCGCGGCTGAAACCCGTGGAAATAATAGCAGCCCCACCACTCAACAACCCTGCAAAGGGTTGAACAAGTCATAATTGCCTTTTTAAAAGTTATTTTTTATGTAGCACTAATACTTTTACTGATGACTATAATATTATATAAAGTTGTCAAAAAACACTTCAGTAATAAATCTCAAAACACATCAAAGTATTGGATATTATTGATTTTAATCGCCTTGAGTTTTCGAATTTGAAAATGTAGCCCCAAAAGTTTTCGTGATGTAATTTGGGGTTACCATGTGCTATATCAGCTTATTAAACTCTTATAAAATCTGTCAGGATAATGTATGCGTCAGGAGTCTTAAGCTTCGCCCCCCTTTACTTATCTTTGCTTCAGCTTAAGTTCTCTCAGCCTCTTCGTCTCTTGCTCTCTTAGTCCTTTCGTTGCCTGGCCTCTCCCGCTCGTGCATCCGGAAATACGGGCAACAATAAGGGCAAACAAAATATCGTTTGCATTGCGATGTTTTGTATATTTGTGGCAAATAAATCAACGGGCCTGACATGAAAACAATTCCGGTTACAGACAAAAAAAGCGCACAACGATTTCACGATGTGGCACGCATTATATATAAGGATAATCCTGTATGGATTTGTCCCCTCGACAAAACCATCGAAGAGATTTTCCATCCTGAAACCAATGTTTTCTTTAAGCATGGCGAGGCCATTCGCTGGATTCTTGAAGACGGGCAGGGAAACCTCATCGGAAGAGTCGCCGCTTTTATCAATGAGAAAAAAGCCTACAATTTTGATCAACCCACCGGCGGGATGGGTTTTTTTGAGTGCATCAATGATCGCGACGCCGCTTTTCTGCTGTTTGATACTGCCCGCGAATGGCTCGAAGAAAGAGGCATGAAAGCCATGGACGGCCCTATCAATTTCGGGGAGAATGACAATTTCTGGGGGTTGCTGGTCGATGGTTTTGAAAACCCTCCGGCCTTCGGAATGAATTACCACCAGCCTTATTACACAAAGTTCTTTGAAGAGTATGGTTTTGAAACCTACTTTGAACAGGTAACCAATCACCTGAACCTTAAAAAAGCTTTCCCGGAAAGGTTTTGGAAAATAGCGAAGTGGGTGATGCGCAAGCCACAACTAAAATTCAGGCATTTTGAATACAAAAAGGCCGATAAATTTATTGACGACCTGAAAGAAATTTATGATGATGCCTGGAAGTTTCACGAGAATTTCACGCCGATCAATAAAGATGACATTTATCACTCGCTCGAAGAGGCTAAACCTATCCTCGAAGAGGAGTTTGTGTGGTACGTCTACTACGATGATGAGCCCATCGCCTTCCTTATTATGTTTCCTGATTTCAATCAGATACTGAAACATTTCAACGGCAAGATCCACTGGTGGGATATCCCGAAGTTTTTATGGTTGAAAAACAGCAAAACGATGACCCGCGCCCGCGTGACGATTATGGGCGTCAAGCCGAAGTATCAGCGCATGGGGATTGAATCAGGAATATTCTGGCACCTTAACGAGGTCATGAAAAGAAAACCCCACTATAACGAGCTTGAACTTTCGTGGGTGGGCGACTTTAACCCGAAAATGCAGAGCATACACCAGGCCGTTAACAGCGATTTTGGAAAAAAGCATATTACCTACCGCAAGCTATTTGAGGAAGGCAAATCAGCCGGAAGAGCCACCACCATCGCCAAAGACACTAAAGACAGGGAATTAAAGGACTGAGGAGGAAGCGGTGGTTTTGAAATTTCCATCGCCGTCAACCCTCCAAACCTCCCTGAAGGGAGGCTTTTTACGAAGATCCATTTGATCTATTAGAATTCCTTTCCTCAAGTCCCCTTTAGGGGATTTAGGGGGACTTCTGCAAGGTGTCTTTGAAATTTCCTACGTTCCTCTACCCTCCATACCTCTACCGACATTTCATGTGCGGCACAGGCTCTAAAGGGAGGCTTTTTACGAAGATCCATTTGATCTATTAAAACTCCTTTCTTCAAGTCCCCTTTAGGGGATTTAGGGGGACTTCTGCAAGGTGTCTTTGAAATTTCCAAAGCCCGTCTACCCTCCATACCTCCCTGAAGGGAGGCTTTAAGAGTGATCCATAGAACTTTATAAACAGCTTTACGCAAGTCCCCTTCTGTCCCGAAAGCTTTTGAAATTAGGAATCAAGAATTCAGGGTTCTTCGAATTTGATTCCCGGAATTCATACGGAGGCACCATACGGTAATCTACCCCGAAGTTTTTTTCTGGTACAACCATAAAACACATCCCTTACTCAACTCAAACCCACAGTAATAAAGAAACTATATTAGTTAACCTTTAAAAATATATCCGACTCGTGTTTTCCTTTAGAGGGTCTAAGTTTAATCCCTTACCTCAATATGCGTATCTTCCCGTATTTATTGTTAATCAAAGGTTATAGATGATATTGCACTTTATTTTAGTGTTAATTATTCTTATTTTTGGACACTCAAAATTCTAAAAATTACTTATTATGAAGAAGATTTTACTATTTGCATTAGCTATTGGTTCAGGTCTGGGACTGATGGCTCAAATTTCAAAAAAAGTACCAAAAGAAGCTCTTGAGTATTCAGTAAAAATGTATAAAAACGAAGTTGTTAGCGACCTTGGTTCAGCTAACCCTGAAGGCTATGCACCTGTATACGACAGATCAAGAGCAATTGGCGAATCAGACATCGGAGAATCTGTTTACGACCTCCAGTCAAATGACGCCGTTGAAAACAGAGTTTACCGCTATGAAGACGGTACTATGGCTGCTGTTTGGACTATGGGTATGGAAGATCCTTCTTTTCCAGGCAGAGGAACCGGATACAACTATTTTGATGGTTCGGAATGGATGGATATGCCCACCGAAAGAATCGAAAACGAACGCGTAGGCTGGCCAAGTTACGCTCCTCTCGGAGACAATGGCGAACTGGTTGTTGCTCACACCGGTCTCGTGCTGAAGCTTTCCACACGCGAAAACAAAGGAACTGGCGACTGGGAATACCAAGAGTTTGCTGGTCCTGAAGGACAAGATATCCTGTGGCCAAGAGTTACTACTAATGGCAACACTATTCACATGGTAGGCGCCCTTCCAAACGTAGCCAACGGTGGTTCTGTATACGAAGGCCTTGACGGTGCTATCGTATATTCTCGTTCTACTGACGGTGGCGAAACCTGGGTGGATGAAAACATCCTGCTTCCCGGAATCGACAGCGATACTTACCTCGGAATTAACGCCGACGAATATGTTTGGGCACAGCGTGGTGATGTAATTGCACTTGCCGTTACTTCTAACTGGTATGGTCACGACACTTTCATCATCAAGTCTGAAGACAATGGTGAAACATGGGAAAAAACTGTTGTTTGGGAAAACCCTTACAACCTTGTTGACTATGACAACCTCGTAACTGAAGATACTATTTCTGCTCCTGACGGAACTTTAGGTGCTACCATCGACAGCGAAGGTAACGTTCACCTGGCTTTCGGTTTAAGCAGAGCTTACAAAGAAGAAACAGGATCAGGAAGTACTTATTCTATCTTCCCATTTGTTGAGGGTATTGTTTACTGGAACGAAACGATGCCTCCTTTCACTGCCGAAAACCAGCACGATGCACTTTGGTTAGACAACCTCGTGGAAGACGAAACTTACATCGCAGGTGTTCCTGATGTGAACAACGATGGAGAATATGGCGTATATAACGCAGATATTGAAACACAAATTCACCAGTACCGCGGTGGCGGGCTTTCTACAATGCCTTCACTGATGGTTGATGAGCACGACAACGTGTTTGTTACTTATTCAACTATGATGGAAGACGAAAACAGCACTTCATGGTTATATCGTCACATCTGGACAAGAGCATACAGCAACTACCTGGATACATGGAACGAGGCTTTTGATGCTACTGGCGATCCTATTCACACTTTCGATGAGTGCCTTTACCCACAGATGTTTAACATCCTTCCGGGTGATGATAAAGTACGTATCATGTACCAGAGAGACAACATTGTAGGTCTTGCTCTGAACGAAGACGATCCTCAAAGTGAATACACTACCAACACTATGGGTGTTCTGGATATTGACATGGCTGATTATGGTGAGTTAGGTGTAAGCATCAACGACGTAGATATGGCATCTCAAAACACCGTATCTCAGAACTATCCTAACCCATTCAGCAGCACTTCAACTGTAGAGGTGGAACTGGCCGAAAACGCCAACCTCAGCATGGAAGTAGTAAACCTGGTGGGTCAGACAGTTCAGCGTGTTGACAAAGGTTCTGTTAAAGCAGGTACGCACACGATGCAAATCAATGCTGCAAACCTCGAAACAGGCGTTTACTTCTACAACGTGAACATCAACGACGAAACAGTAACCAAAAAAATGGTTGTTAAGTAATATAAAAATTGCAGTTTTATAGATTAACAATTGGGAGGTCTTCCGGAAGGAAGGCCTCTTTTTTATGCTCATTCTCATGGGGCCTAAATCTTTTCTTGCGAACTATAGCTACCTGCTATTTGTGATTGGATTGCTCTGAGTTAAGATTAGTCTTTCGGTTGTCGGTTATCGGTTTTCAGTTATCGGTTATCTGTTTTCGGTTGTCGGTTTTCAGTTGTCGGTTTGTCCTTTCTTTCCGTCTCTCAGTCCTTTTTTCTTCTCTTTTCCCATTGTGAAACTCTGCGATCCTACGTGTTCCTCTGTGGAATAATTATAGCACAAAGCTGCTCAGAGAATCACAGAGTGACACAGAGCATTAACAATTTCCCATCAGATACGCTTAGCTTCAAAACAGTTCTTTATTAAAGTCCCCTTTAGGGGATTTAGGGGTCAATAACGAGCGGTTTAGAGATTTCTTCACGTTCCTCTACCCTCCAAACCTCC
>JASMTJ010000619.1:0-1474 GCA_041694335.1 Bacteroidales bacterium
CTAATATATTTGCATAGTTTGTCCTGGTAGCCATAGCGGAGAGGACACACCCGATTCCATTCCGAACTCGGCCGTTAAGCTCTCCAGCGCCAATGATACTCCGGTTTTAACCGTGGGAAAGTAGGTCGCTGCCAGGACATTGTTCAAAAAACCCCTCTTCTTGAGGGGTTTTTTTATGAACAAAGGATACATCAGAACCCCCAAAAAAAAACACCAGCCCCTGGGGCAATGGCTGAATGAAAAGGACATGTTCACTTGTGAACTTTGTTTGTCTTCGGGAATGAGCGTACATTTGATTTTTATCTTAACACCTTGATTTGATTAGTTAATTTCTTGCTCCTTTGTGTCATGCTTGCTTTTGGCGTAGAAATACGATAGAAAAATACATTCTTTTTGTTGCCGAAGTTCTTTGGAACAAGACGGGAAGCCACAGGCGCTTCTATGGGTGTGGGCAACAGCTTTTTGGCATTGTTTATGAATCAAGGAGGTTGGAGTACATGGCTGGAAATGAGAAAGTCAGTCAGGCGCAGCACGGCAATGCGCCTTCCACTGATGTTCCTGAGGAAAACATGGCAAATCCGGAAAAACTTTTGGAAGAGACCCGGCGTGATATGGGTAAAGTGGGACTTTTTGTTTCGCTTTTGGCCGTGGTCTTGGTCGTCGTGTTTTTCTACGGGATTAATCAAAATTTGACAGGCTTGGAGCACAGGGTAGATGAGTTGGCCTACCTTGAAGAGGACGTGGTTGCATTGAATAAAAAGATGACCACAATGGATGGCAAGATCAGTTCCGTGGCCGGTGATGTCAGTTACCTAGACAATTCATTGACGACCCTCGGTGAGAGCGTTCAAGATGTCAAATCTGGCATGACCAGTGTGACCAAAAAGGTTGCCAACGTGCGGTCGGATATTTCCGAAATGGACACCAGAATTGCTGAGTTGGAAGATCTGCCGGAAAAAACTCGGAAGATGCTTTTGGTCAATGCCCTGCAGGAGATCAATCAAAAGGCTGGCTATCTTGGTCAGCAAATGAGTGATGACGAAGCAGCTAAACTCCAAAAGGCTCAAAAACTCATGGAAGAGGTGCAAAAGGGTTTGCAATAGCGTTACGCTATTCTGGTTTTTTTTCTTAAAAGAGCCCAGCCGAGGGTCTCCTTTGAGAACACGTACTTAGACGTATCGGGAGCATTTCGATCGACTCCCGGAACAATTGAGGTTGCCCTCGGTTATGAACCTGGCATCAAAAAAGCGGCTACGATTCGTTTTGGAATCGTAGCCGCTTTTTTGATTTGCTACGTTTGGGGCCGTCTGTAATTGAGACCAAAACTCGACTTTAGCTGGTCAGCCCGGATTTTTCGAGAAATCGTCGATATTTCAAAATGTTACACTGTCGCGAGGTGTAAGACCCTAGTTTAAATCCTTGCTTCTATCTTTTTTCTCATGCCAGGTAACAAAATTAGGGCAAATCGGTTGAC
>JASMTJ010000620.1:0-2231 GCA_041694335.1 Bacteroidales bacterium
TGAAACAGGAAGTCAGCTGAGAAGATCCAGCCAAAGTGTTCGGACGAATATTGTTGAAGGTTATGGCAGGAAGGATTATAAGAAAGAGTTTATACGGTTTTTGGTTGTCGGTTGTCAGTGATTAAGAAGTTATCAGTTAACCGACAACCGAAAACCGACAACCAATTCGGTGAGGCACAAGATATGGGAGCATTAAACGAACCATATGTTGATAGTCGAACTCCCGTCCGAACGGATTCATCCCCGCCTGAATAATACAGTCGGGCAGACGGGCGGAAATCCCGATGAGGTACGAATCGGGACAACCGACAACTGACCTCATTAATTATGAACTACTCCTTTTCGAAACACGCTAAAGAGCAAATAATTCGGAGGCAACTATCCTATCGTATAATAGCCAATACGATTGAAGATCCGGATAGCATTATAGTTGACGAACAGTGTGTTAAAGTTTTCCAAAAGGTGGTTATCGAGAACAATATAAAGTATCTTTACAGGGTATTTATAAATCATTGTAAAGAACCATCAGTGGTTATTACATGTTACAAAACGTCAAAAACCGGTAAGTATGAAGATTAAATACGATAAAGAAGCAGATGCCATATATATAATGCTTTCTGAGAATAAGGTGGTGGAAAGCGAGGAAAATAAACCCGGGATAATCATTGACTACGATGAAAAAGGAGATTTGGTAGGAATTGAAGTACTCAACGCCTCAAAAAACAACAAAACACCGGCAAGCATCCTTTACGAATTCTCTGATTAGAAGGAAGACATTAAGAAGTTGTCAGTTATCAGTTATCAGTTATCCGTTAACTGAAAACCGATTCAGTGACACCCGACTTTCAGGAGTGAAGCGAACTGGAAGATGAAGGTGGAACTAATCCCGATGAGGGACGAATCGGAACAACCGACCCTGATGAAATACTCTCCTGCGTCGAATTTCACAGGGCAAGCAACTGATAACCGACAATTGATAACTGACAACTGATAACCGACAACTGATAACTGAAAACTGAAAACTGAAAACTGACAACCGAATTGAATCTATTTATCCCACGAAGTTATTGCATTGTAAAAAAGAATTTTATACTTTTGCAGTCCGATTTTTCGGAAATGTTAATTAAGTATTTATTAAACTAAAAATCAGTTAAATGAAGAATCAGTACGAAACCGTTTTCATTATAACTCCCGTTTTATCTGACGCGCAGATGAAGGAAACGGTTCAAAAGTTCAAGGATATGCTCAAAGATCGCGGAGCAGATCTGGTTCATGAAGAACATTGGGGATTGAAAAAGCTGGCCTACCCTATCCAGAAGAAATCAACCGGATTTTACCACCTGCTCGAGTACCAGGCAGAAGGTTCTATTCTGGAGGAACTGGAAGTGGAAATGAAGCGCGATGAGCGCCTGATGCGTTTCCTTACCGTTCGTCTCGACAAACATGCTGTGGAGTATAACGAGAAGAAGCGCCGCAAAGCTAAAGAGAGCGCTGATCAGCCAAAAGAAAACAAGGAAGCACAATCTTAAAAATCGTAAATCATGGCAAATAATCAATCAGAAATTAAGTATTTAACCCCGATTAACGTTGAGACGAAAAAGAAGAAATATTGTCGTTTCAAGAAAGCAGGGATCAAGTATATCGACTATAAAGATGCAGATTTTTTGATGAAGTTTGTAAACGAGCAGGGAAAACTTCTCCCACGCCGCATTACAGGTACTTCAACGAAATATCAGAGAAAAGTGGCCCAGGCTGTGAAGCGTGCCCGCCACCTTGCATTGTTACCATATAATACTGACTTATTAAAATAGGGAGGCAACCATGGAAGTAATTTTAAAGAAAGACGTCAGCAACTTAGGCTATTCAAACGATCTGGTGACCGTTAAGCCGGGTTATGCCAGAAATTATCTCATCCCGAAAGGACTTGCCATTTTTGCAACTCCCGGAGAGAAAAAGCAGCGCGAGGAAATCCTTCGCCAAAAAGCTTTTAAAGAAGAAAAACTTCGCAGTGAAGCGCAAACCAAAGCCGATGAGATGGAAGGCGTAAGCGTAAAAATCGGTGCCAAAGCCGGTACATCCGGAAAAATCTTTGGATCGGTAAACGCCGTTCAGATTGCAGAAGCCCTGCAAGAGCAGCACAACTACGAGGTGGACCGCAAGATGGTGGTGGTTGATGGCAACGCTATCAAAGAAGTGGGTGAATATGAAGCCAAAGTAAAATTCTATAAGGA
>JASMTJ010000621.1:0-10493 GCA_041694335.1 Bacteroidales bacterium
CCATAAGCGGCATTATCCACAATCGTACCCGCACCGGCACCCACTTCTACCACGTCAACCGTTGGTGCATCCGTAGAGCCATGGAATACCAGGGCATCCGTATTGGCACCATCGGTGGCCATTTCACGCGCCATGTTGTAAACGTAAATATCAAAGGCTTCCGCCGGATCATATCCGCTTTCACTGACAATACCGTTGGCTACCAGGATGTACTTTTCGCCACCTTCGAGGGTGTAGTCAAACTGAGCGATAGCATCGTCTGCACTGGTGCTGTTAGCTGGTGCCACACTGATAGTGAATTCTTCACCGGCAGGGGCATCTATAAACGGTGATGCCGTGCGAAAGGAGAAGTCATCCAATAAAGGAGTATCATTCAACCAGATGTCTACTGTTTCGGCAGCGGCATCAGCTGAGTTATGGATTACCTGTACTCTGGCAGTAGAAATACTTTCTGCCGGAAGTTCAACCAGTTCACCACCCGAAGGAAGTGCCACATAGAGACCGAAAGCTTCTCCACCGCTGTTATTCTCCGGATTCAGGACCCCGCTGGCAACAATCGTTAAGGCAGCACCATCCAGTTCGAGCGTGGATAATGGAGCAGCAAACTGAGCAACCGTTGTTGTGCCTGACTCATCCCTTACCTGCAGCGAATAATCTGCGTTGGGTAGTTCGAGGTATCCTGCAAAATCGCCATAAGCGGCATTATCCACAATCGTACCCGCACCGGCACCCACTTCTACCACGTCAACCATTGGTGCGTCTGTAGAGCCATGGAATACCAGGGCATCCGTATTGGCACCATCAGTGGCCATTTCGCGCGCCATATCATATACATAGATATTGAAAGGTGTAGAAGGATCATAACCATCTTCACTTACAATACCATTTGCTACTAATATGTATTTCTCATCTTCTTCTAATACATAATCAAATTGAGCAATGGCATCATCAGTGCTTGTGCTGTTAGCCGGGGCCACACTAATAGTGATTTCCTCTTCTGCCGGAGCATCTATAAACGGAGATGATGTACGGAACGAAAAGTCGTCGAGCAGTAATGTTTCGTTTAACCAGATATCAACCGTTTCAGCAGCTACATCGGCTGAATTATGGATTACCTGCACACGTGCAGTTTGAGACAGTGCGGTAATAGAAAATCCCAGTGTTACAAGGATTGTTAAAAAAGTTTGTGTTAGAGTTTTCATAATTGCATATTTTGTTTTAAATTTAAAGTACGAACATTAAACAAGCAATATTGTTTAATGAAACAAATAATAAATTAAACATTAACAAAATATTATGGATAAAATTATAAGAGAACAGTTTATTCCTATGAACATAAATGAGGCATGGGATTTCTTTTCAAGACCGGAAAACCTCAAGAAAATCACTCCTCCGTATATGGGGTTCGATATCACAAGCGAGGTTCCTGAGTCAGGAATGTATGCTGGAATGATTATCACCTACAAGGTGAAACCACTATTGAATATTCCACTGAACTGGATGACTGAAATCACGCATGTGCGTCCTCCTTACTTTTTCGTCGATAATCAGAAGAAAGGACCATTTGCTATCTGGCATCATCAGCATCATTTCAGGGAGGTGCCTGACGGAGTGGTGATGAAAGACATTGTTTACTTTGCAGCTCCGCTTGGTATTCTGGGGCTTCCCTTCGAAAAACTGCTGATTAGAAAGCGCGTGGAGGGAATTTTTAAATATCGTCACGAAGTACTGGAAAAGATGTTTAATCAATGATTCAAATCTCTCAACACATTATAGGTATTGATTTAGGAAGTCAATTAAGTGGTAACACGGTTGTTGCTTATGTTGAGAATAATGTGGTGTTTTTTCAGCGCAGCAAGAAAAACAAAAGCAGTGATGATTTTCTCATAAGCCTGATCCAGCACCTTCAACCACAACACATATTTATTGATGCTCCGCTTTCCCTTCCCGGGGTTTATTCCGGTAAACCGGGATTTAATGATTACTTTTACAGGAAGTGCGACCGGAGGGTTCGGGCAATGTCGCCTATGTTTTTAGGGGGACTTACCGCAAGGGCCATAAAACTTAAGGACATGTTCCCTGAAACAGAGTTTTATGAAAGTTATCCCGGTGGACTGGCGCGCCATCTGAAAATAGATGAGTTGGGATATAAAATGCGTACTGCGAATATTACTTCAGTTAAAGATGTTCTGGAGTTGAATTCCGGATTAAAAATAAAAGATAAATCCAATCTCTCTTGGCATCATATCGATGCCTTTCTTACACTGTTGATTGCACAAAGGTATTTTTCGGGTACACATCAGTCTTTTGGAGACCCTAATGAAGGGCAAATCATTTTTTAAATCCTGACAAAGAAAACAAGATAAACGATGAAAACACTCAGACTCATATTAGGTGACCAGCTGAACATTAATCATTCGTGGTTTGATGAAACGAACAAAAATACTACATACGTGATGATGGAGATAAAGCCGGAAACGGAATATTTTTTACATCACGCACAGAAAGTAATGGCAATCTTTTCGGCTATGCGTGCTTTTGCCGAAAATATAGAAAGGCAAGGGCATCAGGTGGTTTACTTCAAGTTTGATGACCCCGAAAACCAGCATTCGTTCAACAAAAACCTTAAACGTTTAATTAAAGTGGAGGATTTTGACATTTTCGAATACCAGGAACCTGATGAATATCGGCTGGATAAACAGCTCTCGGATTTCTGCCGGGAGTTGAGCATTAAAACAAGAATGGTTTCTTCAGAGCATTTTTTTACGGAAAGAAATGATGTTGAGACTTTTTTCAAAGGAAAGAAGTCGTGGGTGATGGAACATTTTTACCGCGACATGCGCAAGAAGCATCATGTTTTGATGAATGATGGCAAGCCGGTGGGAGCTGCCTGGAACTTTGATAAAAGCAACCGCAACAAACTCCCGAAAAATCACCAACCACCTGAGCCTCTTACCTTCGGACTTCCCGACAAGGAATTACCTCAAAAGCTTAAAAAATGGGAAGTTTCAACTTTCGGCAGTGATAGCCCGGAAAACTTCACCTGGCCTACGACCCGGGAACAGAGTTTGCAGCTTTTGGACTATTTTATCAAAAACCTTCTTCCTGATTTTGGTACCTATCAGGATGCAATGCATACCGATTATTGGAATATTTATCATTCGCGATTATCTTTCTCCATGAATATAAAAATGCTGAGCCCGAAAGAAGTGCTGAACAGGGTGGAGGAGGCTTATCATAAATCAGAGAAAACAGAAATTGCACAGGCTGAAGGTTTTATCCGTCAGATCTTAGGCTGGCGTGAATTTATGCGGGGCATTTACTGGGCCCACATGCCTCAATACGGACAGAAGAACTTTTTCAACCATCAGCGGAAGCTTCCTGATTTTTACTGGAGCGGGGAAACGAAAATGCATTGCATGAAATCGGCTATTGGACAATCGCTCGATTATGCCTACGCGCACCATATTCAGCGACTGATGGTCACCGGAAATTTTGCCTTGCTCAACGAAACCCATCCCGATGAAGTGGACCGATGGTATCTGGGGGTGTACATCGATGCTTTCGAATGGGTTGAAATGCCCAACACCAGAGGGATGAGCCAGTTTGCTGATGGTGGCATCGTGGCAACAAAGCCTTATGTCAGCTCAGCCAACTATATCAACAAGATGAGTAATTATTGCAAATCCTGCTCCTATGATCATAAAAAAACTACCGGCAAGAATGCCTGTCCTTTTAATTCGTTGTTTTGGAATTTTCTGAATAAAAACAAGGACATGCTGTCAAAAAACCGCAGGATGAATTTCCTGGTGAAGAACTGGGAAAAGAAAACTCCTGAAAGCCGCGAAGAAGTTTTAAACCAGGCAAAGTTTTACCATGATCATATGGATAAGCTTTAGCAAATCAGAGGTGATCCTCTTTAAGGTCCAGGAGGGATTTTAGCTTAAAATCCACAAAGTCTGTTTTTGGGTTATTGTAATCTTCCTTTGATGGAACAAGAATTGTTTTCATCTGGGCGGCCTTGGCGGCAATGGCTCCATGAAAGGAATCCTCCAAAACCACTACTTCGTCTGCATTTAACTCCATTTCGCGCAACGTGGTAAGGAAAATGGCGGGATGTGGCTTTCCGTATAACTCGCACTCGCCCGAGCGGATGACTGAAAAATAATTACTTATATCAGTGGTTTCAATAACCGCATTAATCAATTGCATGGCACTTGAAGAAGCAAGCGCAATTTTATAATTGTAGTCGTTAAAATACTCAAGACATTCCCTGGCGCCCGGAAGCAGCGTGATTCCTTCTCTTATCAGCGCCTCCATTTTGTCCTGGATATCAAGAACGACTTCCTTTTCCGTTTTCGATCTGATTGAAAACGTTTTAAACCAATGCCCCACCACATCATCTATTCTCCGTCCCATCATGGTTTTGCACATCTCTTTGGTGAGAGGGGCGCCCAGCTCCTGAAAAATCTCTGTTTCAGCCTGTTGCCACAAAGGCTCGGTATCCACTAACAGGCCATCCATATCAAAAATGGCACCTTTTATCATAAGCACAATCGTTTCAAATGCTAATTTATGAAATTGAAGGAATAATCATAGCCGCACCAGCCAATCCTTCCGGAAAAATTTGTTAAATCGATTTCCCCTACAAGCCGGTGATGCTTCTGTATTTCCGGTCATTTATGTATGAGAATATCCCCACAATAATAATGGTGGCTATGGTGTAGTAAACAAACGTTGGAATCGGCACCGGATCACCCTTGGCATAACTGTGTAATCCTGAAAGATAATAGTTGACGCCAAAGTAGGTCATGATAATTGAACCAAAACCGATTACTGTAAACAGGTTAAAGGTGTATCTGCTTTTGAGTCCGGGCATCATTCGCATATGAACTATAAAAGCATAAACCAAAATAGAGACCAGGGCCCATGTTTCTTTCGGATCCCATCCCCAATAGCGGCCCCATGACTCATTGGCCCATATACCCCCAAGAAACGTTCCGATGGTAAGCATGTAAAGGCCTACCGTGATACTCATCTCATTGATGTAGCTCAGCTCTTCGATACGCTCATCTACTTTAAGGATATTTTTGTCGGTTTTAAACAAGTTGAAAATAAGATTGAGGAATCCGAGCAATGCTCCCAAGGCAAAGAAGCCGTAACTTGCCGTGATGATGCTTACGTGTATGGTGAGCCAGTAGGATTTCAGGACCGGTACAAGGTTAGTGATTTCAGGATCCATCCAGGACAGATGAGCCACCATTAAAGTGATAGAGGCCAGGATGGCTGTTGCCGCCAGCGTCAGCGGTGATTTTCTCGAAAAGATGATCCCGGCAAGGACCGTGGCAAAAGCTATGTAAATCAGAGATTCATAGCCATCACTCCACGGAGCATGACCAGAGAGATACCATCTCAGTGCCAGCCCTGAAACATGCATCGCGAAAGCAATGTAAATCAGCCATGAAAAGATGATGACCGGCCACTTAAGAAAGTGGCGGGAAAGAATCCTGACAAACAGCAGTATAAGTAAAACAAAGCCAAATAAACCATAAACCGACGATAAGCGGTAGAACACCTGAATATCATTGTATAAGATTTCTGCTTTTTGTTTCACTTCCGGAGGAATAATCTCTTTACCGTAGGTATTTTGATACTTTTTTATCCCGTCAAGGTATTTTTCGGCTTCACTGTAATCACCCGATTCAAGGCCATTTTGCACTGCGCTGGCGTAGAGGTTAAAAATATTCCTTACAAACACAGAATCGTCTGAGGGCATGTCGATCTGCTGCTGAAAAGGGGTATACCATGGGTGATGAGAGTCTTCAGGATGAGGAAATATTTTCAGGTATTGTCCAAGTGATGCCATGTAGAAGATGTTGATGCGCTCGTCGACCTTGATGACTTCCTTATCAAATTTGTTTCGCTCAGCTGGCTTTTTGGCATAGGCTTTTTCAACTGCGCTCCTGAGCATGTAGCTTCCTTGCTGTTCATTTACAAAATCGCTAAAGGCTGCATAATCCGAATCAAGGCCCGCCATTTTCTTTAGCTCTGGATGAGACACTTTGATCATAGCTACATTTTTCCACTTATCAGGATGAAGAATCATTCCTAAAAACACCTGGTCGGAATGCAAGCCTTTGAAGGCAACTTTCCGGCTGACCTTTCTGACCACTTCGCTTGAAAGTGTGTTGATGGGTTCCACTCTTCCTTGTTTGTCTTGCACTAAAAGTTTCCCGAAAGAGCGCGCATGATCATAGTCAACCACTTTCAATTCCCCACTTGTTTGGGCCATGGAAGGAGTAAACGCAAGTGAGAGCAGAATCAGTAATATAGCAGTTGGTTGTTGCATTTCCCTGATTTTTCTTGATAAAGTACGAAAACGGCTGTTTTTGGTGAACAGCGCCATTATCATTCCTACGGTCAGCAGAAAATAACCGATGTAAGTAACGATCGTTCCGAGACTGTCGTGGTTTACAGAGAGAATGGTTCCCAGTTCGTCCTGATCGTATGAACTTTGATAAAACCGATACCCACGGTGCTTTAATACATTATTCATGTAAATACGACGGTCTTCATGGATATTTCTTTCTTTGTCGATGAGCACCACTTCGCTTTCGAACGATGAGGGACTGTTTGAGCCCGGATAGCGGTCGAGTTTAAAGTCTTTCAGCTTCAGGGAAAAAGGCAGCTTGATGGTTTTGGCACCATAAGCCATCTGCAATTGTTGTCCGTTTATGATAACCGGAGTGTAATCACCTTCCGTTCCGCTGGCTCCTCTTACAACAACTTCTTTGGTGTTGCTGCCGTCATTGAGTTCGAATAAAAGGATGTCGGCGTAGCGCTGTTCGGGTGTGTCGGCGGCCTGATAATTTATGCGAGCCGATGGGTAAAACTTTTGCCTGGAAATTTGAAGATTGGGAGCCACCCTGTAAAGGACTCCTTTCCGGAATGGAATTTTCTCTTCAGGGGCATATTTTCGGGCCTGGGCGGTCATGTCTATCACATGGACTGAGTCTGGCGATTGGATGTAGATGCTGTCTTTTTCATTGCTGAAAACAATAGCGTTTTTGTCATCGATATTCATCCCGAAAAGGTTTGAATAAAGCATTCGCATTTGCCCATCGCGGACGTATGAAACCTGGCGTTTGTTGTCCTGAATCAAGCTGAAAGTCAATACAGGATCGCCATCAGGAACTTCGATAAGAGATTCTGTGGCATTGGGTATAAATCCTGTTAATTCAATTTGGATGTCTTGACCATTCACATTTTCTGTGGTGGAGAACTCATTGTTGATCCCGTCGGCAAAGGTGACTTCGAAGGTACTGGTGTCACGCCCATCCGAAACATGCAGATAGTCTTCATATGACCGGATAGTGTTGGAGGTTTTATTTTCCCTGATATGCATCGAGCCCTCATACCCGAGGTAGCGGGTGATGGCTGCGCCAATAAAAATGACGATAAATGAAAAATGGAAAACAATAATGGAGAGTTTAGAGCGCTTGAGCACCCTGTATTTTACGAAACTCCCGATAAGATTGATTGTTAAAAGAAACAAGACAATTTCAAACCAGGTGGCATCGTAAACAAGTGCCCTTGCAGTTGGTGTTCCAAAATCGTTTTCGATAAATGTGGCGGTTCCGCTGGCGACGGCAAAAATTATGATCAGTATCCCCATAAGTTGCATGGAGAAAAGGAAATCCAAAACTTTCTTCATCATATGTTAGTATTCTTCTGCTTAATAGTAGTG
Organism: Bacteroidales bacterium; assembly: GCA_041694335.1. Lineage (GTDB taxonomy): Bacteria > Bacteroidota > Bacteroidia > Bacteroidales > JAIPAH01 > JAIPAH01. Next base: position 7,748 of record JASMTJ010000621.1, read on the forward strand.
TCCCAAATAGATAAAAATAATAATCTCAGAACAAACACCCTGAGGCATTGTTTAGCTTTTAAGTGAAACTAAACTATCAATCATGAAAAATTATTTTTACACATTTGCTTTATTATTAGCAGCAACCGCTACGGCGGTGTTTTTATCTTCAGGAGTTGACAACAGTTCGGGATCCCCTGGGGGAAAAACCGGATCGCCGGGTGACGGTGGTGTCACTTGTACTCAATGTCATGCAGGTACAGCAATGTCTGCTGAAGGATTGATTTCTTCCAACATTCCGGCGGAGGGTTTTATCCCAGGAGAAACATATGAAATTGAAGTAAGTATTTCTGATGACGACGCCGGACGTTTCGGTTTTGAGCTTACTGCCGAAGATGAATCAGGAAATAAAATCGGGGAGTTTCAGTTAACCGATGAGGAAAATACCCGGTTGGTTAACAGTGATGCTGCGGTATCGCACACCTTCAACGGCACATCACCACAATCAAACAGCAGAACATGGATAGCCAATTGGATGGCTCCGGCAGAAATTGATGGTGACATCAATTTTTATACTGCTGTAAATGTTGCGAATGGCAATGGAGCGAATTCCGGCGACCAGATATATACCAACTCTGTGAGTTATCAAATCAACGATGTTGGTATCGAAGAAATCAGCCTGGTTGAAGGAATTTATCCAAACCCTGCCACCAATTTCCTGAACCTGGATTTAGCTAAATCTGATCTGGAAGTAAGCATATACAGCATCAACGGAAAGGTGCTTGAGCGCTTTGTTGCCCAAGGGCAAAGCACAACGATTAATTTATCTGAATACAAAACCGGGATTTATTTTGTGAAAGCAGGAAACAGTCCGATGCAGAAATTCTTAGTCAGGAAATAATTGTCATTTATAGAAGCAACAAAAAGCCGACAGTTTTAACTGCCGGCTTTTTGTTTGTTAATCATCGCATTCGTCGCAGTTTAAACTTTTATTATACATAAACATGGCCCGCTTGCTCATACCCATGCTCGAGAATCCGCCATCGTGATAAAGGTTCTGCATCGTCACTTTTTTGGTAAGGTCAGAAAACAGGGTGATGCAGTAATTAGCCAGGTCATCTGCATCCGCATTTCCGAGAGGTGCCATCCGCTCGGTAAAATCCATCAAGCCATCGAAGCCCTTAACGCCACTTCCGGCTGTTGTTGGGGTGGGCGATTGCGAGATGGTATTGATGCGCACCATTTTTTCTCTGCCGTAGATGTAACCAAAGCTTCGCGCAATGGATTCAAGCAACGCTTTAGCTTCCGCCATGTCGTTATATTCGAAAAGTGTGCGTTGGGCCGCAATATATGAAAGTGCTACAATAGAGCCCCACTCATTAATCACATCCATCTGCTTGGCCGTCTGAATAATCTTATGGAAAGAGATAGCTGAGATATCAATGGTCTTTTCAAACTTGTTGTAGTCTAGTTCATCGTAGGGCACCTTTTTTCTGACATTTGGAGACATCCCGATAGAATGCAGGATAAAATCAAATGAACCTCCAAATTGTTCTTTTGCAGCATCATAAACCTTCTTGATATCCTCAACTTTGGTTGCATCAGCAGGTACCACCTGGCTGTTTAGTTTCTCAGCCAGTTGCTGAACATTCCCCATTCTGATTGATACAGGTGTGTTTGACAATACTACCTCGGCACCTTCCTCGTATGCGCGCTCTGCAATTTTCCAAGCCATTGAATTTTCATTCAAAGCACCGAAAATCACTCCTTTTTTTCCTTTCAGTAAATTATAGCTCATATCAATGGTTTATTGATTAATTCGATTTCATTAATTGTTTAGCAGTAGCTAAAGCCGCTTCAGTAACTTTGTTATCGCTAAGCATCTTAGCCAGTTCTTCAACACGTTGATCCGAAAGAAGTTTTTTCAAATGCGAATAAGTCTTTCCGTTTTCAACTTCTTTGTAAGCAAAAAGATGGTCATCACTTTTTCCGGCAATTTGCGGAAGGTGCGTAATAGCAATGACTTGTATGTTTTTCGACATCCTTTTCATGATATTGCCGGTTTTCCCTGCAATATCTCCCGACACGCCGCTGTCGATTTCGTCAAAAATAACCGTTGGAAGCATGGTCTTGGAGGCAATCAGTGATTTGACCGAGAGCATCAGGCGCGATAATTCTCCGCCTGAGGCAATTTTCTCGAGCGGCTGGGGTGGCACACCCTTATTTGCAGAAAAAGCGAACGTGATTTCATCTTTGCCGTGCGGCCCGATGTCCTCATTTTTTTGATGACGCACTTTAAAGATGGCATCGGCCATTCCAAGCTGCTCCAGTGTTTTCATCACTTCCTGCTCCACTTTCGGAATTTCGTGCTTCCTTTTTTCAGAAATCTGGTCTGCAATCTTATGAAGCTGCGCCTCTTTTTGTGAAATCTCTCTTTTTAATTGTTCAAGCTCCATCTCCAACCCACTCACAGAATCGAGCTTTTTCTGCAATTCCTGCATTTTATCGAGCAAATCGCTAACGGTGTTTACCCGGTGTTTCTGCTGCAACTCATAAATAACATTTAACCGGTTGTTGAGCTCATCAATCCGTTCGGGGTTGAAGCTTATCTCTTCGGAAAGCGATTGCATTTCTGAGGAAATATCCTCCAGTTCGATGATCGTGCTGTTCAGCCTTTCCGATAATTCCTGCATGGGCTGATGATGAGAAGAAGCATCACTTGCATCAGCATAAATCTGCTTTAGCTGCTCTATAATGCTGTTCTCTT
>JASMTJ010000622.1:0-15781 GCA_041694335.1 Bacteroidales bacterium
CCCGATGAGGGTATTCGACTTGAAGGCACTCTCGGGCATGTTTTTCCGGATGATGGTAACCAGCTCCTCAACATCTCCTGTAAAAGTGCTGAAATCAATAATCTCCGCCTGGTATATTCCTCTCCACAGTGACTGGCTTTCTGGTTTTAGCGGCTCCACATCAGATTTGTTGTGAACGATAAAATACGGAATAGCGTAGTTATTAAACTCCTTGACAAGACTTTCTTCTGCCTCGCCGAATGTGTTATGCGCCACCACCAGCACAGCCAAATCGATGGTTTTAATGGCAGCCAGGCTGCGCTTGATGCGCTTTTTGCCAAGCTCACCCTCATCGTCAATTCCGGCCGTATCTACCAGGATGGTGGCTCCGATTCCGGTGATCTCCATCGACTTTTTTACCGGGTCGGTTGTGGTGCCGGCATAATCGGAAACAATGGCAATTTCCTGACCGGCCAACGCATTGATCAGGCTGCTCTTCCCGTTGTTACGCCGCCCAAATATTCCAATGTGCGGTTTTGATTCCTTTCCTCTTGCCATGCTTAATCTAAAATATCTTTAACAGAATACCCCAATTTCAATAAATTCTGTGGTTTCATTAATTCCCTCAATTTCATCTCGTCCATCGCTTTCAGCTTTGCGTTCGCCTCATAAATGTTCAGGTTTTCATTTTTAATGAGTCTTGCAAGTTCTGATGCTTTCTTATACCCTGTAAAAGGAACCAGCGCGGTTGCAATTGACGGACTCTGCAAGACTTTCTTTTCCGATTTTTCCTTGTCAATTTTCAGGCCGTCTAAAAGGTTTTTCTTCATCGTATTGATGGCTGCAATGAGTAGTTTCAGGCTATCTATCATGGCATGCCCGATAAGCGGAACATAAGCATTCAAGTCCAAAGCGCCTTGTCCGCATAGCCTGTTAATCAAGGCGTCATTAGCATACACCTTATGCGCTGAGGAGATAACAAATTCGGAAATCACCGGGTTCACTTTTCCGGGCATAATTGAGCTGCCCACCTGCTTTTCGGGTAAAGAAAGCCCGGTATCCCCTGCCACGCCTGAGGCCAGCAATCTGAGGTCAGATGCTATTTTTTCGAGGTTCACCGCATGGGCATTAAGAATACCATGTACCTCAGCAAAGGCATCGAGGTTTTGTGTAGCATCCACCAGGTTTTCGCCCCGCGTAACGGGCAACCCTGTGAGCCGTTGCAACTCCGGCACCACTTCCATAATAAAAAAGCGCGGTACTGTCATTCCGGTTCCCACGGCACTGCCCCCGAGATTGATGACCTTAATTCGCTCAAGGCACTTCGAAACTCTCCACCAATCGCGCGAAAGCGCATCTGAATAGGCACTAAAAAGCTTTCCGTAGCTTGACGGGACCGCTTCTTCCATTTGTGTATAGGCCAGGCGCAGGGTATCGCGATGCTCCGATTCCAGTTTCTCTGTCGAAGAACGCAGGTCGTTGATTTTCTCCTCCAGCTCATTCAAAAGTTTCATCGAAGCTACTTTGAGCGCTGTAGGAACCACATCGTTTGTAGACTGGTAAATATTGGCGTGTTCAATAGGGTCACAAGAGCTGTAATCTCCAGGACTTTTCCCCAGCTTTATGAGCGCCCTGTTGGCAATAATCTCATCCACATTCAGATTAATGCTGGTCCCTGCCCCGCCGCTAACTGCCGGAACGATAAAGTGGTTGTAGTGTTTTCCGGCACCTATCTCGGTGGCTGCCTCGTCCATCGCCTTAAGTATGTCCTCCGAAAATGTTTTTACCGGGATTTTATCCTTATCAAAGCGCTCGGCCAGCGCCTTAAAAAACCGATTCGTAGTGCGGTAACATGCCGACTTCACCAGCCCCACCGCCTCGTACCATTCTCTGTGAAACAAGGTGCGATCGGGGAAATTTTCCCTGGCCCTTACCGAATGAATACCATACAAGGCATCCTCTTCAATCTCTACTGTTCCCAGAAAGTCCTGCTCTTTTCGCATGATTTGAAATTTAAGTTCAAAGTTATAAGAATTAACGATGTGAGAAAGGAAATCGGGGTGGTTCGTACGAACAGTATGTTTTAAGCCGATTTTACAGTGTAAAGTTCCACTTTAGATTTTTTCCCACGTAAAGTGATGGAGTCCACTCTCTCGCAGGTCATCTCATCAGGCAAACTGATAAACTTGATGAGTCCACGCGAAATCAGGTTATCCACGCCATAAACATTACACTTCTCCTGAATACGGGCACCTGTATTCAACACATCGCCACTAAAAACAAGATCGCGCTTAACAAGACCAATCTCTCCGGCCATGACTTCGCCATGATTGAACCCTGCTTTAAAATCAGGAACAAAGCCATAGGTATTTAAGTAATCGTCTTTTCTCTTTTGGATATTCTGTTTAATGTCGAAAAAACATTTCATGCACTGGGCATTCTTCAAGCCGTTTCTCAATGTCCATGATACAACCACCTCATCGCCTACATACTGATAGATATCGCCTTTACTAAAGATTACCGAATCGGTGATATCGCTAAAAAAATCATTCAGGAAATCAAAGTACCTCTTATGCCCCAGCATCTCAGCAATCTGTGTAGAGCCTTTAATATCAAGAAACATAAAAATACGGGTTTCCTTTTTGGGTTTGTGGTATTTCCCAAGAATAAAACCGGCCAATCCTCCGGGGCCTAACCGTTCTGAGACTTCAAGGTAAAAGAACGTCAGCATAATAATCATACCCCAAAACCCCAGTTCAAGCAGCATGAATGGTCGCATTACAAAATCAAGGGCCGCCGACACCACTTTTGAAGAAAACAAGGAGATGGCATACTCATTTTTGAAATAGAGCATGGTAGCCAGCACATACACCAGGAAAAGTAATACGACGTAGAGCGTAATCTTTACCAGCAGCACAAACCCAAAAGTTTTTTTGCGAAGGAGGCTTTTCATGTAAAAAACCTCGAGGAAGCCGAATAAAAAACCTCCTAAAGAGGCAATAATAAAAGAGTAAAGCAAACTCCGGGGCAGATTATAAGGCACCTCCACCTCAGCCACCGAAGAAACGTAGGCAAACATGTAGAGGGTGTTAAGCAAAGCCACAATTTGCCACGAAACGGTTATGGCAAATACTTTTCTGAATTTAAGCTGAAATTTTAAAAATGATAAATCCATGGACTCTGCATTAAAAAGGAACAAGATCAGGCCAGAACAGAGTCAGGCCTTGATCTTGCTGTAAGAATACTCTTTTTATTGTTTAACAATTTTTCCTGAAACCACTCCTTCTGAAGTTTTGATGGTATACACATAAACACCTGCCGGAATATTTGTTCCGGATAGGTTGTGTGGATTCCATCTCAATTCGTTTATTCCCTGTGCTGCGCGAAGGTTCTCCTTACGGAAGATGGTTTTTCCATTCATCCCTCTGATTTCAACATCCACACTCTGCGATTTGCTGAGCCAGAATTCAATAGTCAGTTGATGACTAAATGGATTAGGCATCACCTGGTGATGTAGTTTGTCGGCATTCACAATGGCGGGCCCTGAGCTTACAAGCAGGTTACCACCTGAAAAACACCTTACCGTTCCGTTACGGCCACCTACCACCACTTCATAGCTATTGTCGCCAACCACATCCGGAATCACACCCAGCCCGTCTATCGGTTCAGAAAAGCTCTTCTTCATCACTTCACTTCCATCGATACCACTCAGGATATAAGCATAGTTGCTCTGATAAAGCGTACCTACTGCAATATCCAGCTTGCTGTCTCCATCCACATCGTTCATCACCCTCACGTTCCATGATTTATCCTCAAGCCCCACCGTCCAGACTTTATCTCCTGTAAGCCCGTCGATTGTAGTCGCCATCGTTCCGCTGTGGGCCACCGCGATATCATCGTATTGGTCACCGTTAAGTTTTCCGGCATTCTCGAAACGAAGCAGCAATTCATTACCAACACCACCTTGCTCCACAACCGAACCGTCGGTGGCATCCATCAGGTAATAATTCCCGCTGAAGTCACCAGCGATTATGTCGCTCACCCCATCGCCGGTGATATCTGACAGACGTTCCAGTGCCCAAACCGACGTTCCTGCCGGCTCAAACGACCAGACATCATCCCCATCGGCACCATCAAGCCCCCATACGGTGGCTTGTGTTTCACTTTCATCGGAAGCCCCGGCCACCACATCGGCCAGCCCGTCTCCGGTAAAGTCATCCACACCAATCACTGAAAAAGCAGGGCCTCCTGCATATTTCTGCCAAATCATATCTCCGTTGGTACCATCCAGACAAAAAATACGTTTTGGTCCGCTATCTTGTCCATCATCACCACAGGCAGCCAGCACATCCGGGATACCGTCTTCGTTATAATCCTGTTTAGAATGCACCTGGTAAACCCAGCCACCGTCGCCATACATGTTGGTTTCGAACTTCCAGAGCATCTCACCATCGGCGCCCGAAAGGGCCCAAACAGAACGGTCGCCTCCTGTGGTTCCTACCACCACATCATCAATATCGTCATCATTCAGATCGGCAGAGCGCATCATGCTGTTCTGACCATAAAGGTTCCCTGAATAGATCTCTGTTTCCCACAGCACATCAGCGGGGTCATCCGAATTCCCGTTAAGGCAGCGGATGTAGTTGTCCTCGCTTGCAGTAACTATTTCATGCTCGCCATCATCATTGAGGTCGGGCAGGTAAACGATAGCTTTTACGCTGTTGTCGTAGCCTTCAGTGATGTAGTGCACCCATAAATTCTCACCCATATTTGTCGGAGGCTCTTCACCTTCTCCAGAAAGGGCTACCGTTACCGCGCCATTTTCAGGGTCGTTAGTACTGACAATCATATTGGTAGCATAAGTCTGCACCTCTTGCGGGTGAAACCAGACACCGATTTGCCCCTCATCCAGTACAGGAATGTCCATTGGCAGTTCAAACCCCGAAAGCACATAAAAATCGTTGTGTGTGATACTCAAATCACTGACAGTAAGTATCTCATCACCGTGATTCTCGATAGTGAGATACCAGCGCTCAGAAGCACCCTGCCTGATGACGTCGTAGTTGTGTGATTCTGCAGAGAAGCTGGCTACAGGCCCATCAAATACCCCGTTGCCGGATAATGTAATTTCCACAGCACTGTTCAACGGATCGTTAGAAGAGAGCACCACCACTTCATCCAGTTCGCCAAACTCATACGGATCAAAAGTGATTGGAATTTCCGTTTCATCATCCGGAGCTATTGTAATGGGAAAAGATACTGAGGTAGATAACTGGTCGGTATCAATTTCCAGACCTGTAACTGTTAAATCTGTAGAACCTGTATTTTCGACAGTCATATTCCATGTTTCATCCTGACCAATATTCACCAGCCCGTAGTTGTGTGAAGTTACCGGGACATTTATCACCGGAGAGCCAGAGCCACTGAGGTTCACTTTGTAGAGCCAGAAGTTCGAGCCTTCACCTTCATCGATATACCAAAGGTATTGCCCATCCCAGGTAATTCCTGAGGGATCGGTATGCTCACTGGGATAAGTGGCAATCAAATCACCAGTAGCTTTATCTATCTGGTATAGCGCATCACCCCATTTATCCGCCATCCAAAGGTTACTGCCCTCCACGGTGAGATCCCAGGGCTGGTTGTCGGGAGCGGTAAACTCATCCAACAGGTTTCCTTCATCATCTGTTTTGTAAATATATCCATCCGGATCGTAATAGGCTGCCGTCCAAAAATCACCTCCGTCGTAGGCTATTCCTGACATGTAGTGTGCGGGCAGGGTAAACTCATCCACCACATTTCCATCACTGTCGAATTGTCTGGCTGTGTCCGGATCAGAAGAACTGCCCTCCTGGCTGACTGTCCAGAAATTCGTCCCGTCAAAAGTCAGCCCGTACGAATCTTCGATGGGGGCATTGAGGTAGAGCGAATAATCACCTGTAGCAGGATCGATCTGATAGATTTCATCACCGTTTGAGCCGTAGATTCCACAGTAGAGGTAGGTGCCATCCCAGGCAAGTCCGGAAGCCGACTGCGGAATTTCGTAGGTCGCCTCAATGGTCCATTCCAGCACACTCCGTTGTGGCTTCTCGTCACTGGTATGCTGCTGCCCGGCTTGCGTATTTGAATTCACAACATTTTTATGGTCTGCACCTGCCTGCTGCACAGATTTACCGGCATCTGCTTCAGGGGATAACTGCGCCTGAGCCGAAATCAATCCGGCAAAAAATAAAAAAATCAAAGAAAAGTAGTTTTGTCTCATAGTTAATGAATTTTGATTTAGCTGTTCGCTTATACTTAAAAATGTAGTTATTGTAGTTTCATCGTTAAATTCAGAACTATTATTCGTTTTCAACCCTTTCAAATTTAAGAATATTTGCGGTTCCGCCATTGGCTTCGTTTGAGATGAAAAGATTCCCATACTTATCGAAACACATTCCTTCAGGCTGCTGAAATATCTTTTTATCAAGAGCTATTACATTTTTCAGTTTCCCCGAACGATCAAACACAGTTAGCATTGTGCTGGTAAAACTAAGTATGTATATCTGATCTGTTTCGGGATGGATGGCTATAGCAGAAGGCTGAAAACGCACATCACCATTAGGATCGAGCGCTGCCGCCAGGCGGTAGGATAGGCGGGCGAGTGCGTTCATATCTTCCATCTGCATGAGCTTATCCAGATCCATCAGCAGAAATGGCGTTTCTTCCAGCTTTTTGGTTTTGAGCGAGAAACGGTAAACCGCTCTTTTATCTTTATATTCAGGGCCCTCTTTCAACGAGGGGTCTCCTTTGCACGCAACAAGCAAGGCTTCGTTCACCGGATCGTAAGTAAGCCCTTCGGTGTCGTTATCGGTGCGAAGCGGGGTTTCATAGGTTACCACGTTCACATCACCCGACAAAAAGTTCTGTACCTGGCGAATATCGCCATCGGCCTCCAGCACGTATGCATCATCACCAATAATCTCAATATCTTCATAATCTTTGTCTTTATCAAACCGGATTTCTTCTGCTACTTCTCTTTTAGAGGTATCATAAATAAAAATAATACCAAGTTCATCCTGGATGCATGCAAAGCGGTCATCGTCCATCAGAAAGATCCCGCTGATTTCTTCCAAAACAGTTGGCATGTCGTAGGTTGCAGATGGCTTATCAAGATTATAGGGGAATTGATCCTGGGCCTGAACAAGAGTGATCAGGGATAAAAAAAACAAAGGCAAAGCAATAAGATATGCAGAGATAGTTTTAGCCATTACGGTGCTGATTTTGTTTATTCTTAGCCCTTAAAAATAGCAATTCTCACGGATTTTTCGAATGCTAGTCAATTTTTTCTATTTTTGAGAGACTTTATTGCCTTGGAAAACGGACCTCCCGGCAAGGGAAAAATCTGACAGGAAAGACCGGCAATAAGACTAATCTTAACAATGATAATGCGCATGAGCTTATTGGAGCAGGCAGAACAACACGTTTCACAGATTTTTGAAAAGGAAATACCCTCCGGGTTTGAATACCACGATATGCAGCACACCCGCGAGGTGGTTCACTATAGCAAAATAATCGGGCGCGAGGAAGGGCTTAATGATGAGGATCTGGAAACCCTGATGCTGGCCGCATGGTTTCACGACAGCGGTTTTGCAAGAGATACAGCTGACCATGAGAACCACAGCGCAGCAATGGCGAGAAAATTCCTGACAGGAAAAATTTCGGAAGAACGAATAAGACAAATCGAGGAAGGTATACTGAGTACGCAGATACCGCAGTCGCCCACGAATAAAATTGGTGAGATTCTGTGCGACGCTGATATGTTTCACCTGTCGCTGGAGGAAGAATTCATCATCCGGAATATCAAACTGAGAAATGAGTGGAACAATATTTACGGCAGCACGATGGACGAGCGCACTTTTTGGGATCAGACCGCCTATTTCCTCTCACTGCATCAGTATTTCACAAACTACGCCAAGGCCGCCATGCAACCCGGAAAAGAGTTTAACCAGCACCAGGTGCAGCGGGAGATAGAAAAGCTGGAGGCTAAACAGCATGAGAAGGAAAAGGAGCTGAATAAGGAAATCAAGAAGCTGAAGAAAAAGAACAACAAGCTTCAAAGCCCTTCGCGGGGAATTGAGACGATGTTCAGAATGACCGCACGCAACCAGATTAACCTCAGCTCAATAGCGGATAACAAAGCGAATATCCTGATTTCGGTTAACTCGATTATCATTTCTATTATCGTAACAATGCTGGTTCGGAAGTTTAGCGAATATCCGAATATTATCGTTCCGTCGCTCATCTTCTTACTGACGAGTTTGGTGACCATGATTTTCGCGATTTTGTCCACACGGCCCAACATTAGCAAAGGACGCTTCAACCTTTCGGATGTGAAAGCAAAAAAAGTGAACCTCCTTTTTTTCGGGAACTTTTATAACATGACACTCAACGATTATGAAGACGCCATCAAAGAAATGATGAAGGATTACGACGGCCTTTACACCAATATGATAATGGACCAGTATTTCCTTGGTAAAGTACTGGGGAAGAAATACCGTCTGCTTCGAACAGCCTACACCATTTTCATGTTTGGATTTACAATATCAGTGGTATCTTTCGCTATCTTTGCTTTATATGTTCCGGTACCTTAAAAAACAACAGTTATGCAGAAATATTTCTTTACTACATTAATTATCGTGCTCATCATGGTGGCCTTTGCCGTGCTGAACACCAAAGTGGTCGACATTAATTTCGGATTTACGAAACTTAACATTTCACTGGCGCTAACCATATTCATTGTATTTGCTTTCGGAGCGCTGGTTAGTTTTATCGTCACCTCTCCCTCTTTAATGAAAAGACGAAAAGAAATTAAGCGTAAAAACAAGGAAATCGAGAAGCTGAAAAGCGAGCTGGCCGCCATTAAAAAATCCGGACCAAAAAATGAGCCTGCTGAAAAGAAGCCAGAAAAAGAGGAATAAGATCGGAAGTTTTACTGGTTGCTAAGTTTCATAGGTTACTACGTTCTTAAGTTTTTACGTTGTTATGTTTGAGAAGAGGTGTATACGTGTTTAGGCGTTCCGCGTTTCGTGTTCTTTGTTCCGGGTGTATGACTGTATGATTGTATGGCTGTATGACTGCCTCTTTCTTCCATTCATTCAATCATGCATCTAGATGAGACCTAAGGCATTAGTGAATTAGTGGCTTTCTTTTGCCAACTGCAATCCTGCCAACTGCCAACTTTTCTTTCAAACGGACTAATCAACGAATTAACCAATAAACCACTCCACAAAGATCCCTTTTAATATACCTACGAGTTAATTTCCATTCCTACTTTCTCCAGTTCCTCCCAGAAAGCGGGATAGGATTTACTGACGACTTCGGGGCTTTGGATTTCGAGGGCTTTGGTTTTGATGGCCAGCATAGCAAAAGCCATGGCCATGCGGTGATCGTGGTAGGTACGAACAGGCAAATCCGGAGCATGCAGTTTCCCGGGTTTTATGGTGGCCCTGTCTTCTGATATCCTGAGTTCAACGCCGCACTTTTGCAGTTCTGCCTTCATTGCTTCAAGCCGATCGGTTTCTTTGATGCGCAAAGTTTTCAGTCCGCTAAGCTCACCCTTGTATCCTTTGGCTGCCAGCACAACGAGGAAAGTCTGCGCCAGGTCGGGCACCAGCGTAAAATCTTTATCGAAGTTGACCGGCTCTGAAACAGTTTTTCGGATGGTCACCCCCTTTTCTCCAAACTCTGTTAACACGCCAAAAGGAACCATCCACTCGCTGAGAAGGTGGTCGCCCTGCAAAGAGTCTTTATGTAATCCGGGAAGTGTAATCCACCCTTCTTCCGCAAGTGCCAGCATCCCATACCAGTATGAAGCTGCAGACCAGTCGGCCTCCACCGCAAAAGGATGCTCACGCTGATATGGCTTGTCTTTCACAATGATTTTGTTTCCGGTAATCGCCACATCAGCGCCACACGTTTTCATCATGGCTGCAGTCATTTGGATATAAGAAAACGATACCGGTTGCCCTTCGAGTGTGACTTCCAATCCACCTGCCATAGCCGGGCCAATCATCATCAAGGCAGATATAAACTGGCTGCTCACATCGGCAGGAAGCTTGACTTTCTTAGCAGAAAGCACCTTCCCCGTAATTTGCAATGGTGGATAACCTTCCTTTTCAAGATACTTGATTTTTGCGCCAAGATGTTTTAAGGCGTCAACAAGCGGTTTTACCGGGCGCTGATGCATCCGTTCAGTCCCTTTCAGGATGAAAGTTCCGGGTTTGGTGCTGAGAAATGCAGTGAGGAAGCGCATGTTCGTTCCGGCTGGACCAACATCCAGCGTAAGCGGCCCCTCTTTATGCTGCCTGAGCAATTCAAGGTTTTTCACCAGGTTTTGAGTGTCTTCAGCTCCCGAGAGATTTTCAATCGGGAAAGGATTCTCAGAAAGAGCACTGATGATCAGTGCCCTGTTAGAAATACTTTTCGACGCCGGCAGAGTTACGTTTCCCGTTAAGGCGTTTTTATTCCATTTTAAAATCATACAACTATTATTTCCTCCATTGCAGAAACCACTTTGTTTTCATCCACAACCACATCGTAGACGGCCTTCCCTGTCTCGCTCAACAAAGTAAAATGCAGTTTGCCTTCCCTGTTCTTTTTATCGTGATGCATCTTTTGCAGGATGGGAGTCAGCACTGCACTCCCAAGGCCCAGGCTACCAAAATATCTTTTCAGGAAAACAAGTGCTTGCTGCGCTTCTTTTTCAGGTAGTCCGGAATACCTGACGCTTAACAGGAGCTCCACCATCATCCCATAGGCAACGGCTTCGCCGTGTAGGAGCCGCTCGCCACTTTCGAACGACCAGCTTTCGATGGCATGCCCTACAGTATGCCCGAAGTTTAGCACCTTCCGTAACCCCTCTTCGTGAGGGTCTTGCAAAACAATGTTGTTTTTTATCCGCACGGAACGCTCGAGCAACCTCTGGTAATCGACCTTACCGGTACCCAACTGACTGATTACATCATGAAAATATTCTTTATCAGCGATGAGGCCGTGCTTCAGCACCTCAGCCATTCCCGATTTTAATTCTCGCGGTGGCAGGGTTTTCAAAAAAACCGGGTTTATAAACACCGCCTGCGGCGAAGTAAAAAGTCCGATGTGGTTTTTGTAACCGTTGTAGTCTATTCCCAGTTTCCCTCCTACAGAAGCATCCACCATCGAGAGCAGTGTGGTTGGCAGGTTGATAAACTTTACTCCCCTTTTGTAGGTGGCCGCCACGAAGCCTCCCATATCAGAGAGCACCCCTCCCGAAAGGTTTATGACCAACGCATTACGATCTGTTCCGTAGAAAGTCAGCTTCTCCCAGAGGTAATTGCAGGTGTGCAGGTTTTTGTGAACCTCGCCACTGCCAACTTCTATAAGCCTGGCTCTTTCGGTCAGGCCGGGAAGCGCTTCCTTCAAAACCGGATAGCAGTATCTCTTGGTGTTATCATCCATCATGATGACAATCTTTGAAAAAGAGTTCTCATCAATCCAATCTGCCAGAAGATCGAAAACACTTCCGATAAAAACCTTATACCCGCCTGCGTCGATGGTAGAGATGGACATTGATCATCTATTTATGAAATGCTGCAATTAAAAGGTCGATATCCTGGAAAGAAATTCGGAATTTGCCTGCAATATTTTTATCTGTAAGAATTCCTTTGTAGAGATACACCCCACTTCTTAGCCCTGCGTTTTTCTTCAGCACCTCATCCACGCCCCCACTTTCACCTATAGAGAGAAGAATCGGCGCAAAAAAATTGCTTAACGCGATGGAGGCTGTTCTGGGCACTTTTGAAGGAATATTGGGCACGCAGTAGTGTGTTACATCATACTTCTGATACACGGGTTTGTTGTGAGTGGTTGGCTCTGAGGTCTCCGACACGCCGCCATGGTCAATGCTCACATCAATAATTACCGCTCCCTTCTTCATTTGCCTGACCACATCCTCTGAAATCACCACCGGTGTGCTGCCCTCCACCGGACGCATGGCACCAATAACCACATCAGCCTGCTTCAGGGCTTTGGCCAACGAGCGTGGCTGTATCAACGAGGTGGAGATGCGCTGGTTCTGAAGTTCCTGTATCCTGCGCAAGCGGGAAATAGAGCTGTCGAAAACCTTGACCTCCGCACCCATTCCCAGGGCAGTGTAGGTGGCGTACTCCCCTACCGTACCTGCTCCCAGCACCACTACCGAGGTAGGCTCTATTCCGGAAAAGCCCCCCAGAATACTGCCCCGGCCATAGCTTGTAGAGCTCAGATACTCGGCAGCCTGAAGAATAGCGGTGTTTCCGGCAATCTCACTCATAGAACGGATAACAGGAAAAACGCCGCGATGGTCTTGTATTTTTTCAAAAGCAAAAGCCGTGATCTTTTTGTTCATCAGATGGGTGTAAAAATCCTTCTGGTGATTGCGCCAGTGCAACGATGAGATGATGACCTTCCGTGGTTCGAGCAGATCCATCTCCTCAGCAGCGGGAGGCGCTACTTTCAGGATAATATCGGCAGCATAGACTTCTTTCGCCGAGTATTTTATTTGAGCACCGGCTTCACTGAAATCCTTATCAGAGAAAAAAGCACCTTCACCGGCACCGTTTTCCACAAAAACTTCATGACCATTGGCTACCAGCAGCTCCACAGCTTCAGGGGTGAGCACCACCCTCCGTTCGTAATGCGCACGCTCTTTCGGCACGCCCAGCTTTAAACGGCATCCTGAAATACGGCTTTCAAGCATCTCCTCCTGTGGAAAATATCCGTAAGAAGAGGCAAAGTCCGACATACTCTCTTTTTGTGAACCCATCACTATTAATTTATTACTTGAGCCTCAATGACCCTGTTTCCGTTTTCCTTTTCGGTAATAGTGACCTTTACAAAACGCTCCGGCATAATTTCCTCCACCTTCTCAGGCCACTCAATCAAACAATAATCATCGCTGTAAATATACTCTTCAAAACCTATATTCATCGCTTCAGAAGCCTTTTCAATCCGATAAAAGTCGAAGTGAAAAACGGAATCCCCGGAAACGGTGATGTATTCATTAATCAGTGCAAAAGTGGGGCTGGTAACCACATCTTCCACTTGCAAAAAAGTGCAGATTTCTTTAATGAAGGTGGTTTTTCCCGCTCCCATCTTACCATAAAAAGCAAAGATGCGCTCATCATTAAAGCTTTCTATTAGCTTTTCGGCAGCGCCAGGCAAATCCTCCAGACTTTTTAATTCTATTTTCATAACCTGTAATTTTCACCCTGCGGTGATTCATTTAATACTGTTAAAGCTGTTTACTTCTTGTTTAAAACGACATACGGAACCAGCAATTCCTCTAAAGATATCCCTCCGTGCTGGAAAGTGTTCCTGTAATAATTTGCATAATAATTGAAATTATTCGGATAGGCAAAGAAATCGTTTTTACGGCAAAAAGCAAAGGATGAACTCAGCGAATGTTTCGGAAGGTGTGCGTCTTCGGGGTTTCTTATTTCAAAAACTTCTTTCTTGCTGTAGTTAAGGCTGCGGCCGATCTTATATCGCAGGTTGGTATTGGTAGCGCGGTCGCCCACAATCTTCACCGGGTTGTGCACTTTTACCGATCCATGATCGGTAGTAAGCACTACTTTCACGTCCTCATCAGCAAGGGTGGTCAAAATCTCCTTCAGGGGAGAATGTTCGAACCACGACAGTGTAAGCGAACGGTATGCCGACTCATCTTCAGCAAGTTCTTTAATTACTTCCATCTCTGTTCTGGCATGTGAGAGCATATCAATAAAGTTATACACGATAACATTCAAGTCGTTACTCATCAAATTACTGATTTTCTCTGCCACACGACGACCTACGTTGTAGCTGAGCACTTTGTTGTAAGAATACTTGATGTCCAGGCCATGACGCTTCAGGTTTTCGCCAAGCAGCTCCTTTTCATACTGGTTTTTCGTTCCTTCTTCGTGCTCAGCCACCCAGTATTTTGGGAAACGCTTCTGGATATCCGATGGCATCAGCCCGGCGAACATTGAATTGCGGGCATATTGAGTAACCGAAGGCAGGATGCTGTAGTACATCGACTCTGATTCAACTGAAAAATACTCTTCCACCACCGACTGCAATACCTTCCACTGGTCATAGCGCAGGTTATCTATCAGAATGAAAAAAACAGGTTTCCCCGAGTCTTTCAGAAGGGGAAAAAGCCAGTCTTTGAAGAGGGTGTGCGACTGCACCGGTTTTTCGTCTGCCTGGCCATTGACCCAGTCGGTATAATTCTTTTCCACATATTTAGAGAAAATCTGATTGGCTTCCTCCTTCTGGGTTTTAAACACCTCTGAAATTCCTGAATCTTCCAGCGAATCGAGTTCAAGCTCCCAGTAAACCAGCTTCTTGTAGATATCTTTCCACTGATTAAAATCGAGGGCGCTGCTGATCTCACTTCCTATCTGTGTAAATTGCTGCTGATAGCCCATCGTGGCTTTCTCGCTGCGTAGCTTTTTCTTTTCAAGGTTTTTCTTAACCGACAGGAGAATCTGATTGGGGTTTACCGGTTTGATAAGGTAATCGGAAATATTGGATCCGATGGCATTTTCCATAATCGATTCCTCCTCGCTCTTGGTAATCATCACCACCGGCAGGTTGGGCCGGAGATTCTTCACCTCCTGAAGCGTTTCCAGACCCGACATTCCGGGCATCTGCTCATCCAGAAAAAGGATGTCAAAATTTTCTTCCTCCAGCATCTCGGCCACCTCGCTGCCACTGTTTGTGGTGTGTACTTCAAACCCCTTTTCTTCAAGGAACATGATGTGAGGTTTCAGTAGTTCAATCTCATCATCTGCCCAAAGTATCTTCTGACTCATATTTTTATTGCTCATTTATTTTTCGATTTAAAGATAATACAAATTTGGCTTTGTTTTATGTTTTCTGCCAATAATCAAACGCCGCATTGGCAGGTATATTTGGTTGTAAAAACTAAAAAACCTTAAAATTGTTACTTTTGCCGAAATAATCACTTTAAACTGAAACGCAAAGAGTCTGCGCGCGTGTCGCATAGCATGAAAAAAGAACACAAGCGAAAAATTATCAACGATCCTGTTTACGGGTTTATCAGCCTTCAAGGCGATTTGCTCTTCGATGTGATGGAGCATCCCTACTTTCAGCGACTGCGGCGCATCTCGCAACTCGGGCTCACACATTTAGTGTATCCCGGCGCTGTTCATACCCGCTTTCAACATGCCCTGGGAGCCATGCACCTGATGAAGCAGGCCTTGGGTATCCTTTCTGAAAAAGGGATTATTATTACTGACGAAGAGCATGAGGGGGCACTTCTGGCCATTTTGCTTCACGACATTGGGCACGGCCCTTTCAGTCATGCCCTTGAGCAAAGCATTCTTGCTGAGACCAATCATGAAGAACTTTCGGATTTCTTTTTCACGGAGTTAAACCGCCAACTGGGAGGCCGTCTGGATACAGCCCATTCTATTTTTGAGGGCACTTACCCAAAAAAATTTCTTCATCAGCTGGTTGCGAGCCAGCTGGATGTCGATCGGCTTGACTACCTCAAACGCGACAGCTTTTTCTCTGGTGTTTCGGAGGGCATTGTCAGCAGCGAACGTATCATAAAAATGCTGGATGTGCACAACGATGAGCTGGTGGTGGAAGCAAAAGGCATTTATTCGATTGAAAAATTTATTGTGGCCCGCCGGCTGATGTACTGGCAGGTATACATGCATAAAACAGTTCTGGCTGCCGAATATCTCCTGATGAAAATACTGGACCGGGCCAGGGAGTATGCTACCAGCGGAAAGTA
>JASMTJ010000623.1:0-33722 GCA_041694335.1 Bacteroidales bacterium
CTGAAGAGCGCTGTTTGTGAGGCATGGGCAAGTGGCAGTCTCTTTACTAACTCTGCCATTTATGGTTGTGAGTCAATAGAGCACCTACCGAGATTCATGCCTTTAGGCCATTAACTTTGGAGGCCTGAAGGCCAGGACCTGCTCGAACCCCTGGTTCCGCACCAACAATGGCGCGGTTAGTGGGACATAGGCAAGAGGCCTCCGTTTCACAATACTGTCTTGTTCCTCAGTTTTAAGCAAACTTCTCAATCAGCTCCACCAGTCGGCTGGAGTAGCCCATCTCGTTGTCGTACCATGCCACAGTTTTTACCAATCGGTTGCGCTTGCCAAGCACAGCGGTGAGTCCGGCGTCGAAAATGGCGGAGTGCGGATTGCCCAGGATATCCACCGATACAATCGGATGTTCGGTGTATTCCAGAATGCTTTTCATCTTTCCTTCGGCCGCTTCCTTAAACGCCCGGTTGATCTCCTCCGTGCTGGCTGGATTTTTCAACGTACAGGTCAGGTCGGTGAGCGAGCCATCGGGCACAGGAACACGAATGCCGGCTCCTCCAAGGTTTTCCTTCAGGTGCGGAAAGATACGCGATGCTGCTTTGGCAGCTCCGGTAGTGGTGGGCACAATCGATTCGGCGGCAGCACGTCCCCGGCGGTAGTCCTTGTGCGGACCATCGATAATATTCTGGTCTTTGGTGTAGCTGTGAACGGTGGTGATAAATGCATTCTCCACGCCCCACAGGTCGTCGAGAATTTTGATCATCGGCGCCACACAGTTGGTGGTACAGCTTGCGTTGCTGATAATCACATCATTCCGGTCGATAATTTCATCGTTGATGCCCAGCACCACGTACTTTACCTCGTCCTGATCCGCTTTAGCGGGGGCAGAAATTATCACCTTACGCGCTCCCGAATCATTCACGTGCTTCAGCGCCTGGCTCTTCTCCACGAACTTGCCGGTAGATTCCAACACGATATCAATTCCAAGGTCTTTCCATGGCAGCTTCGAGGGATCCGGCTCACTTAAAATCTTTACCGGATGGCCGTTCACTATCATCCCATCACCCGTTGTTTCCACAGTTCCCGGAAAGGCTCTGTGCACGGTATCATATCTTAAAAGATGCGCCAGGTTGTCCGCATCCGTAAGGTCATTTATTGCAACGACTTCAATATTATTGTTCTTCAGCATCTGGCGGAAGGTAATCCGTCCGATACGTCCAAAACCATTGATAGCCACACGAATCTTATTCATAAACTTCAGGTTTGTCTTGTTATTTGGCAACAAATGTAGGGATTTTTTTAGCAGAGCCTTTTTTTGAAAGTAAAGAATCAGACGCTGTTTTATCATTGTGGTATTGCTAGGGCAGGAAAATTCCAAATAACAATATCCAAATTCCAATAACGCGAATTAAAGCAGGTTTTAGGCAAATTTCGCGAATTATGATTTCCAAAATCTTATAGTTATAATTCATCCATACAGCCATTCAATCATGCAGTAATTAATCCAATAACTCTACTTTCGCCCTTCCTGCAAAAGCCCTCAGCCCTTTGCTCTTTGCTCTATGCAGTGGACCTAAACACCTAAATACCTGAGCACTTAAACACATCTCAAACTTAGAAACTTACAAACTTAAAAACCTAGAAACGTACAAACTTACCAACGTACAAACCTTCGTTTATAAAAAATTATGACTCCTTTTTGATGCCAATCACAACATATTCTATAATTTTATGGTTTCTTAGTAAACAAATAATAATAAATACATATGGAACAAGTCAAAAATTACATTGAAGAAAACAAAGACCGGTTTTTAGAAGAACTTTTCGGATTGATTCGCATCCCTTCTATCAGCTCGCTGCAAGACCATAAAGAGGATATGCAGAAGGCTGCTGAGTATTGGAAAAAATCTATCCTCGACGCAGGTGCCGACAAGGCGGAGGTAATGCCTTCGGATGGCAATCCGGTGGTTTATGGCGAGAAGATCATTGACCCGAAACTCCCTACAGTGATGGTTTATGGACACTATGACGTGATGCCTGTAGACCCTATCGACCTTTGGGAAAGCAAGCCTTTTGAGCCGGAAATCCGCGATGGAAAAATCTATGCCCGTGGTGCTGACGACGATAAAGGACAAGCCTTTATGCACGCCAAGGCTTTTGAGTTTATGGTGAAAACTGACCAGCTCCCATGTAACGTGAAGTTTATGATTGAAGGGGAAGAAGAGATTGGTTCTCCTAACCTCGGCAAATTCTGCGAAAAGCACAAAGACCTGCTTAAAGCCGACGTTATCCTGGTAAGTGACACAAGTCTGCTGGGCGAAAACACACCTTCTATTACCACCGGACTGCGTGGCCTGGCGTATATGGAAGTGGAAGTGACAGGACCGAACAAAGACCTCCACTCCGGACTCTTTGGTGGCGCGGTGGCCAACCCGGCCAACGTACTGGCAAAAATGATTGCCCAGCTTACGGATGAGAACAACAAGATTACCATCCCCGGATTCTACGATGACGTGATTGAAGCCAGCCCGGAAGAGCGCGAAAAGATGAGCAAAGCTCCATTCAGCCTCAACGATTATAAAGCGGCCCTTGACCTTGAGGAAGTGCAGGGCGAAAAAGACTACAGCACCCTCGAGCGCACAGGTATCCGTCCATCACTGGATGTAAACGGTATTTGGGGCGGTTACACTGGCGAAGGCGCCAAGACGGTACTGCCGGCAAAAGCTTACGCCAAGATTTCGATGCGTCTTGTGCCTAACCAGGATCACAAGAAAATTGCTAAGCTCTTCAAAGAGCACTTTGAAGCAATTGCACCGAAGTCGGTAAAAGTAAACGTTAAAGAGCTGCACGGCGGACAAGGCTACGTTTCGCCTATCGACCTGCCAGCCTACCAGGCCGCTGAAAAAGCCTTTACGGATACTTTCGGAACCAAGCCGGTGCCTTATCGCAGTGGTGGTAGCATCCCTATTATCTCAACGTTTGAAGATGTATTGGGAATCAAGTCGATTTTGATGGGCTTTGGCCTCGAAGCCGACGCCATCCACTCGCCTAACGAGAACTTCCCGCTGAAGCAATTCTACAGAGGAATTGAAACACTTCCGCGTTTCTACAAATATTACGCAGAAATAATGAAGAAGTAATTCCTTAAACAGTATAAACTGGAAACGGCCGCCTTAAAAGGGGGCCGTTTTTTGTTTTAGCAGGTGTTAACGTTTTACTATGTAGTGTGGTAGGGGTTTTCGAAGGCCGTCTTTATCCGCCTTGATAAATGCCAAAACGGTGACGAAACGTAGAATACAGAACGAATCACACTGCATACACTTTACCATATGTTAGCTTCTGGTCACCATTCCCTTGGTGTTGATTTTAGGATTATTAATCATTACTCCTATCAAATAGAATGCAAACAAGAATAAATCTATACTACGCCAAAAATAATTATCAAAGAATTGTGTATCAATCGTGCTTATTAAAATAATCCTGATACTCAAAATAAGAATGGCAAGAACTACCGAAATATTTGCTATTTGCTTTATAAATCTAAATAAGCTTACTCTCATCAAATCCATCATTTGTACCTTTTGTTTATCAATCAAATGAAGCTTTCTATAATAGATATAAGACCTGAAATATCTTTTACGATTAAAGTGATAATTAGCGATAATTCCGATAATCAGTTTATAATAGGTATCGTTTGATACATCAACCTTAAATGTCTTTGAATATACTTTAAACCATTTTTTTATTTTAAACGAAAGTTGAACCCCCTCATTTAACAGCTTATAATCGGTGAATGCAAGTGCAACCTCTGATAATATCCAAAGGGTTTTTTCGGTTTCATATTGATTCTTGAAATCTAAGTTATTGATAATTAGATCCTTGTTTTGATTATAAAAATCAATCTGTTTCTTAAAATCATTACCTTTGATCTTTAAGAATTCCTTTTCTATTTGCTCAAATGATTTCATTGGCCTGCTGATTGAGAATGAGTAAAGATAAACAAACTTCACTTTATCTCAAAAGCTTAAACCCACTTGTCATGGATACAAAAACTGCGGTTCCCCATCCACACAGGCCACATCTTCGGGCATTGGCGGAGTTTCGCAAGTAGAGGTGATCCCCCATTTCATGTTGTAAATCTCCTCTTGTGTATTGAGGCGCTCAATCAGTTTAAGAAAATAGGTGGTGTCAATTTGTGAGCTGTAAGCGATGTATTCCCAGGGACCACCACAAGCTTTATGTCCAACACCAGCGAAATACCACTCTTCCGAACCTTCGCAGGTGCATTGCCCGGCAGCATCATAAATTTCCTGCTCAAGCAACTGAAGCAGCAGAGCATCGCGCTCATGTGAGGTATTTGCTGAAATTACGGATTTAGTGTTAAGCGGGGTAAATTTCTTTTCACAACCAACCGCCAGGGCTGCAATAATTACGATAGCGATAAGTAGCTTTTTCATTTCATTAGGTTTTGTTAATCGCGATATTGATTACTATTTCATGCTTTTTACATTTCGAGTTTTCATTTTAGATAAATGCAATCAGTGATGGCCTGCCGATTGAATGAGTAAATGTAAAAAGAAACGGCCGTATTGCCAAAATACAGGATCATTTCTCCGGGAAAACATCACAAGTTCCTTGAGACGGTTTCCTATGGTCGGGGAATGATCACAAGCTCCTTGAGATAGTTTCCCAATGCTGGGGAAACACCACAAGCTCCTTGAGACGGTTTCCAATAGCCGGGAAAACATCACAAGTTCCTTGAGACGGTTTCCCATGGTCGGGAAATGATCACAAGCTCCTTGAGACGGTTTCCCAATGTTGGGGAAAACACCACAAGCTTCTTGAGACGGTTTCCCGGAAACGGGAAAAAGCAAAGCAAGGTTGCCTGGAGCTTCCCACTGTTTTGGGAAACATGAAGCAAGGTTCTCTGGCACTTCCCCACGGTCAGGAAACTGTCTCCACCAAGCAGAGATAAAACCCCAAGTCTGGGGAAACGTCTCCACCAAGCGGAAATAAAACCCCAAGACCGGGGAAACGTCTCCACCAAGCGGAGATAAAACCCCAAGACCGGGGAACTGTCTCCACCAAACGGAGATGAAATCCCGGGCACTGGGAAGCTTCCCGCCAGTGTCAGCAGGTTTTCCTAATGGTCGTCTGGCCTCCTAAACAGGTTTTTAGGTTTCCAAAACCCAATGAATGTATCAGCGAAAATCAATTCAATTACAATTATCTGAGTGCGATTAGTAAACGATAATAACAGCACACCGGTTTAACAGGTGAAACTGATCTTCACTGGATTGGTATTTATTTCTTAACTGCGATGAACCTTTCATTCAGGAATATTTGGGATTTTCTTGTTATCGCCGCGCTACAGCTTACAACCATCACATGTTTAATTGCTCTATAAAGACGTGGCCTTGTCGCGGCCGAAACCCAGAATCCTGTGATTTTCCACTCTCCTTTATTCATTTTCAATCCAAAACACAAATAAGTGTCAGGATTCACTATTTAATACGGATATTTGCAAAAATTCATTTTATGGAGTCAATAAAAAAAATATTCAGAATAGGTCATGGCCCCTCAAGCAGTCATACCATGGGACCATCAAGAGCTGCCATTCAGTTTAAAGGAGAAAACCCGGATGCAGACTCCTATAAAGTCTTTTTATACGGCAGTCTGGCAGCCACAGGAATAGGCCATTTAACTGATAAAACTATTTTAGCAGAGCTAGGCGCAGATAAGACGGAAGTTATTTTCGATCTTGAAACTAAAATGGATTTTCATCCCAATGCATTGAAACTTGAAGCATTTAAGAATGGTAAAGTTTTAAGTGAGCAGGTGTTTTATAGTGTTGGCGGTGGCAAGATCGTTAAGCATGAAGACAGGAATAAAGAAGTGGATTTGATTTATGGCCTTAGCACAATGCTGGATATTTTAAAATGGAATAAAGAAAGCGGTAAGAATATCTGGGAATTGGTTTTTGAAAGAGAGGATGATGATATTGAAGACTTTTTATGGGATGTATGGCAAAACATGAAAGACTCCATTCACAGAGGATTAACGAATGAAGGTTTGATACCGGGCGGGTTAAAACTGCAGCGTAAAGCGCGCTCATACTATGTACAGTCGAAACGACAATCGAAAAAGGATTATACCCGCAGCAGAATGTTTAGCTATGCGCTGGCAGTTTCTGAAGAAAATGCTGCCGGAGGAATTGTTGTTACGGCTCCTACATGTGGGTCGGCCGGAACATTGCCAGCGGTGTTGTATGCACTTGAAAAAAATCAGCAAGTACCCCGGGCACAAATGATAAGAGCCCTGGCAACAGCAGGAATTATAGGAAACTTAGTGAAGAAAAACGCCAGCATTTCAGGCGCCGAAGTTGGCTGTCAGGGAGAAATCGGCACTGCCTGTGCAATGGCAGCCGGAGCAGCAGCACAACTGATGGGCGGATCGATTACGCAAATTGAATATGCTGCAGAAATGGGTCTTGAGCACCATCTGGGTTTAACCTGCGACCCGATAAAAGGACTGGTGCAGGTTCCTTGCATTGAGAGAAATGTGCATGCGGCTTCAAGAGCAATGAATTCAGCGTATTTTGCATTGATGTCAGATGGAAATCACCTGGTAAGTTTTGATAATGTTACTAAATCAATGAATCAAACAGGTAAAGATATGCCAAGCTTATACAGAGAAACTTCGCTTGGCGGTTTGGCGAAATTTGCGAATGATTAAGGTGAGTTAAGTTGTCCGTGCCTCTCTATTTGTGGTATTGTTAAACTCTGGCCCGCAACACAATTTGCGAAAATAGTGTCATCGGTTTTGCAAATTTCATCTGTGTGCGATCATTGAATGATAAAACAGCACCCTGATTTATCAGATTAAACAGATATTCACTGATTTGATTTTATATCAGCATTGCTTGAAAATATCCCCTCCGACTTTCCTCTTCCTATTTCTTCGCGTGCTTTGCGCTTCTTAAGTTATGCGCACTTTGCGTGAAACATTCTTTATGTCCACACGAAGACCGCTAAAAGCTGCATGCAAAATCCACCAAACTTCCAATCACAAACAATTTTGCCTAAAACTAAAAAAGGTCACCATCCGTCAGAATGATAACCTCTTTCATTAATGAGTCTGCCAAAATCTTTATTTCACAATCTTTCTGCTAATCGTTTCTTTTTCCGACTGCATTTGCAGGATGTAGATTCCTTTAGGCAAATCTGCGGTGTTGAAGCTTGCCCGGCCTCCCTGCACTTCCTTTTGCAGGATGGTTTTTCCGGTCAGGTCTTGCAGCAACACGGTGCTAAACCCTTCACCAGGAACCGTAACCGTCAGGTTGTTGATAAAAGGCACCGGATAAACAGCCATGTCGTTTTCCGGATGTTCGATGCCGGTAGCTGTGATGCTAAACGATTGCTCGTCGGTAAACTCTGAGGCATGATACTGATGATCTATCGTCTGCACGCTCCAGTAGTAAGTTCCCACCGGGAGATGCGTCAGTTGCAGCGACAACGACTGGTTGGCATTCCCCATTCCGGGTAACAGCAAGTTGCCGTCACCACCCGACATGCAGTTGATGATTTCATCGCCACCCGGCGTGGTTCCTACTCTCACGTTGTAGGTCAGGGAGCTTTCCGGCGTGTAATCGTCAGAAGCCGCGCTCCAGTTCAGCACCACCTCGTTCCCCAGGTTATCGACTGAGAGGTTTGCAGGCTTTGCAGGTGGTTCATTTGCATGATAGCTGTTGTCATGAGCATCGTTCTGGTAAATCAGCGAAAGGTAATCGCCGCCAAGGTTCTGACCAAAGACCAGCACATCCACATCGCCGTCGTTGTCATAATCGGCAAAGCGGGCATCGCCACGCTCGGTATTCTGAAATCCGGGGAAGATATCATTGAAAGAGCCGTTCTCATTTTCAAAGATGGAAGTCATCAGCACACCACAATCGTCGCAGCTTCCTGACAACAGCAGATCGAGGTCGCCATCGTTATCCATATCTCCCCAGTCGGCCGTGCTTTTGCTAACACCCAAAATGCCTACCGCAATATTCTTAAACGAGCCATTCCCATCGTTGCGATACACTTCCGTTTTCCCGGTAAGGTATTCATCAAATCCCACGATTGCAAGGTCTTTATCGCCATCATTATCATAATCGCCCCAGGCCATATCGCCGCTCATCACATCCTGAAGCATAATCCCTGACTCTTCAAACTCCCCATTCACATTCGTGTAGATACGTGTGGCAGGCACCGCCCCCAATTCTCCGGCCAGTGCCAGGTCGAGGTCTCCATCGTTATCATAATCCACCCATTTGGTAGTGGCATAATTCAGGTTTACGAATGGATGCGAAACGGAAGTAAATTCACCAGCCTCATAGTTGTAGAGAAAAGTTTCATCATTTCCTGACACCACAAGGTCGAGGTCGCCATCTTTATCATAATCGCCAAAAGCAGCATCGGTGTTGCCACCCATTGGTGCCACGTTGATGTCGGTAGCGGTAAACGATCCGCCATCATTCATGTACAGCGCTGTAAAAGGTTCGGTATTGCCATTCCCGCTAAGGAAAAGGTCCATATCGCCATCCATATCCACATCGGCAAAAAGCACCACGCCATCCGAAATAGCGGGCAACTCAAGATCTGTTTCCACGAAAGTGCCTTCCTGGTTTTCGAAAAGGTAAGTAGCCGCCTCGAAACTGTCGAGCATTCCACCGGCCACCATATCAAGGTCGCCGTCGCCGTCATAGTCGGCCAGATCCACACTGCTTCTGGTAAGGTCGGGCAGCGAATTGCTTTGGTAAGAGAATGACTGCGCAAAAATAGAAACGCTCATCCCTAAAATGAGCGTGGTAAATAATAGTAGTCTTGTTTTCATAAGCTAAGTTATTTATTTATAATACACTTTACAGGGATGGGTGTTCAAAATGGTACTTCAATGAGTCCCAAACTCCTGATTTCAGCAACTTTTATACCCCATACCCTAAAGGGAGAAGTTGCTGAAAATCAGGACTCCCTTTAGGGTATGGGGTAAAGACTGATTTTCAGCAAGCGGTTGAAAATCATCTTTTAACCCTCTATTTTATACTATTCCCTGTTTTATTGTTCTCTTTCTTCAAATTCCTCAACGCCTCTGTCGAGGAAATCAACGAACTCCTCTACATCAAGATCGTAGGCTCTGGGCTTCACCAGCATCTCACCTTCATTGTCGAGCAAGACATAATAAGGCTGGGCGTTCACCCCGAACTTCCTGATTTGGAAATCGGCGTATTTCTTTCCTAAGGTCTTCTTTACTTTACCGTCGTATGATGATTTTACCCATTCGCTTTCATCCAGTTTGGATTTATCATCCACGTAAAGTGCAATTATTACAAAGTCTTCACGAAGTCGCTTAAGCACTCTTGGGTCAGACCACACGCTGGCCTCCATTTCGCGGCAGTTGACGCAGCCATGGCCGGTAAAGTCGATAAACACCGGCTTGTTGAGCTTGCGTGCGCATTCCATTCCCTGCTCATAATCGAAGTAGCCATCGAGTCCATGCGGCAGGTGCAGGAAGTCGGCATATTTCGGATCTTCGCATTTAGCTGCCTGATCTTCTGCGCCGTTGGCCTGGCTGTAGTTGGCCACCTTGAGGTTGTCTCTGACGATAGCATTGATATCAAAGTCGTGTGTTTGCTGTGGCGGCAGGTATCCCGATAAGGCTTTCAGTGGCGCGCCAAACATTCCGGGCACGAGGTAAATCACAAAGGTAAAGGTGATGATGGCCAGCGCCAGGCGTGGTACCGACACAAATTTCACATCGCTGTCGTTGGCAAACTTGATTTTCCCGAGAAGGTAAAATCCGAGTATGGTGAAAATCACAATCCAGATAGCGAGATAGATCTCACGGTCGAGCAGTCCCCAGTGATAAGTCTGGTCGGCCACACTAAGAAACTTAAATCCAAGCGCCAGCTCTATCAAACCCAGAACCACCTTCACGTTATTCAGCCATCCGCCGGATTTTGGCAGGTTGCTGAGCCATTTCGGGAAGAAGGCGAAGAGCGTAAACGGCAGCGCGAAAGCCACCGAGAAGCCAATCATCCCGATAATCGGTTTCAGGAAGGCTCCTCCTGCCGACTCCACCAGGATAGCTCCCACCAGCGGTCCGGTACAAGAAAAAGATACCAACACCAGCGTAAACGCCATAAAGAAAGGTCCGGTGATACCACCTTTGTCGGCCTGCTTGTCACTTTTGTTGATCAACCAGTTTGGAAGGGTGATTTCGAACATTCCGAGGAATGAGGCGGCAAAGAACATAAACACCAGAAAGAACAAGACGTTGGGCAGCCAGTGCGTGCTAAGCCAGTTAGCAAAGCTGGCACCGAAAGCCACCGCTACGATGGTTCCCACTACGGTGTAAATGACAATAATCGACAGTCCGTAAACGATGGCCTGAAGTTTCCCTTTGGCTTTGCTTTCCTTGTCGTGCATAAAGAAGGTCACGGTCATCGGAATCATCGGGAACACGCAGGGGGTAAGTATGGCGGCCAGTCCGGCAATGAAAGCGAAGATGAAAAAGCCCCAGAGGGTTTTCTTTTCGTGTTGTTTATTATCACTAAGTGCTTCGGTATTATCCTGGTCTGCTGATTTAATTTCTTCGGTTTCGAACAGCGGCGTATCGCCGGAGGATTCATCCGATTGGCTTGACGCTGCGGCCCCACCGTTGATCGGAAAATCAAAGTCGACGGCTGTTGGAGGCAGGCATCGCGAATCGTCGCAGCACATGTACTCCAGAAATCCGGTAATAGTGAAAGGCTCGTCGGTCAGCACCTTCACCTCCTGGCGAAAGACTACCTTCTCTTTGGCGAAATACTTTACCACCATTTCGAAGGCTTCATCATACTCTTCGGTCGGTGTAGGCTCCTCAACGCCACCAATCAACTCAAAATTTTCACCTTCTTCAATATTGAAAGTGGTCGGGTTAGGGCCGTCTTCAGGCACATCCTGCGAATAGAGATGCCAGGTCGGTTCGATGCTGGCAATAAACTGCAGTTCGATACGGTCTTCAGAAAGCTCCTTGGTTTTGAAATCCCACTTGATGGGTTCCAGAATCTGCGCCGAAGCACTGAATTGACTGAAAACGAGAGCTAAAGCGACAAGTAATAATCCGGTATTCTTCTTCAAAATCTGACGTTTACTTACTTTTTTCATCGTTAAAAATAATGATTTATATATGGACGGTTTTATTTGTTTTCTTTTTAAGATTTATTTAACAGAATTTGATTCAAACAGTTCAATTTTCAGAATCTGCTTTGTATTGCTAGTTACACGGTATCGATGATCGATCCGGTGACCGATAACCCAGGCGATTTTTCTTCCCGAAAGCAGGAAGAAAGTGTTTTCTTTCTCTGAAATGGAGAACTTATTGTCGATAAAAAAATCGCTGATTTTCTTTTTACCGGTCATCCCAAGCGGATGAAAAGCATCTCCCTGCTTCCACCGGCGGATCATTAAAGGAAACTCCAGTTTATCAAAATCAAGCATTGCAATATTTTTATCAGAACTTATGACAAGATCTGACGTGAATGGTTGCTTCGTAAATTTCAGCTTAAGCGGCTGGTGAATTTCCTTTGTGTTTTCTTCAATTATTGTCTTCTCATCAAGAGGCTCATCCCGCAAAGGCTCAAGTATTAAATCATCCCGATCGTTGAGTAAGCGGTGCGTTGACGAGAAGAATTGCTTCCCCGAAAGGGCATCCAGGCTATCGAAAGCTTTTAGCGCAGTATTCCTGTGAAAACCATATTGAGAAAGATAAAAGGAAAACACTTCCTTTACGGATGGGATACCTTTGAGTTTGCCCTTCTCAATAAAAACACACTTCCCTTTTTGGTGGACGCAATCATGCATCATCCGCTCTGTATGGTCATGCAACATCGTTTCGGCGCTGCGCAGCAACTCAAAATTTCCTTTAAAAGCCTCTCTGTACCCCGGCTCCAGTTCGGTTAAAACCGGAATGAGCTGATGCCTGATCATGTTTCGCCGATACTTCAGTGACTCATTGGAACTATCATCGCGATAAGCGATTTTCTCCGCTTTAGCAAAATCTTCAATCTGATTTCGTGTGGCAAAAAGCATGGGATGAATGACATTATCCTGCTTTGGCAGGATGCTTCTCAATCCGCTGATGCCAGTTCCCCGCAGGAGGTTTATGAAGAAAGTTTCGATCTGGTCATCAAGATGGTGAGCAGCCGCCACCACATTATATTCATCCTTCTGCAAAAGCTCATTGAACCACTCGAAGCGCAGATCGCGCGCCACCATCTGCACCGAACCTCCACGCTTTTCCACTTCTGCGTGGGTATCAAAATGCTTTACCAACACTTCCAGCCCCAGCTGGTCTCCTAATTTCCTGACAGAGCGTTCATCTTCGTCAGAATCCTCCCCTCTCAGATGGAAATTGCAATGCGCAATGACCGCCGGAACCTCAACACGATGAAACAAATGTGTCATCACCACCGAGTCAGCACCTCCGCTAACTGCAAGTATTACTTTTCCTTTAACAGGAAGAAGCTGGTTGTGATGAAGATATTCGCTGAAAGCTTTTTGCATCCTACAAAATTAATCAAATCATCCTTTTACATCTGCACTTACAATGAGGTCTGCACCCTAATCGCTGTTCGAGTCCATTTTATTATATACAGATGTAGTTTTTTAGATGTTTTTAAGAAACTTCAAAAAAAACCGGATGCGCAAACACCCGGTTTTCACAACATAGTTTATGACTATTACATTTCCCATGTATCACCGCTATTCAGCAGGTCATCCATAGATTTTATTGAAGAATGCTCTTGTTCGTGCTTCATCTGTTCCTCAAGGAGGTCATCGTAAGTTTCAGAAGAAACGGAACGAATAACTCCCATCACTGCCGGATATTCAGGTGGCATCAGGTTGGCCAGCTTCAGATGAATCGACGGGTCGCTGTCGTACATATCATGTACCATCAGATCTTCCTCGGTAATTCCGTTTTCGCCAATCTTCACCACTTCAATCCTGTTTTGACTGTTCAGGCGCAGACCTTTCTCCCTGTTCTTCCCGAAAATCATCGGCTTGCCATGTTCGATAATCACCTGGTTGTCATCGCGGGTTTCTTTCGAGGTAATCAGCTGGTGCGTTTTATCATTATAAATCACACAGTTCTGAAGAATCTCCACGATAGACGTCCCGTCGTGCTTGGCC
Source organism: Bacteroidales bacterium (assembly GCA_041694335.1). Classification (GTDB taxonomy): domain Bacteria; phylum Bacteroidota; class Bacteroidia; order Bacteroidales; family JAIPAH01; genus JAIPAH01. The sequence goes on from JASMTJ010000623.1 coordinate 13,209, forward strand.
GCTTCCGTCATGATGTTTACCATGAGTTTCGGATTCATATCCACACCACGCGCAAAGAAAGTCCCTCTTGCTCCCATCACCAGTTCTCCCGGATTGAATGGATGCTCGATGGTTCCGTGCGGAGAGGTCTTAGTCACCTGTCCTTTTGGTGTGGTCGGTGAATACTGTCCTTTCGTCAGACCATAAATCTGGTTATTAAACAGTAGCACGTTAATGTCAATATTCCTTCGGATAAGGTGTATAAAGTGGTTGCCACCGATCGCCATTGAGTCGCCATCGCCAGTCACCATCCACACACTTAAGTCAGGATTGTGCAGCTTAACACCACTGGCTATCGCTGCTGCACGACCGTGGATACCATGAATACCATAAGTATTCATGTAGTACGGAAAACGCGAAGAGCACCCGATACCGGAAATCACTACGTAGTTTTCCTTTTTGTATCCCAGCGCCGGAAAGACCTTTTCCACAGATTTAAGTATCGCATGGTCGCCGCAACCGGGACACCATTTCACCATCTGATCGCTTTCAAAATCGTCTTTCGTAAGTGGTTGTATGCTTTTTGGTATTGTATTGTCAGTCATTGTTTTAGCCCTCCAGAATTTCATTAAACTTCTGCTTCAGTTCACCCTCGGTGAAAGGAAGTCCCTGAACCTTGTTGTATTGCTTGTAATCGTATCCCGGAAACTTAATTCTGAGGTACTGCACAAACTGTCCCATGTTCAGCTCACAAACGATAATATTTTTAAATCCTTTCAGAACTTCTTCTGTATTTTTAGGTAATGGATTCATGTAGCTGAAGTGCGCATGGCTGATGCTTTTTCCTTGCTCCTGGAGCGTGGTGACAGCATTGAGCACAGCCCCTTTTGAGCCTCCCCAACTAACCACCAGAAGGTCACCCTCATTGTCTCCCATAATTTCCTGTAAAGGAATCCTGTCGGCTACTTTAGCTACTTTCTTTTCGCGATATTCCACCATTTTCTGGTGGTTTTCAGGGTCTGTGGACACATTGCCGGTCACATCCCATTTTTCCAACCCACCCAAACGGTGCCTCAGGCCTTCCATCCCCGGAAGGGCCCATTGCCTCACATAATTCTCCGGATCACGCTGGTAGGGTTTGTAGTTCTCGTCGTTTTCCTTTGCCAGCGGCGGCTTGATTTCAGGCAGGCTCTTCATTTCCGGAATGCGGAAAAGCTGTGAACCATTGGCCAGATAGCCGTCGGTAAGGAGAATAACAGGCGTCATATGCTCAAGGGCGAGACGCGACGCTTCGAACGCATAATCGAAACAATCGGCCGACGAAGTGGCAGCGATAACGATTGCGGGAGCTTCGCCGTTACGTCCGTAAAGTGCCTGAAGTAGGTCAGCCTGCTCCGATTTCGTTGGAAGTCCGGTAGACGGGCCACCACGCTGAACGTTTACGATAACCAACGGCAACTCCGTAATAATGGCCAGTCCGATAGCTTCGCTCTTCAGCGATAGTCCGGGCCCTGAGGTGCTGGTAACGGCCATGGCGCCGGCATAAGAGGCACCGATAGCAGAAGTAATGCCTGCAATCTCATCCTCGGCCTGGAACACTTTCGCGCCAAGCGATTTGTGCTTAGCCAATTCCTGAAGGATTTCCGTGGCAGGTGTAATCGGGTATGAACCCAAAAACAGCTTGAGGTTAGCTCTTTCGGCAGCAGCAAGCAGCCCCCAAGCAGTAGCTACATTGCCGGTAATATTACGGTATCTTCCTTTGGCGATTTTGGCAGTGGGCACCTGAATCACTGATTCAAGCTCTTCAACAGTGTCGGCATAATTATAGCCGGCCTGTAACACCCGCTTATTTAATTCAACCACCAAAGGTTTGGATTTAAACTTGTTCTCTATAAACCTGAATGCAGAATCAAACTTCCGGTTGAAAATGTAGAACATAATTCCCAGTGCAAACATGTTCTTGCTTTTCATAGCGGTTTTATTATCGATCTTCATTCCCCTGATAGCTTCCTTAGTCAAGGTGGTAACAGGCGCTTTTATCAGGTTATAACCTTCAAGCGATCCGTCGTTGATAGGGTTCGATTCGTAACCGGCCTTTTCAACGTACTTGTCAATGAAATTATCAACATCGATAATGAGTGTAGCTCCTTTCTTGGCCCATTTCAGATTTGCTCTGAGCGAAGCCGGGTTCATGGCCACTAAAACGTCGCAAAGATCACCCGAAGAGTGAATCTTTTTATCGCCAAAATGTACCTGGAAACCAGATACACCGGCAACAGTGTTTTGTGGAGCCCGGATTTCAGCCGGATAGTCAGGAAAAGTAGCTAAATCGTTACCTGCATAAGCGGTAGAATCAGAAAAAAGTGTCCCGGTCAACTGCATGCCGTCACCAGAATCACCCACGAACTTTACTACCACATCTTTTCGTTCTTCAACAACCTTTTTATCTGTAGGTGTCATGACATATAATGTGCTTAGTTTGCTAATAAATTTGAAGCAAAGTTAAAGGAATTATTTTTCCCTGAACAAAGGAAATTAACAAAATTTTAATGCAATTATCAGTGTTTAGAATCCCTCTAAATAACTGATTTTTAATGTTCTAAAAATAACAATGGTGCGCTTACTGAAATTACACTAAACCAATATATTATCACTCACCGAAAATATATGTGTGGAAATCCCTAAGGGTTTTGATTTAAAAGCTATATGTTATCCGGCAGTTCGTCAACATTAGCTAAACATTTTTGTTGCAAATATGTAATTTTGTCGATTAAACTAACAGGAGATACGTAAGAAGCGATGAGCAATTTTTCATTTTTATCGAACAGCGATCCCAGTGCAATAGATGAACTTTATAAAAAATATCAGGAAGACCCTGAATCTGTTGACGAAAGCTGGAGGAGTTTTTTTAAAGGCTTTGAATTTGCCAGAACCAGCGATGGCGGGGATGAACAGGTTCTGCCCAGTGAATTCAAGGTCATCAACCTTATAAATGCCTATCGACAACGTGGACATTTATTTACCAAAACAAACCCCGTAAGAACCCGAAGAAAATATTCCCCTACCCTTGCCCTTGAAAATTTTGATTTGTCCGACGCTGATTTGGATAAGGTTTTTCATGCCGGTAATGAAATAGGAATTGGTGATGCCACTCTGCGTGATATCGTGGATCATCTGGAACAAACCTACTGTAATTCCATTGGGGTGGAGTTTAAGTTTATCAGAAAACCTGAAATCACCGAATGGCTGCGTGAGAAAATGGAGAGCACGCGCAACACGCCCGATTTCAGCCCCGATTCTAAAAAGAGCATTTTTACCGATCTGACCAAAGCAGTGCAGTTCGAAAAGTTCATTCACCGAAAGTTTCCCGGACAAAAGCGTTTTTCCCTTGAGGGAGGTGAATCTTTGATTCCGGCCCTGGAAGAAGTTATTGAACGCGGAGCAGAGTTGGGAACTGAGGAATTTATTATCGGGATGCCACACCGCGGAAGGCTGAATGTACTGGCCAATATCATGCACAAGCCTATGAGCCGCATTTTGAGCGAGTTTGGGGGTATTGAATATGAAGACGAGGAGTTGATGGGAGATGTAAAATATCACCTCGGCGAAACTTATAAACGAAAAACAAACCAAAATACTGAGGTCAAACTCACCTTATCGCCCAACCCATCGCACCTCGAAGCTGTGGGACCTGTGGTGGAAGGAATTGCCCGCGCTCGTCTCGACCATTTTTACGAGGGCGACACCTCAAAGGTCACGCCCATTCTTTTGCATGGCGATGCCTCTGTGGCGGGACAAGGAGTGGTCTATGAAGTTCAGCAAATGTCGGAGCTCGAAGGCTACAAAACCGGCGGAACTATTCACCTGGTGGTGAACAACCAGCTGGGCTTTACCACCAACTACCTCGACGGAAGATCCAGCACCTACAGCACCGACATCGCTAAAATCCTTCAGTCGCCTATTTTTCATGTCAATGGAGATGACGTGGAAGCCATGGTTTACACCATCAAATTGGCTATGGAGTTCAGAGCACGCTTTAAGCGAAATGTTTTTATTGACCTTTTAGGATACCGAAAATACGGGCACAACGAAGGAGACGAACCTCGCTTTACTCAGCCTTTGCTCTATAAGGCTATCAGCGATCATGATGACCCTGCTACCATCTACGCCCGTAAACTTCTCAAGAACAAACATCTTACTGAAAAAGAGATCAAGCATATAGAGAAGAAGTTTACGGAAGAAATGGAGCAAAGCCTCGAGGAATCGAAAAATATCGAAAAAGCCACTATCACTTCTTTTCTGGATGATACCTGGAATAAAATCAGAAGGGCGAAATCCAGCGACTTTAATTCCTCGCCCGACACCTCTGTTAGTAAAAAACAGCTGGAGCATGTAGGAAATAAACTCACCGAAGTGCCTGAAAACAAAAAGTTCTACCGCAAGTCGCTTAAGATGATGAAGCTGAGACGTAAGATGGTGGAAGATGGCCAGTTTGATTGGGGCATGGGTGAACTGCTTGCCTACGGCACGCTGCTCGAAGAGGGTTATCCTGTAAGACTCAGCGGGCAGGATTCTCAGCGTGGTACATTCTCGCACCGTCATGCAGTAATAACCCTCGAAGATTCTGAAGAACGATTTGTTCCGCTCAATAACCTTTCAGACAAGCAGCAACGTTTTGAGATTTATAATTCACCCCTTTCCGAATACGGAGTGCTTGGTTTTGAATATGGCTATTCGCTCACCACACCCTACAGCCTTACCTTGTGGGAAGCCCAGTTTGGTGATTTTAATAACGGAGCGCAGATAATTATCGACCAATATATTACCAGCGGCGAAGACAAGTGGAATGTGATGAATGATTTGGTGATGCTTTTGCCACATGGCTACGAAGGTCAGGGTCCGGAGCATTCAAGCGCTCGTCTTGAGCGATTCCTCGCGATGTCGGCCGAAAACAATATACAGGTGGTAAACCCCACTACACCGGCGAACTTTTTCCATGTCTTACGCAGGCAGCTTCACCGCAATTTCAGGAAGCCCCTGATCGTGATGACACCTAAAAGCCTGCTGCGCCACCCAGAATGTGTATCCAAAACAGAAGAATTTACCAACGGAAAATTCCGTGAAGTAATAGATGATAACCAGGCAGATCCTGAAAAAATTACTAAAGTTGCTCTTTGCAGCGGAAAAGTGTATTACGATCTAATTGCCAAAAAACGCGATCTTGAAGAAGAGCAAACCGCTATTGTCCGGCTCGAGCAGATTTATCCTTTACCAAAGAATCAGCTTATGAGCATTGTGGATAAATACAAAAATGCAGAACGTTGGCTTTGGGTGCAGGAAGAGCCTGAGAACATGGGGGCGTGGCATTTTATGCATGTCAATTTTAAGGCTGTTGATCTGAAACTGATATCGCGCCCGGCAAGCGGAAGCCCCGCCACCGGATCGAGCCAGTTTCACCAGATTCAACAGGAAAAGATACTCGACAAAACGTTCAGACAATGTAACTGTCATCGTCTGGATGAAGAATGTCAAATGGTCTGCATCGGCAACCGCTGGCGCTCGTTCAAAGAAGAAAAAGAAAAAATCACTGCTAACAAATAAGAAATCACCTGATTATGAAGATAGAAGTTAAAGTTCCAAGTCCCGGAGAATCCATTACGGAAGTGCAAATAGCATCATGGCTAGTAGAAGATGGCGCTCATGTGGAAAAAGACGATGAAATCGTAGAGATTGATTCCGACAAGGCCACGCTCAGCATCAACGCTGAAGATTCGGGAGCTCTGAAGATTCAAATGGAAGAAGGAGAAACCGTAGAGGTGGGAGCTGTTATAGCCACCATCGATACGGAAGCTGAAGGCAAAAAGAAGGAAAAGCCTGACGAAAAGGAAGAAAAAGAAGATCAGTCAGAAGAAGAAGACAAAAAGGAGACGGAAGACAAAAAACAAGACGCATCCGAAAAGAAAGAAAAAAGTGCCGAATCCAAAAAGGAAAAAAGCAAAGACCCAAAAGACAAAAGCAAAAGTGATGAAGACAAGGAGTGGCATGTAAGTCCGCTTGCACGTAAGCTCATGGAAGAGAACGATATTAGTCAGGAAGAGTTTCTGGAGTTTTTTAAGCGTTACCGCGTCAGTAAAGCAGACGTGGAGCACTACCTCGAAAATAAAGATGCTTCAACCGGAAGCTCCAAGCCTTCGGGTGACGGTGCTGAGGTGCTTCCCGGCGACTGGCAGGGAACCCGAGATACTGAAAGATCACAAATGAGCACGCTACGCAAGAAATTATCCAAGCGGCTGGTGGCAGTGAAGAACGAAACGGCCATGCTCACCACCTTCAATGAGGTGGATATGAAACCCATCATGGATATCCGAAGCAAGTACAAAGAGAAATTCAAGGAAGTTCACGGGGTTTCTTTGGGCTTTATGTCGTTCTTTACCAAGGCTGTCACCAAAGCACTGGCCTTATATCCTACAGTAAATTCACAGATTGACGGCGATGAAATTGTGATGAACCATTATGCCGACATCGGCATTGCGGTAAGTGCTCCCAAAGGTCTGGTAGTACCGATACTGCGTAATGCAGAAAACATGTCGCTGGCCGAAATTGAAAGTAATATTAAAGATATGGCCAAGCGGGCCCGCAACAACAAAATCACCCTCGACGAAATGACCGGAGGCACCTTCACGATTACCAATGGAGGTGTGTTTGGTTCCATGCTGTCCACACCAATTATTAATCCGCCACAAAGCGCAATCCTGGGCATGCACAACATTGTTGATCGTCCGGTAGCTATTGACGGCAAGGTAGAAATCAGGCCGGTGATGTATGTAGCCCTCTCATACGACCATCGCATCATCGACGGAAAAGACTCTGTAGGCTTCCTCTACAAGATCAAAGAAATGCTGGAGGATCCTGCAAAGCTCCTACTGGGCGGAATGTCGCCAGAACAAAAGCTGTTAAACCTGTAAACGGGATTTTTAATACATTTGCTACCTTCTCAGAGATTTAAACTGAACAGATATGCAAAAGAAGGTTGATTTCCTGGTGGTGGGCAGCGGCATTGCCGGATTAAGCTACGCGCTCAAAGTAGCCTCTCACGGCACAGTGCTGCTTGTAACTAAAGATAAAGCGGATGAAACCGCTACCCGCTACGCCCAGGGAGGTATCGCAGCTGTAATGTATGACCCTGACACCTACGAAAAACACATTCACGATACGATGAGTGCCGGTGATGATCTTAATAACCCGGATATAGTCAGGATGACCATCCAGGAATCCACCGCCAGGGTGAAGGAGCTGATTAAGTGGGGAACGGATTTCGATCAAAATAAGGAAGGGCGCTTTCAGCTCGGACGTGAGGGTGGCCATTCCGAAAACCGCGTTCTTCATCACAAAGACAATACGGGTGAAGAAATAGAAAACAAGCTTCTGAAACAGGTTAAGTCTCATCCTAACATTGAAGTGCTGGAGAATCATTTTACTATCGATATCATCACACAGCACCACCTCGGTATGAAGGTGACCCGAAGAACAGAAGGCATCACCTGCTATGGTGCATATGTGCTGAACAGGGAAACCAAAGAAGTCAACACGGTACTGGCCAAAACCACCATGTTGGCCAGCGGTGGCGCCGGACATGTTTATAAGACCACCACCAACCCGGTGATTTCCACCGGCGATGGCATTGCCATGGTAGCCCGTGCTAAGGGGCTCATCGAAAATATGGAGTTCATGCAGTTTCACCCCACCTCATTGTATAATCCGGAAGAGCATCCTTCTTTTCTTATCACTGAAGCTTTACGCGGATTTGGAGGTGTTTTAAAGACCAATGACGGCAAAGAATTCATGGAGAAGTATGATGATCGTGCTTCGCTGGCTCCCCGCGACATTGTAGCCCGCGCCATCGATAATGAGATGAAATTGTCGGGAGCAGATCATGTTTGCCTTGATTGTACTCATCTCGATAAGAATGAACTCATTAAAAATTTCCCGACCATATACGCCAAAGCATTGAGTATCGGTATTGACATCACGAAGGAAATGATTCCGGTGGTGCCTGCTGCGCACTACCTTTGCGGGGGAATTAAAGTAGATGAGTATGGCCGCAGCACCATTAAACATCTTTATGCTTCCGGAGAAACAGCTTCCACCGGTTTGCATGGCGCTAACCGGCTGGCTTCAAACTCACTGCTTGAGTCGCTGGTTTTCAGTCATCGGGCAAGTATAGACGCTATCGCCGCGGTAAAAGACATTGACTTTAAGCAAGGTATTCCTGATTGGAATGCTGAAGGCACCACACTCCCCGAAGAGATGATCCTCATCACGCAGAGTCATAAAGAACTGCGCTCTATTATGAGCGATTATGTGGGGATTGTAAGAACAAACCTGCGCTTAAACAGGGCGCTCAACCGACTGAAGATAATTTACGAAGAGACGGAACAACTTTATGAACGCTCTGTTGTTTCGCAGGAAATATGTGAATTACGCAACCTGATTAATGTGGCCTATCTGATTATCAAGATGGCCATGGAGCGAAAGGAAAGCCGGGGGCTGCACTATTCACTCGATTATCCACCAAAAAAGAACAATCATCATGGCACTTATAAAAGAAGTTAACGGAATAGCACCAAAATTTGGAGAGAATTGCTTTTTAGCTGATAACGCAACTGTTGTTGGCGATGTGGTTTGTGGCGACAATTGCAGTTTTTGGTTTAATGCGGTGGTGCGCGGCGATGTGCATTACATCCGCATGGGCGACCAGGTCAATGTTCAGGATGGCGCGGTTATTCACGCCACCTACAAAAAGTCGCCCACCAATATTGGCAACTACGTGTCGATAGCTCATAACGCTATTGTTCATGGCTGTACGGTAAAAGATAATGTCTTAATCGGAATGGGCGCTATTGTAATGGATGATGCGGTCGTAGAAAGCAATTCAATTATCGCCGCCGGAGCACTCGTTCCGAAAGGTATGCATATCGAATCGGGGAGCGTCTATGCCGGTGTTCCTGCCAAAAAGATTAAAGATATTGATGAAAACCTGAGTAAAGGGGAAATTCAGCGAATTGCCAATAGCTATACCATGTATGCCTCATGGTACGATGAAAAGTAAAACCAATAAAAAAGCCCCTTGATACGGGGCTTTTTTTATTTCTATTGAATTCCTAATTCTTTTTCTACTAATGATTGGAGGTTGTCTCCTTTTTCATAGTAGAGTAATGTTCCCATTGAAACATCAAATACGTAGGTGTAACCATTGTCTTCAGCTACTTTTTCAATCGCATTTTGTGCTTTTTCGAGCAGTGGATTGAAAAGCTCTGATTGCTTGTTCTGAAGATCCATATCGGCCGTTTGTCTGAAAGTCTGAATACGCTGCTCCATCTCACGGAGTTCCGTTTCTTTCGACTGACGGATCAGGTCTGACATTGATTCTGCATTCTCCTGGTAGTTCTGAAGTTTGTTACGGTATTCAACAACCATCGACTGCACCTGATCTTCCAATCCTTTGCGGTAGTTCTTTAACTCAGTCTCCAGTGTGTCTCTTCCTGGTATCTTCTCTAGTAGTTTTGCTGAATTTACATATCCGAGTTTCGCATTTGTTTGCGCTTGCATTGTACCCGCAGCAATAACCAGGGCAAGAACAAGAAATAATTTTGACAGATGTTTCATTGTTATCTATTGTGTTTAATTTGTTTACTAATTTTTAACAGGCTGCAAATTTATAGTTTTTTATCTAAAATAAATAATCCTTTCTTTTTCAAGGATAAGGATTAATAAGCATATCCCATGGTTTCGAGCACCTGGTCGCTGATATCATATCGCGGATCGGCAAACAACAATTTTGGGTTGCTGGCTTTATCGAAAACAAAGGCGTAGCTTTTATCGGTAGCTATCTCCTCAATAGCATTATATATCTTTTCCTGGATGGGCTTGATGAGCTCCTGGCGCTTTTTATAAAGGTCGCCATTTTCTCCGAAACGCTGACGCTGCAGTTCCCTTACCTCCTTTTCTCTCTGTACGATTTCCTGCTCGCGCTGTTGCTTCATGTCTTCGGGCATCAGCGCCGCATCGGCCTGAAATTCCTTGTAAAGCTGATCCACTTCCTGGTACTGCTTTTCTATTTCGCGTTGCCACTTTGCTGATAAATCTTCGAGCTGTTGCTGTGCATCGGCATATTCAGGAATATTTCCAAGGATATATTCGGTATCAACATATGCATATCGCTGAGCCATCGTTGCTGTGGCAGCAAGAAGAATGACTACGGATGTTAAGATAATTTTTTTCATAACGATTATTTTTTTCTTGTTTCTCAAACAAAACAAATAACATACCAAATCGGTTTTTACTAATCAAGCGACTGTCCGATAGAGAAGTGGAACTGTCCCTTGTTTGCATCTTCAATGCCCGGCACGTCGTCGAAACCATAGCCCCAGTCAATACCAAGCAATCCAAACATTGGAAGGAATACCCTCAGCCCCACACCGGCAGAGCGATAAAGATCGTATGGCTGAAATTTCTTAAAGTTTAGCCATGAGTTTCCGGCCTCCACAAAACCAAGGGCGTAAATCGTAGCACTCGGATTCAGAGAGAGCGGATAGCGGATTTCAAGCGTGTTTTTATTAAAGATAGTTCCTCCGGTGTTTTTATCCAGGTAATAATTTGGCGTGAGCGAATAGTTGCTGTACCCACGCATAGCAATAATCTCGCGCCCATCGAAGTTGCTGTAACCTGTCAGCCCATCCCCGCCAAGGAAAAAGCGATCGAAAGGAATGGTGCCGATATCCTGGTTGTAGGCTCCGAGGAATCCGTATTGAGTGCGGAAACTCACTACAAGATCGCCCAATACTTTTTTATACCACGCGCCTTTGAACTTCCACTTATGGAATTCCATCAGTTCGAATTTTTCGTCTTCTGACAAGGTTGCATAATCCTTATCATCAAACATCGACCATGGAGGGGTAACCTCAAGCGACAGTGATACATTCGATCCCTGACGCGGATAGATTGGCGCGTCAATGGAGTTTCTTCCAAAATCTATTTTATAGCTGATGGTATTATACTGACCTGTTCCGTCGCCAAATGAAAATATCTGGGTGTAATTTTTCAGCTTGTAGCGCTGAAGGTTAATGCTCTGACGAAGAGTAAAGAAGTCATCGGGCCACTTCAGTCGCTTTCCAAGACCTACTGAAAGCCCATCGATAGTAAAGCTGTAATCGCTGGCGGAAGCCGTAAAAGCATTACCATATATCGAATGGTAATAAGACAAGGTGAGCGAAGTAGGCTTTCTTCCCCCCAGCCAAGGCTCGGTGAATGAGGCACTGTAGCTCAGGTAACCTTTACCGTATGATTGCAGGCGCAGGCTTAATTTCTGACCGTCGCCCGTAGGAATGGGACGCCATGCTTCTTTATCAAAAAAGTTTTTGGTTGAGAAGTTATTGAACGAAAGCCCGAGGGTACCAATCAATCGTCCGTAACCCCAACCCCCCGATAGTTCGATCTGATCGGAAGAGGTTTCTTCGACCTGGTATTCAATATCCACTTCATTGTTTTGCGGATCGGGCTTTGGCACCGGGTTGATCGACTCGGCATTAAAATACTTCAGCTGTGCCAGCTCGCGGGTGGAACGGATAATATCGTTACGACTAAAGAGCTGTCCTGGTTTGGTGCGGAGCTCACGGAGCACCACATGGTCATTGGTGCGCGTATTTCCTGCAACTGTCACTTCATCAATGCGTGCCTGCTCTCCCTCATAAATGCGAAGCTCCATATCGATGGAGTCATTTTCCACGTTGACTTCCACCGGAGTAACATTGAAGAAAAGGTATCCGTTATCGAGATAAAGCGAACTGACATCCATCCCGTTCGGATCGTAGTTGAGCTTGGTGTCCAGAATTTCCTGGTTAAACACATCTCCTTTGCGGATGCCCAAAACCTGATCAAGCTGCTGTGCCGTATAAACGGTGTTTCCAACCCACTCGAGGTTCCTGAAAAAATACTTGTCGCCTTCTTCCACGTAAACATTTAGATCGATGGTGTTGTCTTCGTTTTTAACGATTTCTTCTTCAACTATTTTAAAATCGCGATAGCCCTTAGATCTGTATTTCGCCACAAGGTTTTGTTTGTCTTCTTCATACTCATCGCGAAGGTATTTGGAGCGCTTAAACACACTCAACCTGTAATCGTCGGCAAGAATGCTGCGCGCACTGTCGACCACAGAAAGCAGGTCGAGGCGTACAATGCCGGAGACCGTGGAGGCGATGAGTTTATCAAGACTGTTCAGTGGTCTGAACCTGGCTTTTTCTTTAGTATTCTTAAAGGTGTTGACGGCCTGGTTATCGGTAAGTGCTTCATTACCGATAACATTAATATCTTTTATCTTGATTCTGCGGTTTTTATCTACTTTAAACTGCAACGAAACGCTGTTAGCGCGGGCAGTATCGATATGCTGACGGATATCCACATCCGCATTAAGAAACCCTTTTTCCTTGTAATAATCCTTGATGGTGGTGCGGGCGCTTACGCGGAGGTTATCAGTCACAACATCGCCACGCACCAGGCTCAGCTTATCCCTGAGTTTATCTGCTTCGGCTTTTTTTACCCCTTCGAAGCTGAATCGCGATAAGCGCGGACGCTCCTGCAGCTGTATTTCGAGGAAAATATTATTTCCTTCCACTTTAGTGGCCACAATACGCACATTTTCAAAAAGGCCCTGATCCCAGAGTTTTTCAATGGCTTTGCTAATCTTATCTCCGGGAACGGTGATGCTTTCTCCTACATTAATTCCTGAAAGCATTATCAACACATTTTTATCCAGATACTGTACTCCCGAAACCGTGACGCCCCCTACTTCGTATGTTTTAGGTTCAGCATAATCGATTTCCTCGAGGTCGCTGCCGATAGACACCTGCGCCATTGAAACCTGGGCCATTGCTCCTATTAAAATGGCAACAGTTAATATCCATTTGCGTAATACCTTCACTTCTTCTTTCCTAAATCTCATTCCTAATGTGCTATTTATTGTTGAGTTGTTCGCTAATTTGTCCGAAACGTCTTTCTCTCGACTGATAATCTATCAGTGCCTGGTAAAGGTTTTCCCTGTTAAAGTCGGGCCACAGTGTATTGCAAAAATAAAGCTCACTGTATGCCAGCTGCCACAGCAAAAAATTGCTGAGTCTGTGCTCTCCGCTGGTACGTATGAGCAGTTCAGGATCGGGCATGCCACTGGTAGAGATGAAATGCTCAATGGTATCGGCATTGACATCCTCCGGGCTAATTTCGCCGTTGCGGGCTTTAGCGGCAATTTGCCTTGCCGCCATGGCCATATCCCAGCGGCCGCTGTAGTTCAGTGCCAATGTGAGTACCATCCTCTTGTGGTCGCGCGTTTCTTCCATGGCTCTTTTCAAGCTGTTGCTTGCATCTTTGCCCAATTTACCGATATCACCAATGGTATTTAACCGGATATCATTATCGTGAAGGGTTTTCATTTCCCGCTTGACGGTTCTGACCAAAAGACTCATCAGCGCCTGAATTTCCTTTTGCGGGCGGCGCCAGTTTTCTGAAGAAAAAGCATAGAGCGTGAGGTAATCTACCCCCAGCTCAGCGGAACCTTCAGCGGCTTCGCGAACAGCGCGGACCCCGTTTTCATGGCCAAAAATCCGAATCTTTCCCCTTCTTTTCGCCCATCGCCCATTACCATCCATAATAATTCCAATATGTTTTGGCAATTTCGTTATGTCCACCTGTTCTTTCAGACTCATCAGTAAAAAATCAAATTTCGTTAATAATTCCTTTGCATATCCCTGCACTCCTCATCCTGAAATACGCTTAAATCAAGCGTAACAGATACACCGGCAAATGAATACCAGTCGTTGGTGGCGGCATTGCTCATCTGCACACCGTAAAGGTCGCTCCGTTCATCCACCGGATAATACTCCTGCAATCCATCCAACCCATCGTTGAATGTTTTTCTGTAGCCCCATTCCAGGGCCAGCCCCAGCGTTTTTGTGACGCTGAATTTAGCCCCCAAACCGAAAGGCACCGAAAAACCATTTCCGCTATACGACCCTCCGGTTTCAAGAGCCGTATAATCACCGCTATAAAAATAATATCCCAGTCCTCCGAAAAGGTAGGGGGAAGCTTTGTGCTTAGAGCTGCCAATAAAAAACTTCAGAAAGTTAAATTCCCCGGTAAGGGACACATCGTTCACTGTACCTGAAAAGACCGCATTTCTCAGTGGTCTGATAGCGTGAACCGACTCCTCGGCCCCGATATTTCCGCGAAAGGCACTCAGGTTTAAGGCCAGTCGTGTATCGAGGTTATACCTGAATACCAATCCGTAACCGGCATTGGTGTTCGAAAATGGTTGCCCTGGGTTGATGTCGCCATTATAATAGCTGCCACCTGCAAAAAGTCCCAGCTCAGGCCTTTGTGCGTAAGTAAACATTACCGACATCAGTAAAGATGTTACTATCAATACTTTTCTCTTCATTTTTCAGCGCGTAAAATTATTAATTTTTTCATTTCTGAAAGTGCGCAACCATTTATAGTATTAGTTCCTGTTATCAAGGCCCCAGTTAAGCTTTTTTCGGATGGTATCGAAAAAGGCTTCATTGCGTAGCTTCAACAGGTTTATTTTGAACTGCTCCTTTGTTATTCTCAGTTTTACAGGCTCTTCCATTTCAATATACCTTGAGTCCAATCCAAGGTTATAGATATGGCTCCTGCCCAACACTTCCACAGTAATCACACTTTCGTCAGGAATAACGACAGGCCTCACGGTCAAATTGTGCGAGGCGATAGGTGTGATAATAAAGTTATTGGCATTGGGTGTAACGATGGGCCCTCCGCAGCTCATCGAGTAAGCTGTAGAGCCTGTGGGTGTGGCCAGTAACAGCCCATCGGCCCAATAGGTGTTGAGCACCTCACCATCCACGCTTACCTTCACGGTGAGCATCGAATGTGCTTCACTTTTGTGGATGGTCAGCTCATTAAGCGCATAGTTAACTTCACCAAACAGTGGCTTTTCTCCTTCCACCTTTATCAGTGCCCGCTGGTCATAGCTGTATTCTCCGGCCAGCACGGCATCAATGGCATACTGAACCTTGTCTTTAGGCACGCTGGATAAAAAGCCCAGGCGCCCCAGGTTAATGCCCAGCACCGGGATACCTGAATCACGTATCAGTGAAATGGTGTCAAGCAAAGTTCCGTCGCCACCAATGGAAAATAAAAAATCGGCTTCCCGCTCCACCAGGTCATGGTGTTCAGAAAAAACCGAAACCTCTTTCTCAAGACTTATCATGCTCTTTATGCTTTCCCAAAATTTAGCGTAAATGCAGAGTGTGACACCTTCCTGCTCAAGCTTCTCGATAAGCTTTTGCAAAAAAGCCGCTTTTTCTGCGGTAATCGCTTTTCCGTAGAGCGCTATTCTCATATGGTGGCCTGCTTTGACTTATTTTGCAATGTTACGAAAATATGGCGACTCGGTAATCCTCTTAACAAATTTTAATAAGCTGAAAACCCCTATAAATGAGTTTCTTTGTTTGATCGATTAATGCGTTTCCAAGTTTAGTAAGTTCCTCGGTTTTTTAGTTTGGGAAGTGTTTGAGTGCGCAGGTGTTTAGGTAATTGCTCAGAGCTGAGAGCGCAGCGCTTGGAGCCTTTTCGGTGTGGTGATTATTAAGGTGAAAGTTGGCAAAGGGCAGAATGCAGTGCCGAAAAACCTGCAATCTGCGATTGCTTAGTTTTTCGAGCCAGCCCGAACGTACCGTCATTCGGTACGGGCGTGGCATCCTCGAAAAAAAGTTTACTTTTTTGCAGGATTGGCAAGGAAGGAATTCCGGATTTCGCGTTCCGCGTAATCAGCATAAAATCTGCGTAACCCTCGTTTATGGAATCCCGCTATGCGCAAAGTATTGGGGCTGAACACAAGTGGCAGCAAGTCCGAATCATGGCTTGAACCCAATCCCCGACCACGGGATCTCCGCTTCGCTCCGATTTGAGATTTGGTGTTTGAATTTTGGGATTTCTGCTCTTATATCGGAGCCACAAAGTGGAGGAAAAAGCCCCCGTTGTTGTTCTTGTCCCAGGAATATTCAAAGCGAAAGACTTTTTCATAATAGGTTACCAAATCAAGGCCGATGCCTTTGCCCATGAGCAATTCACCGGGAAGGTGGTTCCCGTTCGATTGCCAGCTGTCGAAAGAGTCAACGTAGCCGAAATCAACAAAAGCATTCACGTAAAGTGCATAAAAAAGCTTGCTGAACTGCTCAAGTGGTATAAAATCGAGGTTTACCGTTTTGGTGGGGATCAGGGCAAACTTGATGTTCGAGCGAAGCAGGCCATAGTTGTTGCCATTGATCACATTATATTCATACGACCTGACAAAACTCTTGTTATATCCCAGCCCACTGTTCAAAAAATAAGGTTGCTTCGATTCATCGGATAAAGAAAGCGATAGCCCGGAAGCGGCATACCAGCGGCTGCTAAACTTCCAGTATTTCTGGAAGAAGCCTTTAAACCTCCAAAAGTCCACTACATTATCCAGCATACCAAGGCCCTCTTTTTCAAGGATAATATCAACGTAGTAGCCTTTGAGCGGATAGCTGATATAATCGCGAAAATCGCGCTCATACTCGTAGCTGAGTCCGAGATACCGGGCTCTTGATTTGCTTCCCATCAAGAAATCAGGATTAATCATAGCCAAAGTATCCATAAACGCATAATCTTTGTAGGCCAGGCTGAAAAAGTGACGGCGATATAACTTTTTGCGATAGGAAAGGGTCACTTTTCCTATGTTTTTCTTTATCGGATAACTCTCTTCATCATTAAAAAACACCAGTTTATCATCGCGCGTAAGCACAGCCGTTTCGTGACTCCGCAGAAATTCGCCCTCGATAATGGCGCCCCACTGCTTTTTCGAATCGAAATAGGGTATCAGGTATCTGAAGTTCAGGTACTCGTTATGTCCTCCAATCATTTTCAGGTTTAGCTCCTCGTTCCGGCCACGGAAGTTTTCCTGGATAAAAAGAAGACCATAGTCAGCACGGCTAAAGTCTTTGGTTTCCCACCAGGTATTGAAATTACGATCCACTATCTCGAAATATGGGAAAACCCAGGAGTACCATTGTTCTGTTAGCTCGATGTTTATGCTTAACAATGTTCCGGCGGTGTCGGCAGTGATCTCCACAAAATTAAAGAGCTCAGTATTTAAAAGGTTGTTTTCGCTTCGCTTCAATGATTTTTTAAGCTTTCCGGGAGCTATTATATCGCCTTGCGCAAATTCCAGCTCGCGAAGAATAATGGGGCGGCGGGTCTTTTTGTTCCCTTCAACCAATATGGTATCGACCTCAAGAAACTGAGCTGATGGTTTTTGGGCTGAACCCTTTGCGCAGGCAGCCAGCAGAAGAATAAACAAAAGAAAATTCCGCATTTTAAATCCCAAGATAAGTCATAATGTATTGATAGTGCTCGTCGAGCTTTTCCATTTCCGGATCTTTCCTGGTCATGGCCATTTTGACGTGATAGTCATAGCGCTCAAGGGTTTTCAGGAAAGAGTCCACCTCCTCAGAGTTGGTTTTGAGGATAAGATCCATCACCACTGAGTTGGTATGTTGCATCGTATGAACAGAAACCAACCGGATATCATTATTTTCAGCGATCTGCGCGATCTGCGAAAGCACATAATCGGCCTGGTTCATCTCAACCACCACCACCGCGCCGGGCTCTCCCACTCCTTCAAGTCGCCCGTAAGCCTTCAGCAAAGAATATTGTGTGATGCTACCCACATATTCATCATTTCCGGTCACCACCGGCACCACCGTTTGCTGATGTTCAGAAAAGTGAGGTAAAACATTAAAAAAATGATCCTCTGCTTTCACGGCATCTTTGGTCAGCTGTTCAAAAAGACCACTCACAGAAATATCAGGCTCGGGCAAGGCATAAATATCTGCTTCAGCCACCAGCCCTTTATACACCCCGTTTTCGACCACCGGAAGGTGCATCACCTTATACTCCTCCATCCACGCCAAAACCTGTAAACAGTTATCTGCTGGTTTTAATGGCTGAATAATTTCATCTATGATATTCTTTGCTAACATATTCAACACCTCAACAATCTTTATTCCATTTCGTTTGACAATAACGTCGTGATAAACATAAGCATTTTTACCTTTGTTGCCAATTCGATATAGAACAATTCAGAAAAAATATGGAAAACGATAAACGTCTCATTGCTTTCAAACGCCTGCTGGATATAATGGACGACCTGCGCAGCCAGTGCCCGTGGGACCGCAAGCAAACGCTCGACAGCCTGCGCTACCTCACCATCGAAGAAACGTACGAGCTTTCGGATGCTATCCTGGAAAAGGATATGGACGAGATAAAAAAAGAGCTGGGCGATATTATGCTGCACATGGTTTTTTATGCTAAGATCGGTTCAGAGCAGAATGCCTTTGATATTTCAGATGTCCTTAACGGGATTTCTGAAAAGCTGGTTCACCGCCATCCGCATATTTATGGCGATGTGGAAGTGCAGAACGCCGATGAGGTGGCCGACAACTGGGAGGCCATCAAAATGAAGGAGAAAGGACGCAAGTCGGCACTGTCGGGTGTGCCGAAATCGCTTCCCGCGATGGTGAAGGCGCACCGCATCCAGGAAAAAGTAAAAGGTGTGGGCTTTGAGTGGGAAGAGAAAAGCCAGGTGTGGGACAAGGTGGTGGAAGAACAAAAGGAGCTGCGCCATGAGGTGCACAATGGTGCCGACCACGAAAAGATGGAGGACGAGATGGGCGACCTGCTGTTTGCCCTGATCAACTACTCAAGATATATCGGGGTGAACCCCGAAGATGCCCTGGAGCGCACCAACAAAAAATTTACCCGGCGTTTTAAGTATATTGAAGAGCAAGCTCACAAACAAGGAAAAAACCTCCGCGAGATGACGCTCGAAGAGATGGACGCACTCTGGAACGAGGCGAAGTCGGGAGAAAAACCTTCTGCCCGATGAAGGCCCGTATTGCGATACTGCTGCTGCTCCCCACCCTGCTCTTTGGTCAAACCGACAGCAGCTCGTTTTCGATCTGGCCATCAAAAGCTTATTTTAAAAGCTACCTTACCGATACCAAAGCACTGATCACCTCACCATCCCGCTTCGATGGCAAAGACTGGCTGAAGGCCGGTGCAGTGACTGCTGCAGGCATTCTGACTCTGACGCAAGACAAGCCTGTGAACCGCTTTTTCCAGGACCGCACCAAACCCTTTATGGATGATTTGTCGCGCTTTGGTTTTGAACCTATCGGCCGGGGTATTTATCCGGTACTGCTCTCGGGAGGGTTGTATTTGCATGCGACTGTAAAGCAAAATGCCTACGACCGAAAAGTAGCACTACATGCCGTAAAAGCGATGGTGATTAGCGGCTTGTTTACACAGACGGCCAAGCAACTCTTTCACCGTCACAGGCCCGAACACCCCAACCCCGGAAAATGGGAAGGACCAATCGCGCCTATCCGCTTCCGCTCCTTTCCTTCAGGGCATTCGACAATGGCCTTTGCGGCAGCCACCTTTTTCGCTGAAGCTTATTCCGATAAAAATTGGATTCCGGTAGCCGCCTACACGATGGCCACCCTCGCCGCAGCATCAAGGATGTATGACAATAAACACTGGTTTTCGGATGTGTTTTTCGGATCGGCCATTGGTTACTTTACTGCCAAAGCCATCTACCATCAAAATTTTACTAATCAGGAAAGTCCTTTAAACATCGGCTTGCAGTATTCTGGTTTGGGTGTTTCTTATAGGTTTTGAAATTGTAATCAAGAATTGACAGAGTACTTAACCTGCATCAGATGTTGATGAGGTAATAATGTCATTCTTTTGTCGCTTTGTGGATGGGCGAACTTGTATTTCTCCTCCTATAGCTCTCAAAACTTTTACTATGGTTTCAAATTGAGGTTTCGAGCCTTCTGACAATGCTTTGTATAAACTCGGCCTGCTCAGACCTGCTTCTTCGGCTATTTTTTTCATTCCCTTGGCTTTTGCTACGTAACCAATTGCATTAATGACATCAGCGTTGTTTCCTTCTGCTAAAACAGCATTGAGATATTCTGCTATCATTTCTTCACTATCCAAATATTCTGCTATATCAAACTTTGAAGTTTCCATCATTCCCGATTTAATTTTTTCCAGATTTCTTTGGCTTTTAAAATATCCTTTTGTTGCGTTGATTTATCCCCGCCAATTAAGAGAATAATCACTTTTCTTTCTTTTTCTTTAAAATAAATGCGATAGCCTTTAGCAAAATTCACTCGCATTTCTTTAATACCTTCACCTACTGATTTATAATCGCCAAAATGCTCATCATTCGCCAGTTTCTGAAGCCTAAACAAGATTTTTGCTTTGGCTTTCTAAGCCATTTGTCAAACTCAGATGTTTTTTTAAGTCAATCACAATTCTTTTCAGACTTTATAGTCCATAGCAAAGATAATTGCGATAAACAAAAAGTAATTGTGCAAAAGACAATTATAACATGTTCAACCCTTCTCAGGGTTG
>JASMTJ010000624.1:0-5760 GCA_041694335.1 Bacteroidales bacterium
ATAATGCTTGTCAGCATAGAATGCAAAAACAGCCAGTTGGTCACCATCGTTGGTGATGGTCCTGTAATCCTTTTCTATATCAGCGATATCTGATACAGTATAGGATTCATTCCCGGGTGAAGGGATGGTCGATATTGAAAAACTAATGCCACCAGGTTTTTCCAGGGTTTCATTTAAGAATTGCTCGGTAGTGCTGAGGGCTTCCTGGCTTGGGGCATGTCCTTCCACATGGACAAGGTCAACAATTATTGAATTAAATGATTCATCACTTACCATGTCTTCGGCTGAGGCTCCTACAGATTGTTGGTGATAATATTGATTATCAGGATTGCCATTGCTGTTGTCGTTGTTTTGATCCTCATCAGAACACGCAGATGCCAAAAAGAGCGAAAGGATCAAGAAAATATTTAACTTCTTCATGATTAATATTTTAACGCATAACGTTATCGTGAATTACTTGTTTAAAAGGAGAAGGTTCTAAACTATTTTGTTGAAAGCGAATTTGGTTTCCGGGTTTATTCCTGCGGAATGGAAAATGTGAAGCGACTTCCTTTGCCTTGAGTACTCTCTATGTTGATAGTTCCACCATGTAATTCGACAAAATCCTTACAAACCATCAATCCAAGACCTGTTCCTTTTTCATTACCGGTTCCTCTTGTGGAAAAGGATTCCCCAAGGTCGAATAGTTTCTTAAGATTTTCGTCCGAAATACCAACGCCGTTGTCGATTATCGAAATTCGAATGTTTTGACCATCCTTTTTAGCTTCAATAGACACCTTACCTTCAACATGAGTAAACTTAATGGCATTCGTAATAAGATTTGTTAGTATAGTATTCAGAAGATCTTGATCTGCCATGAGCGTGAGATTTTCATCATATTGCTTATGTATGGAAATATTCTTTTCTTCTGCTGCGGATTCTGCAATGGAGAGCACACTATTCACAACCTCATCAAGTAAAAGCTCTTCCGGTTCAAACGAGATGGATTCTCTTTGAGAGCGCGACCAGTTTAAAAGATTGTTAATCAGCATAAAAGAGTCGTTAGCTGTTTTATTTAACAAATAAGCCTGATGCTTAGCGTCTTCATAATTTCTCTCCTCTAACTCTTCCATCAGCACCTCGCTGAAGCCTATCAATGAATTAAAAGGACTTTTCAAGTCATGCGAAATCACTGAAAAAACTTTGTCTTTAGTGTGATTGATTTTCTGTAGTTTATTATTCATTTTTACTTTGGCCCGGTACCTGGTTATAAGACCAATAGCAATGATCAGAAGAAGTAAAATGAGGCTGTAAAAATAGATTTGCTCCTTTCTTTTCGCTTCAAGCGACTTGCTTGTTTCTGAGAGTTTTTCAGTAATCGCAAATCGGTCTTTTATCTCGGAAAGAGTTTGAAACTGTTGCTGAGAATAGAGCGAGTCATAAATTTCAAGATATTTTCGGTAGCTTTTATTTGCGGTGCGGTACTCACCAATATTTTCGTAAAATCGGGCCTTCGTTTCAAATGCTTTCAAAAGACTTCGGGAGTTGGATGAAGCTTTAGCCTTGTCAAAAGCCATTGTGATATATTTTTCACCTAAGTGTTTTTCATTGATTTCTGAATATACCAGGGCAACACCCAAATAATCGTTGATAATTCCTGTAGCATTTCCTCTTTCTTCATTTAGTTTTATTGCTTTTTTGTATCTTTCGAGAGCTGCGTCATAATTCTTTTTTATGAGGAAGATATCTCCCATCCCATTCAGCGAATAAGCCATATATTGCTTGTTATTGATCTCGCGATGAAGCTCCAGCGATTTCCTGAAATATTTCATGGCTTCATCGTATTCACCCTTGGCTTTATAAGTCCTACCCAATTCTAAGGTGGCAGAGGCAATACCCACCGAATCGTTTATGGTTTCCCTTATTTCAATGGCTTTTCTGAAAGACGAAAGGGCTTTTTCATAGTTTTCCTGAATCCGGTTTACAAAACCGATGTTAATATAACTGTAGGCAATGCCTTTCGTATGGTTTAATGACTGAAATACTTCCATCGATTTATTGGCATATTCTTCTGCCAAAGGAACATTTCCTATTTTATAAAAGGCATCTCCCAGGTTGTTGTAGACGTATCCTAGCTGACTAGAGTCATTTTCCTGAATACTTACTTTCAAGGATTCATGATAAAAAGGAATGGCTTTTTCTGTTTGATCTTTGTAATGTTGATATATTACCCCTGTGAATCCATAAAGCTGTGTAAGTGGTTTGTTGATTTTATGCTCGCGGGCAATTGCGATTCCTTTTTTAGCAAAGGCCAGGGCCAGATCAGGATTTTTTTCCCGGTTAGACCACGTAAGCGCCAGAAGTGTATCAATTTTTTCTGAAGGTTCCAGGCCATCTATTCTTTCCGAAATACTGTCTGGAAATATTTGACCAACAGTCTTTTCATTAAAGACTATTGAAAAGATAATAGCAAATAAACATACAACGTAGCTCCTCATCGCTCTTCGCATAGACTGGATATAAATATACGATAATATTTAAGAGGAATTCATTTCTATCTAAACTGCTCGGGTATTCCGCCGGCAACAGGATTTTCAGGGTGGCTGCTCCACTCCATCCATCCACCGTCGTACACCGATATTTTAGGATAACCCATCAGGTAGGCATTGATGAAAGCTTCGCTACCCCGCCAGCCGGTGCCGCAATAAAAAGCCAGGTGCTTGTCGCGCGAAATCCCGTATTTTTCCCAGTGAGCTTCAATTTCATGGAATTCTCGTGTAGTGTGATCCACATTGCGATAGTTCTCCATGTGGTAAGCATCGGTTCCGCAGTTCCCGAAAACAGCTCCCGGAATACGTCCTTTTTGCTCAATATAGTTGTAGCCACTTACCTCACCAATAATCTCGTTCCAGCTGCGTATACTAACCAGGTCGGCGTCTTTCGCTTTTATCATGGCTTTCGCTTCGGCCATATCCACAAAGTACTCCGGATGTGCGGGGATGTTTGCACCAAAGTTTTCTATCGGTTCAGGCTTTACCTCATCCGTAGAAGCCTCAAGTCCGGCCGATTCCCACCTTGAAAAGCCACCGTTGAGGATTTTAACGTCTTTTACCCCGGCGTAAAGCAGGATGGCAGCGCATCGCATGGCTCCCAGGTGCCCGGCGGCTTGTCCGGGGTAGGGATCGCGATTATCCGGAAAAGCAAACTTGCCATAAAGCACCACGGTCGTGTCAGAGCTTATTCCGTGGTTAGTGAGTACCCGGCGAAGCTCTTCCGGTGTGCGGCGATTCCAGGTGACCGGATCTTCGAGGTCAGAGGTGTTTAGTGCAATGGCACCTGGAATATGGCCGCTATGATATGCCTCAGGGTAATCATAATGGGCATGGGCAATCACAAAGTCCTTCCCGCGAAAATGATGTGGCCGGTTTCCTTCAAGGAGTTCATCGACCCACTGCGGAGAAACCAGATGGTCATAACGTGGAAGATGTTCCATGGGCAAGGTTGGATCTGAAGTCCATTCTTTTAAAAACTGATGATACACAGAGAGATCTTCGAAACCTGCCTCGGATAGCAAATGGGCAAAGGCTTCCGTCGTTGCAGTGTCATATCCGTAAAGAATAATCTTTTTGTCGGGAGTAATTCCTTTTTCCGAAAGGATATCTTTTAGCTCAAAGTGGTAGTTGGTCCAGTGAAAAGGGAAATTTTTAGCGCCTTGGATATGGCCTCCCCGGGGCTCATTTTCAAGCGTCCAACCATTGTATGCTTCTGGGCTTCGTACATCAATAATCGTATTTTCAGGTTCTTTTAAAAGGGATTTTAGTTTTTGGGTTGTGATCTGCTTGGTTTTATTCATTGGTGTCTTTGGTTTGTTATCATAAATACTAACTCATGGAAATGGTTTTTGTTGAAGATTGGAGTATGAGAAAACAAAAAAACACTCTCCCCAAAACCTGCTGCATTATCAGCATGTACTAAGTGAAGAGTGTCAGAAAATAATTTTACTGTTTTTTTAGTTCATTTGAAATGTGATGGTGTCCATAGTTGTTACTTCACCATTAACTACATCAACATCGTTGACAATTTGTGGATTGTAGCCATCAACAGGTTCGAATTCCATGTCATAGCTTCCGCCCTCAAGTCCGCTTAACAGATATTCTCCACTTATCGTATCCGCGTAAGTGGCAATCGTATCGTCATTCATGATTGCCATGATGTAAGGCTTCGCCTCAACCGGTTCTATAACACCACTGATAGCACCACTCAACTCTTCAGTATACGCGCGAATGACTGGTTTTAAAAGATATCCGCCATTGCCTTTTTCAACTATTGAACGTCCGGCGTCAAAGTCCAGCCATATTTCGTAGGTGATGCCTGCAACAATAGGTGCCTGCACATTGAGTTTGAGTCCTGACTGCTGTGCGGATGGTGTTTGAATGTCATGGTACTCACCATCGACTTTAATCTGGTTATCATCCCCAAGAATCAATCTTACCTGGTGCAATGTTCCGGCCGGGATTTCATCTTCAACAAGTAAAGTATCGATGCCATTGGTGAAGTCTAACAGGTTATACACACCGGCATTCATATTTTCGAGGGTGTGCCAGTTTTCTTCGCCCTCTTCTTCCGACATGTTATAACGTACTTCCTCAATATCTATGAGCACTTCCTGGTATGCTGCAGGAGCATCGGTTAAATGCACCTTAAGTGAGGCCATCTCATTGGTTGTATTCTCTTCTTCACATGCACTAATTACAAATAATGTTGCAATTACAAAAACTAATTTTTTCATAATATCTCCTCCCTTTTATAGTATTACCTTAACAGAACGATACGTAAAATGTTTTATTTTAATTGGTTATGATGCGTCTTGCTATTATAACCTGTAAAGGTGACAAACAGTTTATTATAACATTTTAATGTTTAACTTTTGATTTCTTTTCATAATTCATGGATTAGGGCAACTATTACTTAAAACTAAAAACAATTTAGAATATATGAAACGTTCAGCATTTCTTATCATTTTTATAGTCAGTGTTTTGTACGCTGAAGCACAAACCTCACGCAGTGCCATAAAGAAAACACCAGACATTAACCATGCCTACGTGCTGGTCAATCGTTCCGGCTATGTTCTGGATATTGATAATGGACAAAAAAATGCAGGGACTAATGTCCGGTTGTGGGAACGCAATGATTCGGAGGCACAGCAGTTCAGACTGGTAGAGGCACCGGATGGATATTATTACCTGTTGAATGAGCGAAGCGGTAAAATGCTCGATGTTTCGGGCGGGAAAAACAACCGGGGAGATAACATGCAAATCTGGTACGCTAACAGTGGACGCGCACAAAAATTTGAGTTGATTTATGCCGGATCAGGCTATTATTACATCAAAGCCTTTGATTGCGATTACTATGTATCGCCGCAATACAGCAACCCGTCTAAAGGGACGAATGTAATCCTGTGGGATAAATCAGGCAATGCCAAGTGGCAGTTTGTAAGATTATAATATCGTCAAAATTTGCTTTTGGGGGAGTGGGGCGCAGGCTCTGCTCCTTTTTTGTTTGCAAAAAATAACATAGCCTTAACCATTGGGAACCGGTGTGTCCGCAGCGTTTTTGTATTTTTGATTTATATCAAAATGTAGAACGATGCAGACAATTATTGGCGCCGGAGGCATAGCTGGAGTAGAGGTGGCAAAGGCCTTGCCGCAGTATACCGATAAAATCAGACTGGTAAGCCGCCATCCTGATAAAGTAAATGAAACGGATGAGATGGTGAAAGCT
>JASMTJ010000625.1:0-1132 GCA_041694335.1 Bacteroidales bacterium
GCGAAGTTTCCGGCCTTGGCGATCACCAGAGTGAGCGGGCTTTGCAGCCAACCCTGATGCCAAGGCCTTTGCACAGTACCAGCCAAAAACTTACAAGTGCCTGGCCATTAACGCGAACAGCAGGGGCGCGACGAAAGGAGCGTCCCTTGCCTGTAATTGTTAGAGCTTTTTGCGACCTACTCGATTGTAGGGTATTTCTAGTTCTCGTATTAGGTACTCTTCAACAGAGGGAACTTCAAAAGCGCGCTCTCTTGGTAAACCTATGGTATAAATAAGTTTTGCGTGGTCATATCCAACGTGTTTATGAATCCCATACTCGCCAGTTTCATTCCATTTGAAATAGGCATTCAATCTTGTTGTGAGTGTACTCCTGCATGAGGCCTTGCCTATCCTCAATATCGTTCCATTGCGGTGACAAATAATATATACCCCTGGGCTGTCTGAGTTAGGGTAGGGCTCATGATACATTTTCTCGATATTGTAAACACTACTGATAGTCAAAGGCGGAAGATTAGGCCTTGGGTACTTTTTGTTAAATTCTTGGAGAACAGACTTGAGGTCTTCTATATCCGCCATAACCCTTGGATCCAAGCCTATAAAATTAGTTGAATGGGTCAATTTTCTGAATAAACCTATGGAGGTTATATTTCCAGGACGTTTCTTCCGAAAATTCGTTTACTCGCTTCCAGTTCTCTAGTATTTTTTTATCACAGTCAAAGCTACCCAACTGAATACCATCTTCAAACTCAACACCATAATAATATTTGCAAGATTTGGAATCTGAAAAGCTTACGATAACTTCGGAAATGCCTACCAAATATCGGCCCCCTTCTACCGTTACTCTGCCAGACGCAATCGTTGATTTTTCGATATCATAGTCGACCCGGTTCTGCAGTAACTCATCGACCTTCTCTTCAGCAGCGGTTCTGACTTTCGTTTCTACCCACTCGGAGTCTGTTGGCCACATCACAAAGCCGACGATCAAAATGAAAGCGACCAACCCACCATTCTTTTTCTGCATTTTACCTCCAGTAGATTCCACAGATTTGCAGCCCTTCTGCTCTAACGCTGAGGTAACCGGCGCCGGAGCGATAGCGTAGGGAACCAAAAGCGCCACGCTTTTGGCGTCCGG
>JASMTJ010000626.1:0-20199 GCA_041694335.1 Bacteroidales bacterium
CATCTCTTTCAGTTTGTTCAGCGTAATCTGCTCTCCGGTTCCTGGTTTATAGGCCAGGTCCACATTAAACTGGTCGAAAGGAATGCTGGGGAAGAAGGTGAGCTTGATAAACCCGCCCTGGATGAGTCCGGCGGTGATAAGAATCAGAGCAATGGGCATGGTCACCACGAACCATCTCCAGCGGATTATCTTTTTCAGGATGACCGCATAAATCTTGTCGCGCATTAGCCTCAGGAACCTATCCAGCCCTCCCCTGATTTTTCTTCCGAATCCATTTTTCTTTGGCCGGCTGAGCACCCGTCCATTGCCCACGTGCCCCGGTAAAACGAAGAAGGCTTCGAAGAGCGAGAAGAACAGCGCAAAAACCACCACAAAAGCCATTTCGTAAGTAAACTCCAGCTGCCCGGTAACAAAGAAGGAGGGCAAAAAAAGCTACAATGGTAGTGGTTACGGAGGTGACTACCGCAGGAAGCACCTCCATGGTGCCATCGACGGCAGCCAAACGTGGGGGCTTACCCTTATCGAAGTGAGAGTAAATATTTTCTGCAATCACAATTCCATCATCCACCAAAATACCAATGACCAGCAACATCCCGAAAAGGGAAATCATATTGATGGTGATATCGTAAAGGTGGGCTATCATAAACATTCCGAGGAAGGAAGCCGGGATACCAAAAGCCACCCAGAAAGAGAGCCTGAAATTAAGGAATAACCCAAGTGAGAGTAATACCAGGCCCAGTCCGATAGCGCCGTTTTCATAAAGCAGATTGAGGCGCTGCTTCAAGACATCGAGAAAATCAAAGGTAACCTCAAGGCGGGCATTGGTATGGCGCTCGTTAAAATCTTTCACGTAGTTGTGAATGTATTCAGAAATTTCATCCAGATCTTCCTCCGGCAACTTCTGCACGTTGAATGAGATGGAACGGTTTCCATCCATAAACGAGCTCTGCGAGTTGTCGTTAAACTGCAGCTCCACCGTTGCCACATCGCGCAGGCGAAGATAACTCCCGTCGGCATTGGCCCTGAGGATGATATCACCGATTTCCTGTGGGTTGACACTTCTGTTTCGGGTGCGAATAAGAATCTCCTCTTCATCCGATTTGATTTGTCCCCCGGAAATATCCTGGTTATTGATAGCAATAACGCGCGATAACTCGTCGAAGGTGAGGTTATAGCGCAAGAGGTCTTCCTCCGATATCTCAACGGAAATTTCGAGTGGTGGATAGCCACTAACCGTAAGCTGCGATACAGGTCCGGAAGTGAGGAGATCAAACTCCACCTCATCGGCCAATTTCTTCAGCTCCTGAAGGTCGGCATCACCGGTAGCCACCAGCCCCATAAACATGGCCTGCGTTTTACTTCGCTGCTTAAACACTACCGGAGGCTCAGCATCGACGGGCATAGAGCTGATGCCATCCACAGCGTTTTTTACATCCATGAGCGTTTCATCCAGATCGTATTGTCCGGTAGTTTCGATATTGACCACCGCGAAATTTTCTGAGGATGTGGATGTCACTTCCTTAATCCCTACGATACCCCGAATAGATTCCTCAATACGCATGGTGATGCCTTCTTCCATCTCTTTCGGGGAAGCGCCCGGATAAGCCACCTGTACGGTAATCATCTTTGGAGTGCTTTCGGGGAAGAAGGACTTTTTCATCTGAAGAATGCCAAAAATCCCGGCAAGGAAAAAGACAAAAATGATCAGGTTTGCGTAAAACGGATACTTTACAAAAACAGAAACTAATTTCCTCATAACTTTTCTGATTACAATATTTCTACAGGAGTACCCTCTTTAGCATTGATGAGTGGCTCGGTTACAATCATGGTTCCTTCTTCTAACCCTGAAAAGAGCAGTGTCTTATCATTGAGCTTGTGGATTTTCAGCGAAGTTTCGTGCAGCTTTCCATTTTCAACCACATAGGCATTGCGACCATCGAAAACAGCATTGCGTGGCAGCTCCATGGCACGCTCTAAAGTGCGTCCTTTCATCATGGCAATAAGATACTGCCCCTGGAAAAGAGTGGTGGAGTTGTTGTGGTGCAAGTCTACAAAAACGCTCTGCGATTGGGTGTTTTGATCTACAAATGCCGCTTTGCGCGATATCGTTCCGTTAAAGCTGAAATCTTCATCTTCAGTCATGAGCCTCACACTGTCGCCCACATCAACAAAACGCGCATCTGATGCCGGAACAGGTACCTCCACCTCCAGCACATCCGTTCTGATCATTCGTGCAATGCGTCCTCCGGGGTTGGCCACAGCGCCTTTTTCAAGCAAGACCTCCGTAAAAGTTCCGTCGAAGGGTGCCCGGATAGTATACCTGTTGAGCACTTCCTCCTGGCTTAAAATGTTGTAGTAATTGCCGAGTAAATTTCTGGATGAAAGAAAGACTTTTAGCTGATTGTTATCAATGCTTGGAAGCGCGGGCAAAGGTTCTTCAATATCAATATCATTAAAAAACTGCTGCCATCGCGAGAAAGCATCGGGATAATCAATCTTTATATCCGGCAGACTGCTGGCAAGAATATTCAGGTAGTTGCTCTTCATAGAACGAAGGTTGTACTCCATATCTTTCTTAAAAATCTTTACCAGGATATCTCCTTCTTTGAAAGAGATCCCTTTTTTGAGTAAAACATCACCTCCAACTATTTTTCCCTGCACTTCAGCCACCAAATCCACGACTCTTCTTGAGATTACTCTGCCGGAGGCTCTGACCGTAACTTGTTTACGTTCATACTCTACAGGAGTGGCTTTAACAAAATATTTCTCAGCTTTTTTCTCTGACTGGGGCGGGGCTTCTTTCTGACTTGAAAAATACTTGTTTAAAGCAAAGGCAATTGCCAGCAAGGCCACGATTAGACCTATCGTAATAAGAAGTCGCTTATTCATAAATGTGGTTTTTTATTTGATCGATAATCTCGAAATGCTCTTCAATAACACTAATTAAAATAATATGTTTTGGATGTACGATTCAGGCTTGCAAATGTAACATCTATTTTTTCTGTAAAAACAATTTTTCTGTGAATACCCTCATCACATCGATGAGTTTAGAAAAATGATCTATTTTCGCAGCGAATTTAAAAACAGACAGTCGCAAAATCCTGTCTCTAAAAAAAACTACGAATGAAAGAGTACAGAGCACTTTACTTTTCCTCTCATTTTCTGATAGTTATTCCACGAGACTTTTACGGTTTTAGATTCTTTTGCGGCTTCAGCAAAACGAAAAACGATGCTTACTAAAGAACAAAAGCTGTTGCTGATTTTAGCTATGACTTTTATCAGTATGCTGGTTGTCAGCAATATTATTGCCGTAAAGACCATTATGGTGGGCGGCCTCATTGGCCCGGCGGCCGTGTTGTGCTATTCTCTCACTTTTGCCGTTTCTGATACCATCTCTGAACTGTGGGGACGCAAGACCACCCAATTTGTGGTGAATATAGGTTTTGGAGCCGCTATTCTGGCGGCCATCTTTATTAAGCTGGCGATCGAGATGCCCGGCTCGCCGTTTTGGGAGAATCAGGAAGCATTCGAGTCGATTCTTGGAAGCAACCTGCGTATTGTCGCCGCCAGCCTCATTGCTTATTTTGTCAGCCAGAGCCATGACGTGTGGGCGTTTCATTTCTGGAAAAACAAAACCAACGGCCGGTTCTTGTGGCTGCGCAATAACCTGTCATCGATGGTATCGCAGCTCATCGATTCGGTGCTTTTTATTACCATCGCATTTTATGGCACAGGCGCTCCGGTTGTCCAGATGATTTTAGGCCAGTACCTCCTCAAGCTGATAATCGCAGCTGCCGACACGCCTGTCGTATATTTGTTAGTGGCCTGGATAAAACCTAAACTCAAGCCTGCTCATGCCTGAAAACAGTCCTGAAAGTAAGCATCTCGGAAAGAAAAGCGCTGTTCCGGAAAGATATGATCCAACCGTACTGGTTGCTGTGCCACGAGCACTGAACAGAGATAATAGCGGCATCGGGATTTTGCAAGGCAAGATGAAGGGCTGGGATGTGTGGCATGCCTATGAGGCGGGTTTTTTAACCGACAGGGGGTTACCCGTAACCGGTATCCTGAAAATCGTCTACTCTTCTGAAACTCCATTCCTGGTCGAGAGCAAGTCCTTGAAACTTTACTTGAACTCCTTCAACGAGGAGAGGCTTGGAGCTGACAAGCAAGAAGCCATCAATCTGTATGAAAATACGGTTAAAAAAGATTTGGAGAAACTGCTGAGCGGAGAGGTAAATGTCAGCCTGCATTCTTATGCCGCAACCATAAAGCCATTGCCATGGGATAAATTCAATATCATTGAAGATATGGAAGCTGTTGCCGAAGCAGGCTTTATGGAATCAGATTGCAACGAAAATCTTTTGGAGATATATGAAGGCGTTTCAGATCTGCGTGTGGGCACTCACCTGCTCAAAAGCAACTGTAAAATCACTCACCAACCCGACTGGGGCTCTGCCTTTTTGCAAATGCATGGGAAGGCTGTTACTCCATTGTCCTTTTTAAGGGAGGTGGTAAGTCAGAGGCGCGAAGACCATTTCCATGAAGAGATAGCCGAAATGCTTTTCAGAAAAATTTATCAGGCTGCAAAAGACGCCGACATGCTTTTGACATGCCATTACACTCGACGCGGCGGCATCGATATCAACCCGGTCCGATACTGTGGCAATTTACCCCTACCCACGAACCTGCTGAATGCCAAAACCCTCACCGGACCGGCTTTTCGACAGTAGCGATTAAGATTCTTTAACATACCGGCATTAAACATTTGTTTAAAGTTGGAGTTCTTTAAATGAAACATTTTGTAATAAATGAAGTAAATAAATCAACTTCGAAGTTTAATTATCGAATTTGTATTTAAGAACACAAAAAACAAAATTTTTATTATGAAGAACAGTAAGCAATTAAACGCAATAGCTTTAGACAGTGAAAAAACTAAAGACCTTATTTACAAATTGAATGACCTGTTAGCTAACTACCAGGTGTTTTACACCAATGTACGCGGCTATCACTGGAACATTAAAGGGGACAAGTTCTTTGAGCTTCACATTAAATTCGAGGAGCTCTACAACGATCTTTTCACCAAGATTGATGATGTGGCCGAACGCATTGTAACACTTGGCGGCACGCCGGATCATAATTACTCAGAATACCTCAAGATCTCCGAAGTGCAGGAATCAGGCGTTGTTTATGACGGCTTTGAGGCTGTGAATGGTATCATCGATTCATTCAAAAAAATCCTCGAAAGAGAGCGCACCATTCTTGATATGAGTGATGAAGCAGGTGACGAAGGTACCAACTCACTAATGAGTGACTTCATTACGGAACAGGAAAAAACAGTATGGATGTATTCTGCTTACGTAAACAAAACGACGAACAGTTAATTATTTCTTTGATATTTACTCAGCGCCGGAGGCATTAAGTCTTCGGCGTTTTTATTTAAACCAGCCCTTGCGCTTCATCAGCCACAAAAGCACCACGGTAATAACTGCCATCAGGCCCAGCAGCACGAAATATGAATACTTCCACGATAGTTCCGGTATGTATTCGAAATTCATCCCGTAAATCCCGGCAAGGAAAGTCAGTGGAATAAAAATCGCAGCTACCAGCGTGAGTGTTTTCATGATGTTGTTCATCTTGTTGTTCTGGTTGTTGTTATTCAGCTCTACCAAGTTGACAACCAAATCGCGCAGATGCTCTGTCGCGTCAAGCACATGCGATACGTGCTCGGAAGCATCCTTAAAATACATCGTATTTTTCTCGGTAAGGAATCCGTATTCTTCATTAAAGGCGGTTGACAGCTCCTTATTGAGCCCAAAAAGATAACGGCGGAAAAACATCAGGTGCTTTTTTAAAGCCAGAATATCCTGAATGTAATCCTTATCGGGTTCTTTTATAAGCTGCTCCTCCAGTTCCTCAACAGAATCCCTGAAAACATCCACCACAAGGAAATACTGATCGATGATAAAGTCGATGATCGAGTAAAACAAGTAATCGTTTTGTTTCATTCTGAGCCGGCCCTGGCGTTTTTCAAGACGCTCTTTCAACACCCTCGCAAACATCCCCTCGCCTTCTTCCATGCTCAACACGAAATTCGTACCTAAAAACAAACTGACATGGGCACTTTTCAGGTGATGGTCTGCAAAGCGGATATCCTTTATGGTAAAAAATGTTATTGGACCATTCTCTTCGATCTTAGGCGGATGGGCTATATTAAGGGCATCTTCAAGCAGCAAGGTGTGAATGTCGAGCCGGGAGCTGATTTTTGATAACAGCTCTCCGTGATTCAGGTTTTGGATATGCAACCAATTCACCTTTTGCTCATCCAGCAAACCCGGATCTTCCAATTCTGCGGGAGCTTTAATCCCGGTCTGCTTTAGCTCTTTATCATCGTATTGTATCAGAGAAGCTTTCGGTACCCTGTCGGATGAATCACCCGTAAAAAGTAAAGTGCCGGGCAGCTGTCCGGCCTTTCGCTTAAAACTGTTTCTGACACTTGTCAGGTTTTTAATTTTTACCATTATCCATATCTTTTTTAAAAACTACTGTTCTGTATGGGAAAGGAATTTCCACACCTTCCTCATCGAAACGCTTTTTGATGGCTTTGTAAAGATCCGTGCGCATCACAAATCCCTTTCCACTATCGAGCGCCCACACCCATGCTCTCAGGTTCACTGATGATTCGCCGAAGCCCAGAATGCGCACCACCACCGGAGGTATGCCATCCTCTTTATCCTGGTCGCTGCGGTTATCAATAAAGTTCGGATGCTTCATCGCTTCCTCCTGCATGATGGTCATCGCCTTGTCCACATCCGAATCATAACTAATGCCCACTTCCACAAAATTACAGACCTTATCTTCCACAATGTTTGAGTTGATAATCGTTTCGCTGCTAATCACCGAATTCGGCACGATGACGCGGCGGTTTTCAAAATTCCGGATAACGGTATGGCGCAGCGTGATATCTTCCACTATCCCCATGTAGTCCACCCCGATTTTGATGATATCGTTTACCCTGAAAGGTTTAAAAATAACGATAAACAACCCGCCGATGATATTGGCAAAAGCCTGCTGCGAGGCAAAAGCAAACACCGCCGTAACAATTCCTGCGCCAGCTGTTAATGTCAAGCCCAGCGCCTTTAATTCAGGAATTAACACAAAAACAAAAATGGTGGCCGTCAAAAAAATGATAAAGCTCAGCGCATTCCTGAGAAAGTTAAACTTTGTGGGATCGACATTCAGTTTTTCTGAAGAATGATTAAAGTATCTTTTCAGGGAAAACCTTAAAATACGTGTAAGTAAGAAGGCAAGTCCGTAAATCAGGACTACCAGCAGTATGTATTTTAAAACCGTACTGCTACTGAAAAAACTGGTCACAACCTTTTCAATTTCAGTGATATATTTCATTGCTAATTGATTTTTTCATTAAAAATATTAATGACTAAAATACGTAAATCTGCCATGTGATAAAGCAACAAAATCGAAGAAGGTGATTTTTCCTGATAAAATATTTTTCCTTCTGCCCGGTTTTAGTGTTTTTATATATTTGGCTTCTCAAAATTGAAACACATGTTAAAGAAAGTTCCACACACATACGTCATTGTCTTTTTTATTATCGTTATTGCAGCGGTATCAACCTGGTTTTTGCCCGGAGGGGAATACGTTGAAAAAACGGTCATCGAAAATGGAGAGCAGGTTACCCTGATGGAATACCAGACTGTTGAAAGCCAGCCACAAACCTGGGAGATTTTTTCCGCCATGTTTAAAGGTTTCGAACGCCAGGCCGGAATCATTGTTTTTATCCTGATGATTGGCGGTGCTTTCTGGATCATGAACGAAAGTAAAGCCATTGACGTGGGAATCATGTCTTTTTTAGCTGTTACCAAACGAATAGAGAAATACAAATTTTTTAAAGCCATTGGTGTCAACAACATTATTATCACCATGATTATGCTGCTATTTAGTGTTTTCGGAGCGGTCTTTGGCATGAGCGAAGAAACCATTGCCTTTATCATCATTCTCGTTCCTTTGGCCATTTCCATGGGATATGATTCGCTGGTGGGAGTAGCGATGGTTTTTGTGGCTGCCGGACTTGGTTTTGCCGGAGCAGTGCTTAATCCTTTTACCATCGGAATTGCACAGGGTATTGCCGGTCTTCCGCTTTTCTCAGGGTTTGAGTATCGTCTGGTGGCGTGGTTGGTTATCAATATCATCGGAATTACATACGTACTGATATATGCCCACAAAGTGCATAAAAACCCTTCACGATCAATTGTTTATGAAGACGATGAATACTGGCGCCAGCGTGCACAAGGATCAGTGGAATCGATAAATTATTTCACTTCCAAAACAAGCTGGATGGTATATTTTGTGGTTCTCGCTATCCTTGGAATCTTCAGTTTTATCTATCCTACCACAGAAATGACCATGGGTAACGCCTCGCAAATATTTCCTGCGGTGCCTATCGCCACGGCCATTTACGCTGTGGGCGGAATTCTGGCACTCAGAAAAACAGTTCATCTTTTTGTTTTGCACTTACTCGGCACTACCATTCTTTTCCTGATTATCGGAGTGATGGGCTACCAGTGGTACATCATGAAAATTGCCAGTCTCTTTTTTGCGATGGGTATTTTTTCGGGTATTGCCATGGGAAACAATGCCGACCAGATTACCAAGCTTTTCCTTGATGGCGCTAAAGACATTATGGGTGCAGCCCTGATTGTTGGACTTGCCGGTGGTATTATTGCCATTCTGGAAGACGGCCAGGTGATTGACACCATTCTGCATAAGCTCTCGCAAGGCATGCAGGATTTCGGGAAAGTAGCTTCCATTGGCGTAATGTATTTCATACAAACGGTCATTAATATTATCATTCCATCGGGCTCAGCTAAGGCAGCCCTGACCATGCCGATTATGGCACCCTTCTCCGACCTGATTGGCATCTCGCGCCAGGCTACTGTAGTGGCTTTCCAGTTTGGAGATGGATTTACCAATATGATCACTCCCACCTCAGGGGTTTTAATCGGAGTGATTGGTGTGGCAAAAATCCCCTACGAGAAATGGGTACGCTGGGTGTGGCCATTGATTGCCATCCTTGTAATCGTAGGATTTCTGCTGCTGATTCCTACGGTGACGATGGATTTAAACGGGTTTTAGGTTTTGAATTGGAGTAAATGCTCAAGACGAAAGTAAGACGCAACTTTTTTGTAATTTTATTGAAAGGCAAATTATGAAAGGTGCAATATTACATACCGACTCGAATCAGGATTTAAATCTTATTCTTCAGTTAGCTAAAAAACTTGGGATTTCCGCCCGAAAGTTATCTGACGAAGAAATAGAAGACTTAGGGCTTTCTGTTGCAATAGCTGAAGGGCATACAGGTGAATATGTCGATACTGACAACTTCTTGAAAGAACTGCGTGATGGAAGTAAAGATTGACAAATCATTTCGTAAAGATGCCCAAAAAATAAAAGTTTAAGGACTGCTTGAAAAGATTGCTGTTACTATTCAAACTGTCCAGAAAGCAAATAACCATAAAGACTTAAAACATCTTAAAAAACTTAAGGGCAGCAAGGAACATTTTAGATTAAAAATCGGTGATTACCGACTCGGATTAATTATGCATGAAACTCAAGTGATATTTGTAAGATGTTTGCATAGGAAAGATATTTACAAATTCTTCCCAAAGAAATAATCTGCTCAAGACTCTATAAAGTTACTGACTTTTAAATATTATCACCTCACTTTTATAAGCTTTACAGTCTGACTGCCACTACTGTTTTTAACCGTAAGGAAATAAACACCAGGTTTTAATTGATTCGGGTTGAGAAATTCTGAGAGCAAAACCCGGGCACGGCCCTTTTGCAGTTGCCTTTTGGATTGATGAATATTTTTTCCAGATAAATCAGTCAATGTGAAGTTATACAATCCCGGATTTTTCACATCTATTTTCAGCGTGGTTTCTTCACTGAAAGGGTTAGGCGAAGGACTGTGAAGGTTGAAGCCTGCATTCTCCTTAGTCATCTCTTCAATTCCGATAGTCGGACGGGTAATACTAATACGTGTCAGAGTATCTGACCACGGAAATTTCACCCTGAACTTTTCATCATCGGACCAAAAAGCCAGTTTTTCGGAAGACTCATAAAAAGCCTCATTCTCTGCAATTTCCCATGCAGTTCCATTGACCATCACGGAGCCTGGTTTCTCGCTAAACCCATTCACTTCAAACTCTATGGCCCGCTGTGTCAATCCGAAACCATCAAAGCTTTTCTCCAGCTCAAGAATCACATCGTCTGTTTCACTGATTCCTTTAAGCTCAATGATCTCAAAATTGTTCTCAGCGATATTCCCGCGTGTCAGTCCGTCGTCAAAATAGTAGGAATGTGTGGTTTCAACTCCGGCCTCGGGCAGGTAATACTTTATCTGCAAGGAATCACTTTCATAATCTTTCGTGGTCATCAGTTTTTCTGCGCTTAACGCGATAAGACTTCCGGCTTTTACAAAAAGCGGAAGCTCACCAAGCGGAGCGTCAACGGTAGCCGACTGATTTCCCTGGTAAAGGGAGTTGTCACGATAATCGTACCATTCCCCGGAAGGGAAAACCACTTCTTTGGTTGTTTGATTATCCTCGAGCACCGGGGCTACCAGCACGTCTTTACCCCAAAGAAATGCATCATTGATGTTTGCCAGAAGTTCGTTTTCAGGCTCATAAAAGTTTAGCGGACGCGCCAAGGGCGCACCTGTAGCGCTGTTTTCGTAGGCTAGTTGGTAATTGTAGGGCAAAAATTCATAACGCAACTCAATCATTTTTCTGATGCGATCCTGAGTTTGCTCATCGTAGTAAATGGGTTCAGTGGGCACATCCACGCCATGGGCACGCATCACCGGGGCAAAGGCTCCAAGCTGCATCCAACGCGTGTAAAGCTCCGCATCCTGGCCACCGCCCGTAAATCCTCCGATATCGGAGTGCATGTAGCCAACCCCACTCATCGACATGCCCAGCATGGCCGGAATCTGAGCCTGCAGTCCGGCAAAAGAGCGCTGAATATCACCTGACCAGGGAAAAGTACTGTAGCGCTGCATTCCGGCCCACCCGGAACGGCTGAGATTGAACAACCTTTTTTCAGGATATTCTTCCGCATGTTTTTCATGAAGCATACGTTGCCACTCCAGGTTAAAAATATTGTGGATTTCGCGTGCCATGCCATCCTGGTGTATCATCTCATCTGGATGTGTTTCAGGCTCAGCCAGGTCGGTCCACCATCCGCCAACACCCTCTTTAATGCGATTGCGGTAATGCTGCCACATCCAGTCCAACGCCTCCTCATTAGTCATATCCAGCAACGCGGCCTCGCCGGCCCAAAACCCGTAAAGCACAAAAGGATCTCCTTGCGCATTCATTGCTAAAAAGTTATTGGCAGCCAGTGTGGAATAATGATCGGATTCGAGTGTAAAGTAAGGTTCGGTAATCAGGATGGTCTGAATACCTTGGTCAGCAAAATCTTCCATCATCTGCTCCGGCTGCGGAAAGCGTGTGAAGTCCCAGTTTAAATCGCCCATATCGTTTGTGTTACCAAACCAATAGAGGTCAAGCACCAGGGCATCCATCGGGAAACCATTGGCTCTCATCTGTTCAACCACCTCCTCGGCCTGCGCCTGGCTTTCGTAGCCATAGCGCGACTGGATGTAACCCAAGGCCCAGACAGGAGGCATTCCCTGTCGTCCGGTTAAGCCGGTGTAGCTTTCCAGTATGTCCGCTTGCGAATTCCCGGAAAGGAAAAAATAATCCATTACACCACTCTCGGCGCTGTACCTGAGCTGGTTGCCCGATGAAGCAATATCCATAGAGGCAGGACGGTGATTGTCGAAAAACAATCCATAATTTTCAGAAGAAATCAGCAAAGGAATGGAGATATTCAGGTTGGGGGCTCCGTTGCTATACCCGTAATGCGCCTGGTTGTAGAATTCCAGCTGATAGCCTCGGCGGTCGACCGGGATTGCGCGAAAGCCCGTGCCATAAAAATGTTCCGAATCAGAAACACTAAAATCGAGCAGCCCGCCATTAGAAGCTGCATTCAGCAAGGCAGCGTTTTGTTGGATCAGCTCCTGATCGTCTCTAAGCCATTCAAAGTTTAACGGATCTTTTTGGATTATCACTTCAAGATTCCCTGCATCAAATGTCAGCCGATCCTCAAAAACCTCCAGATGGGTGATGATAGATTGCGGTTCAGCAACCACCGCATAACTGGAATCACTCACAGGTTCATTATCAAAAACGCTGAAATGGATAACCTTTTCATTCCAGGCCTGAAGACCATACTGATTTTCTGTACCCTGCACAGTCAACACTCCATTGTTAAAATCATGACTGACATAGGCGTCGGCCGGCACTGATAATGGAATGAACACATCCGAGCCATCTGCGCTGCGTGCGGATTGCGAGCCGTCGGCATTACGAAAAACAAATGCCAGTTGAAGCACGGTTTCCGTTTCCGGAATCCCGTAAAAATCCCTGATATTGAAAGAAAGGCTGTAAAGGTTTTCTTCCTCTAGGGTCATCAGCACATCCTCGTTGGTTGTTCCCCAGTCGGCCACCACATATTTCCAGTCGGAACCACTTGTGCTTTCGGTGGTTATCACTCCCGTATGCGCATACACATCGCCGTCAAAATCCAACAGCCCCTGATCGCCCTCGGTGGCATCAAAATAAATCGTTACATCATCATCCACAGTGGCATCAGCGGGAATCATCGTGGCTACCTGACCTATTACGGGATTAATGAGTAAAACCAAAGACCCCATCAATAAAAAAAAGTATTCCGGAAAATTTTTCATAGCTGCTGCAAAGATACAGATTTACAAGGCATCCCTAAATACAGCGGGCGGATACAGTACCTCTATATCCGCCCGAAAACATTGGTGTTCAAAAAATTAATACACATCTTCCTGGAAACGCTTATCAGCTTTAAGCTGCTGCAGAATGGCATCCGCATCATCCCGACTAATTTTCTTTTGGTTGATGAAAACCTGTCGCAAGGTATTTCGCACATCCTTCGCCATGGTCCGTTTATTTCCACAGAGATAGATGTTAGCATTTCTTTTTTCAATCCAGTCAATGATTTCCGCTTCCTTTTCCAGGATATCATCCTGAATATATTTTTTACCTGCACTTCTGCGACTAAAAGCAACATTGAGCTTTGTCAGCACGCCATCGCTAAGGTACTTCTCCAGCTCTTCCTTAAAAAGAAAATCCGCTTCAGGATGCTTTTCACCAAAGAACAACCACACCGGATTTTTCCTTTCGGTTTTTTCAATCTCCTGCAAGAAAGCACGGTAGGGTGCGATTCCTGTTCCTGCACCAATGAGTATTACAGGTGTTGAGTTATCCTCCGGCAATCGAAAACGCGGATTATCCTCGATAAAAACAGGCAAGGTCTCTCCATCCTCCACCCTGTCGGAAAACAATGAGGAGGTCACCCCGATGCGCTCTCGGTTTGAGCGGGTGTATTCAATCAATCCGGCCACAATATCCACCTTATCGGGATTTTGTTCCTCGCTCGAAGCCACCGAGTAAAGTCTGGGATTGAGCTTGCGAAGGATAGATACAAACTGCTGCGGACTGATCTCCGCCGGATAATCCTCCACCAAATCGAGCACATCACGTGTTTCACAGTAGTGCTCTGTCAGTTCAGGATCATCCAGAAGCTTCTTAAGCTCAGGATGCTGAGTAACTTCAAAGTATTTGTTTACCACCACAGTTGTCAGCACTGTAAGTTCAAAATCCTTTATCAAGGCTTCTTTCAGCAAAACATCTTCGCCATTGACTTCCACGCGAATGGTTCCGTCAAACTTCAATGTGCGTAAGACCTTATCCACAAACATACGTGCATTCGTAGTGTAAACTCCCAGTGAATCGCCGGGCTTAAAAGTCAGTCCCGAATTCTCGAGTGATAGCGTCAGCAGCATCGTTCTTTTGGCTGAGGCATCTCCGGTTAGCATCTTTTTTGAAAGCACCGGCGCAAAAAAGGCATTGTCGAAGTCGCCATCTTTTTTATTGATTTCAAACGCAAAAGTCTTCCCTTTTACCGGATTTTTCTTTGGCAGAGTTTCACTAAAAGCTTCCACCGCGGTGCGCGCCCATCGCATCGCATTTTCTTCATAATCAATGTCACATTCCAGCAGCGGAGAAAACTCCTTTGCTCCCAATTTGTTAAACCTATCGGCAATGTCATGCCCTGTTTTGCAATAATCCTCATAGGTGCTGTCGCCCAAGGCCAACACACTGTAGCGCATGCCTTCCTGTTGATGGGCCTCCTCACCGTGAAGGTAGTTGTAAAAGTCCTCCACCACAGCCGGCGGATCGCCTTCGCCATGCGTGGAGACGGCCACGAGCAGGTTTTTTGCAAAGCGGATGTTTTCGGGAATCATCGTTTTCATATCCAGCAGATATGCCTCCACACCCAGGTAACGGGCATAATCACAGGCCAAAACCGCTGCCGATTCTGAGTTTCCGGTGCGGCTTCCGTAAAGGACATACAACACCTCTTCATTATTTTTTTCCTCAAAATTGAAATCCGCAGTTTCCGCCACGGATTGTCTGAGTTCAGATTTCTTATGTTCTGTTTTAACTGTTTCCATTCTTTTCTTTTTCAGGATTAAACCACTGATTTTGTTGGCTGAACTTCTTCGAGTTGCGACACCCATGTAGCTTTAGGATCATAGTGCATAAAGAAGGGTTTGAAAGTCTGACGGTAATCGCGGTGACGAACATACTGCATCATGAAATACTTTTTGCCGTCTGCCGGATTATCGACCACACCAAGAATTTGCACTTTCCCCATGGCTGCCGACATCACCGGAGCCGTCACGGTTTTTGCAAAGCTTCCGGTTTCAATGGCTGCTTTCTGATACATGTTGTACACCTCAGCCATTGGCACGTTGAAATAATCGAATGGCCCGGTTTCACGCTCGATAAACATGTAATAAGGAATCATTCCGAGGTTCACCTGGTCTTTCCACATTTTCGCCCAAACGCGGTAGTCGTTGTTGATGTGGTCAAGCACCGGCGCCTGCGTGCGGATTTCCGCTCCCGTTTGCCGGATGTTGAAGATCGCTTTTTGCACCACTTCGTTGTCCATTTCCTGGTAATGGTTAAAGTGCGCCATAAAAGCCAGGTGGTATCCATTATCCACAATACGGCGGAACATATCCAGCATTTCCTGTCCTTCAGGATTGTATTCGGGAATAAACGTAAAGGGCCAGTAAGTCAACGACTTTGTCCCGAACCGGATAGTTTTCAGGTTCGGAATTTTTGCTTCAATCAGGTAATCGACGTACTTGCTGATGGTGGCCGGGCTCATAATCATCGGGTCGCCACCGGTAAACAGAATTTCGCTTACCTCTTCATTTTGTCGAATATATTCGGCCGCCTGATCAATCTCGCGCATGGCAAATTTCAAATCCAGCTCCTTTGTAAACTGTGGCCAGCGGAAACAGAAGGTACAGTGCGCATGGCAGGTTTGTCCCTGGCTGGGGAAAAACAACACCACATCCCTGTATTTGTGCTGCATCCCCGTTAATTCAAGATCACCTAACTTCGGGACGTTGCTGGCCTGGTTGGCCGGATGCGGATTCATCTCCATTCGCACATCATTAATGACACGATAAAGGTCTTGTTTTTC
Organism: Bacteroidales bacterium; assembly: GCA_041694335.1. Taxonomy (GTDB): domain Bacteria; phylum Bacteroidota; class Bacteroidia; order Bacteroidales; family JAIPAH01; genus JAIPAH01. The sequence goes on from JASMTJ010000626.1 coordinate 15,682, forward strand.
GTAATTGTTTTCCACCGCATGCTTAACACGATCATACTGCTCTTCCAGCAGCATGTTTTTATTCGGGAAATTAAGAATATAAACAGGATCGTCCTGGTAGTTTTCCCAGTCGATTAAATAATCAACAACGTAATTGTTGGTTTTAAATGGAATTACTTTCGAAACAATGTCAATTTCTTTCTTCACGTCTTCGGGAAGGTATCTCAGGTATTCGATTTTTCTGAAATTTTTGGCATTGTATGTAATAAATCTCATAAAGGTTGTTTTAAATTTTTAAAAACTAAAAGTACGCTAAAAACGGTTCCGTTATTATTATTTAGACTCAATTAACATATAGAATATTGATTTTTATAAATTTATATTGCTGCAGCAGATAGGGTTAGAACGAAACAGGTTCATCAATTTAGACGGGATGTTAGTTTTTTAACACAATTACCGGAACTGAACAAAAGCCCTTTAAATTGATTTTACAGAAAAACATAAAACATGCAAAAAGATTTAGGATTACTGATACTTCGGGCCGGTTTTGGCTTGATGATGGCTTTTGGCCACGGACTGGGCAAGCTTCTAATGCTTGCCTCCGGAATTATTAAGTTCCCGGATGTGTTGTTTATTCCAAAAGAGGTGGGGTTAGTACTGGCCGTGTTGGCTGAGTTTTTAGCAGCCCTTGCTGTCACCGTTGGATTCAAGACCCGATTGTCAGCCATCCCGGTAATTCTTACGATGATAGTAGCTGGGTTTGTGGTACACTGGAATGACGCTTTCTTTGCGATGAATGCCGGCGACGGAGGAAGTAAAGAAATGGCCGTTATTTACCTTATTGGGTTCGCAGCTGTTGCAGTGCTGGGTCCAGGTAAATATTCCTTTGATCATCTAATAAAAAAGAAGACATAACTATGAGAAAGACAAGATATTTCATTTACACACTATTGATGATTTTATCATTCAGCACCTTTGCGCAGAATGACATCTCACAAATCGCTTCTTCAAAAAATCAATGGACCGGGCTCACGAAAAGTGAGGATGGAAGGCTCTTCGTTAACTTTCCGAGGTGGTCGGATGATGTGCCTATTTCGGTAGGTGAAATTGTAGATGGTAAAGTGGTTCCCTTTCCCGATAAGGAATGGAATCATTATGATAAAAACAGTGCAAGCATCAACACTTTTATTTGTGTGCAAAGTGTTTTTGTGGATAAGAAAAACCGGCTTTGGGTGCTGGACCCGGCGAACCCACAATTTGGTGGCGTGCTGGCCAATGGCCCCAGGTTGTACCAGTTCGATCTGAACTCGAATCAACATGTAGAAACTTACACCTTCGATAAAGATGTTTACTTCGAAAACTCTTATCTGAATGATGTCCGCATAGATACAGAAAAAGAAATCGCATACATCACAGACTCGAATGTTGGTGGCATTATTACGTTAGATTTGGAAAGCGGGGAATCCCATCGCTATCTGACGGGACACACTTCCGTTCAGCCGGAAGCGGACTACCTGAGGTTTGAAAACGGTTTGTGGAAAAACAAGGTGGCGTCAGATGGTATCGCTCTCAGCCCGGATAACGAATACCTCTACTATGCTGCGCTTACCGGACATTCGCTGTACAGAATTCCAACGGAAATGCTGAATAAAAAAATATCCGCGGAAGCGAGACAAAAAGCGGTGGAACGTCTGGCCTCAGTCCATGCCACCGACGGAATGCTTTTCGATGATGATGGCAACCTCTACATGGGTGCACTTGAAGAGGATGCAGTGTATGCCTGGACCAAAGAAGGAAATTACGTGGAGGTGGCTCGAAGCCCGAAAATACAGTGGACTGACTCGTTCACAAAAGACGAAAACGGCAATTTTTATTTTACGACTTCGCAGCTTCACTTAAGCCCGGAGCAGCGTGGCACTTATAAAATATACCGCATTGATGCGGAAATTCCGCAGAAAAGTAATCCCCGTATCCTGATGGTAATTACCAGTCATGGTGTTCTTGGAGAAGAAGAAGGCAAACCCACGGGTTATTACCTCTCAGAAGTTTCGCATGCTTACTACGTTTTTAAAGATGCCGGATATGATGTCGACTTTGTCAGTCCGAAGGGCGGAAAATCACCGGTTGATGGCTATGACCTCGACGATGAGGAAAACCAGCGCTTTGTGAATGACAAAGAAGCGCAACAGAAGATCAACAATGCCATAACTCCTGGCGAAGTGAATATAAGCGATTACCGGGCGGTGTATTACGCCGGCGGTCATGGCACCATGTGGGATCTGCCTGAGAATGAAGGACTGGCCTCGCTCACCGCCAAAGAATACGAAACCGGCGGTGTGGTTGGAGCGGTTTGCCACGGGCCGGCCGGACTGGTCAACGTTAAGCTTTCCGACAGTACTTACCTGGTAGAAGGCAAAACGGTGAGTGCATTCACCAACGAAGAAGAAGTGGCTTCAGGGAAAGATAAATACGTGCCTTTTATGCTCGAAAGCAAGCTGGAAGAGCGGGGAGCAAAGCATGTAAAATCAGAAAACTGGCAGAAAAAAGTAGCCGTTGATGGCCGCTTGGTAACCGGACAAAACCCCGCCAGCGCGAAAGGAGTGGCTGAGGAGATGGTTAGGTTACTTGGGAAAAGCTCCAAGTAAGAAATTCCAAATTCCAATCGAAGAGAAAAATAAAGGGAAATGAAATAAGGAATAATCCCGGAGCATTGGCAACCTCCTCCATTTATATGAGATTTAATGAGGTTGCTTTTTTTATATTCCTCCTTGCTACTGAGGTTATTTAATGATGGGGTTTTTGGGTAAATACTTAGCGTCTGCTTGTTGCATAATCAATAGCATTTATACTATGAAAACCTCATCTTTATCAAACCTCAGTATATTAATTCTGCACGATCAAAAACAGAACCTCATTACCTCATTTTTATCGTACTTGTTAATGGCTGAATAAAGTTATTTGGTCATAGAGTTCTCCTACTCTTTGCTTCGTAGGCTACTTATTGTAGAGGTTTATTCTTATTTCTCATTGTCATGATATTACGAAACGCTTAAGAACAAAACTTACAAACCTCATTTCTTTACAAACCTCAGTAGCCATGCAAATCATAAAAAAAGCAACCTCATTACCTCATTAATTACATTAAATACGTAACTTTGAATCACATCAACATTCACAACAGATGAAAATAGAATATAACAACCTTTACATTCATTTCGTTTTTACTACACTCAATCGAAAACCGATTATTCCTGAGAAAAACAGGGAAAGAATTGAGAAATACATATCCGGTATCGTGAAAAACTATCAATCAAAACTTTATGCCATTTACCTGAATCCAGAGCATCTTCATATGCTAATATCAAAATCACCTGCTGTTTCAGAACAAAAAATAGCCTCAGTAATTTCCAATAGTACACAAGATTTCATAAATGAAAACAACCTTTCTTATGGTGTATTTCAATGGCAGTCCAGCGCTTCTGCATTTTCTGTCTCCAAGGAGCATGTCTCCAGGGTTTGCAATTACATTGAAAGGCAACCTGAGCATCATAAAAAGGCAACATTCGAAGAAGAGTACCAGACATTTATTGAGCATTATCAGAAAACAATATCAAAAGGAGATTAGTATTTTTAGAATAAAAAAATAAATAAGGTAATGAGGTTTGATGTCTTATTTATTCCCCCTTGCTACTGAGGTTATTTGTTGATGAGGTTTTCCATTTTTCTTTTCTTTTACTATCAACTAATTTAACCAATTAACTATTCTACCTATTTATTGGAATTTGGAATTTGAATTTTGGAATTTCATTTCTTCCGCTTGTACCATCTCCGCTGAAACCGCCTGACATTGACTACCGGCATCAACTCTTTTCCTTGCTCTAAATGTTGCAGAAAGTGGCCGGCAAACCAGGGCCCGAGCATGACGCCTTTGGTGCCAAGGCCGTTAAAGATTAAAAGGTTTTCGTATTCAGGATGCGTGCCCAGTAGCGGACGGCGATCACCGACGGTGGGCCTGACTCCCGCCTGATGGTCTAATACTTTGTAAGGCAACTTCAGATATTTTTCAAGGATCTCCAGGATTTCAGCTTTGGTTTGCTCGCGTGGGATTTCATTCAAATCATCCCAGCGATAGGTGGAGCCTACCCGGAACCGGTTTTTACCCACCGGCAGCATCCAGATTTTTTTGTTGATGATGAAGTCCGAAGAAAAACCCGGTACTTCTATCGTCAGCACCTCTCCTTTTGTGGGTTTCAGAGGAATAAAGTTAAAGTAAGGGTTGTGCTCCACCAGCCAGCCATCAGCAAAAATGATTTTTTCTGCTTCCACATTTTTCCAGCGAATGGAGTTCTTGCTAATTTCGAATGAATCGAAATCAAATTTTTCAGGAATCAGCAAGTCTTTTTCTTTCAGACAGGACTGCCAACCTTCAATCATGGTGGCGATCTCCACATTTCCAGCGTAAGCCACCTCTCCGGCCCCGTAAGGGTGAGCAACCGATTCCTGTGAGAAATAGGATTGGAGTTCTTTACTGATGTAAGA
>JASMTJ010000627.1:0-5266 GCA_041694335.1 Bacteroidales bacterium
CGGAATTCACTCATATTTTATCCTTCGCTAAAAGTAATATTATTTGAACCAGCTGCATGATAAACAAGAGATACACTGAATATGCCTTATTCTTAATTCCCTTTACTTCCTTTTCTATCGCTTCATCTTTTTTCTCAAGATTTTGAATCTGTTGGGAATGCACATTACAATTACTTGTGCCGTTTATTCTCAAATCCCTGATCTGAGCGAACGCAGTATCAACATCCTTCCGAGTCTCTTTCATTTCCGTAATAATCCTGCTCATTCGTGTATCTACATCGGACAGTTTTTTTAAATTTTCCCCGATATATTTTATATCCTGCCGAAACGAAACAAAACCATCATGAACTTCATCGACTTTTTTCTGAACATGCATTAAGTGCTTTTCAACGTTTATCATTCTATCTTCACTTACGGACATATTCTCTCCCATTAAAATTTCCAGAGTTCGGTACTATAATTCGCAGACACAACAACATTTGCAGACGCAATTCTATCTTCTTGTTGCTCAAGGTTTTTTGCTACACCGCCAAGAGTGCAAAATTCACACAAGCCGCCTATCGTCTCATCTTCACCAATTTTCAACAGCACGTTTTCAACTATTGAATCAACCGCATCCATTGCGTTATCACCCTCAGCAAGAACATCAATATTTATCTCAGCGACATGCTCCGTTTCACTCATGCTTTCAGAGTTTGCAGAACTATCCGCATCCCTGACAACAATCGCAGGCAGATCCGAAACACCCAACGAACCAACCGCCCACTGGTCAACAGTTGTCACTCCGGAAATAGCTTCAAATCTCGCAACAAGCGCATCAACAATCTGTTTTCTTACACTCATATATTGTCCTTGCTCAGAAATACTTTTGTAGCGCTGAGATGCACAGTCTGCACATCCAGAACATAAAAATCAGCACCGCCGACATTTATGATATCGCCCCGCTGTATACCAGCAACATCAGCCGGATAACACAAAGCAACCGGGCCGCCATCAGTCACTGTTCCCTGGAAAAAATCTATCTGATCTTTCTCATCTTGATACACAACACGAATATCAAAGCCGTTATATTTAGCCAGCAAGGAGAAATCACCGTAAATCACATTTTTCAAATCTTCATCAAAACTCATTCATCACCTTTAACCGTCATTGCGAGGAGCTCCAGCGACGAAGCAATCTCATCACTGTCATCCCGACCCCGCCATCATTGCGATCCGCCAGCGGGCGGAGAAACAACCCCAAACAGTATCAAGCAACCGCCCAACCGAAGCTGGACGGAAGCCAAACACTATTTATTTGTGTCTTTAGCCGCCCCCGCAGCAGGCTTTTCTGTATCTGATGCTGGCTTTTGCTCAGCTTGTTTTTTTTCGGGCTTCACAAGTCCTCTTCGCAAAAGTGCAACAGCATCTCTTTCCTTTATATTTACTTTTTTGCCTTTCATTATGTCTTTGCCTTCATATACAAAAGGCTCAACTGCAATTAATTTCATTTACCGCCTCCTATTAAGATGTTAGTGCGTCTTTCATCGCTGCAAAACTTTCCGCATGCCTAACTGCAACATCGACATCCTGCAATGCAACTACTCTTAGACCACCAGAAGTTGACAAGCTTGAAGCGTCAACATTTATGTCAAGCGTTCCCCATTGTCCCATGAGCAGATCGGAAAAATTTCCGAATATAATCGCAGAACAAACGCCGGTAGATGTACCTTTATCCAAATTAGAAGGAACTTGATTGCTCGTCAGCGTTCTCATTCCGCCAAAATTTGTGATACCGTTTGCATCAGGAAATCCGGGGCATACAAACTGACCTGTACCTGAAGCCTTTTCAGTTGTCATCAATTTTCCAACAACTTTTGCATTAGTTAGAAATGCCAAAGAACCGATGTCAGCGTTATCAACTGCAACTTTTTGCCAATGCTCAACGATGTGCGACCATGTCGGAGCTGCACCATCTGTGCCGCCAACAATAAGACTTATTCCGGAAGTATTAAGAATTCCTGTCGGATTATCACTTGCACCGTCTCCACTTATAGCAGCAAGATCTATACCAAGCGCCAATGTCCTTGCAAGATCACGCCTAACAAACGCCTCAGCGTCGATACTAGACTGCTTTATAAACTTTCTTGTCAAATCCGTAAACGCACCGATCGTTTTCGGAGTCAAACCAACTTGACCAAGTGCAGGCGTGCTCTCTGTCACATCGATGCCCTCGCCGACCCAGTAAGCCGTTGCGCCACCAGTCTGCTTAGGAACAGCAATGTCGCCAACAAGACCGCCCAGCACCTGAGCGCCCGCTTGCTTAATAGCAAGCCTATTCATCAGCATATCAATAAAGCTGCCCGTCATAAGACTAGTATCAACAACATTACTGCCAGTCCCACCAACCGTCAAATCACGGCTTAGAACGTCGTAAGGGATATATGCACCTTCCGGCGCACTCCTCATTTCATCGGCAACAGCCTGCGAACACTCAAGTTCATAGCCTGCAGCTTCCTGAGCCTTCTTATCTGTCGGATTAGCAAGCGCTCTGATCAATCTCAGGAACGAATATTGTTTTACTTCTTTCTTTGTCAGACCGATATCCGCAGTCTTAGTTCCTACCGGCTCAGCACCTATGCTCTGCAGAACCTTATCCTTAAATTCTTCGACACTTCTACCGTCAGACACAAACTGTTCAGCCGCTTCCATCTTGTCAAACTTTCTACCTATCGACATTATCTCTTTCACCCTGGACATCTCGTCCCTTCTCGCTCTTTCTTCTACTTCTTTCACATCAACATTCGGCTCATTGCCGGTTTCGTGTTCTTTGTTCTGTGTGGTTTTTACCGGATCTTTTACTGGACTCATATCATCATCTCCTTCTATAATTGTTTTGTGTTTTAACTCTGATTCACTTCTACCAACACCGACTGTCGCATCTGCCGGCACTGCTACCAAAGAAACTTCCAACGGCTCCCAGTCCGTCACTCTGAAGGTTTCCACGCCTTCATCATCTTCCTCAAGTCTCATTTTGTGTACTATATACCCAACACTCACTTTCGAGCGTATTCCGTCCAAAACATCCCTGAAATACTCATCCGCTTTCTCATTTTTTGAAAACCTCACTTTTGCTCTGCCTTTGTTGTCCTGAACCCATGCTTTTTCAACTACACCTATTTGCTGATAAGGGTTGTGATCCGCAAGCAGAGCACCGCCGTCATTCAATCTTTCAAGCCTTATTGCTTTTTTCCTGTGATCCAGTATTTCAACACCGAACCATCGCTCATAAGGCTCTTCACTTGAAAACGATATTTCGACAGTTCTTTTTTCCTCATCAATCGTATCTGATCTAATCTGAAAGCTTCGTTGCAATACCCCTGTTTCTATCTGTTTTTTATCTTTTACCGATGTCACTTTTCACCCCCGTCAACATCTAAGTTGTACTTTTTCGCAAGCTGAGTTTCATGCTCCAGCTCTTGAAATATTTCCTCTATATCTCTACCTTGCTCAGCAGCAACTTCCGTTCTCGTTCTAATTTTATTTTTAAGCCCCTCAACAGTAGCTTTTGTGTCTTTCTGCGGGTCAACCCAACTCCAACCACGAGGTCGGAAAGAAGGCGAATTGAACTTGTCAAATTTCGCAAACGGCAGACTTATAGCACCGGAAAGCAAAGACATCTCAAGCCAGCTTTCAAAAACATCTTCACAGACATGTTCAATTAGCCAAGTTTGCAACTCTTTATATACATCCCGGTCTTGCAAAAGCCCCGTTCTCATACTTGAATAATTCGCATCACTCAAATCTTGAGCCAGAGCAGAATATGAAACACCAAGTCCGGCGGAAACGCCCCGAAGTACGCCCTTCATGAAATCACCGAATTGCGACGTCGGGTGATCCGGATCAAACTCTTTAAAATCCATCCCCTGCGGAAGCACTTCAAATACTCCGGGGGAAACTTCGCTTATTAAATCTCCGTCATCAGTTTTGTCATCTCCGACATACTCGGCACCAGATTCAGCACTCGATGTATAAAAACCCATTTTTGCCGCCGCAGTCCTGGAAGCCACAAGTTCTGCTTCCTCATAGCCATCAATCATATGCATTCTTTTTGCCGCTGTATGAAACCAAGTAACAGACCGAACAGCATTGACAGCCATAGGCACAAAAAGATGCGTTATTTCATTTGCAGGGATTCTGTGTGTACGAGAATAGTATTGTTCATTCTCTTTGACATGGTAAGCAACCGGGCGCCCCCATGAGTCTATTTCGATACCCATGATTATATCGTTCCCGTTACTGAGTTGCACATTCAGCTTTTCATCAACAAGCGCCGGATCAATCATTTGCAATGCAAATTTATATTTATTATCGAAATTTCGCACTTTACGCAGAAAAAATTCACCGTCTCTCGCAACTGTTTCAAGCGCCTGGTTCAGAACTTCACGAAATGTATATCTACCTGAAACTGTACAGTTGCGTTTTTTGCACCACTCTTTCCAGGCCGTTTCGATCATATCATTTGCCATCTTATCAAGACGGCCATTATTATCTTTTGCTTTATTTTGTAGACGAATACCTTCGGCACCGACAACATTTACTTTTAGAAGTCGTATGAAATGTTTCGCATAATCGTTATTTTCGACAAGGTCTCTTGCTCTCATGCGAAGCTTAGCAAGATCATTTTTAATATCTTCGTTAATATTCGAACCGCCCAAGATCCAATCAGCGGTCAAACGATCGTTTTTCGCAGATGTAAATTTACGTTGACTTGTGATCGGCACATAAACCGGTAGTCTCGGAGATATTCCAAAAAAACTTTTTACAGCGTCAGCAATTGCCATCTATCCCCTTCCTTAGAATCTTACAAAAATTTTATTGCCAGTTTTCATGCCTTTGGCCAACTTCTCAGCCTGCAGCTCTCTTTTATATTCAGCCTTGTATTTGTCGCGAAACAACATTAGATCTTCTATACCCATCTTATTCAACTGCATTCCCGAAATCGTATAACTCGCCTGATCATGCGTCGCCCTGCCCTCAATTACAGCCTCAAGAGCATCAAGCACTTTTTTGACATGCGTCCTTGTGTCAAAAGCCCCGGAAGTCGGATCAGGCAGAATCTCAACCGTTGCAGATTCAACCATAAATCTATCCGTGCCGTCCGAAACATGCGCATAATATTTATATACGCCGGAAACCCAATTAGCAGTTGTAGCCGCAGGCACAGACACAACGTGTGTATCTCCGTCAGCTGTTGCATCGAAAGAATATGTATTGTTTTGATTTAC
>JASMTJ010000628.1:0-6121 GCA_041694335.1 Bacteroidales bacterium
AACACCCTCTTGTTAATATCCTGCTTAGGTTGACGCATATGCGAGGCCTCGGGATTGGTACTTTTGGGTCAAGCCAAAAGTACAGTATTGAGACCTGTCGGTCTACTGCATTTATCAAGGATGTTAAAAGCTTATAATCAAAGCATAACGAAAAGTTGTCATTGGTAACCGCCTCGTATGTTTGCAGCCAACACTAATGAAGGACCTGGATTTATTATTATTGTTGTAGAGTAATAATAAACTGGGAGAAGGCAGGATAAATAGTGTCCGCCAGATGCATTTCACAAATGACATTGTGCCTGAGATAAGTTGCCTGCCTTCTATTACCTCAGGCGGTGAGAAATCTTAATTGTTTTATCGAACAACAATGATTTGGGATTTGTATTTTATTATTTGATGCTTTTTAAAAGAAAGATAATAGACGATAAACAGACATTAATTATGAAACACATAACTTTAAATGATGGAGCGCGCTTGCCTGCCCTGGGGTTTGGTACCTGGGAAATGGGAGGCCGCATGGAAAAAGACGACTCGCAGGATGATCGTTTTATCCATGCTGTAAAAACGGCTGTTGAGGTGGGCTTTACCCATATCGACACCGCCGAAATGTATGGCAATGGCCACACAGAAACTATTGTGGCAAGAGCGATAAAGGATGTGCAGCGCGATGCGCTTTTTATCACCAGCAAGGTGCGCAGAGAAAATCTCGCTTACGCGGATGTGCATAAGGCTTGCGAAAACAGTCTGGAACGACTTGGTACCGATTATCTCGACTTGTACCTGGTTCATCATCCGAACCCGGAAATTCCTGTGAAAGAAACGTTTAAAGCATTGGATGAACTGGTGGACAAAGGAAAAATCCATCGCTACGGTGTCAGTAACTTCAATGTGGATCAAATGGAAGAAGCGCGGCAGTATGCGAAACATCCGATTATAGCCAACCAGATCGAATACAACCTCCGGACACGTAACAATGGCGTCTTCACTCAGGATATGGAAAAGGAAATCATTCCTTACTGCCTGAAAAACAACATCCTGGTGATGGCCTGGCGGCCACTGGTAAAAGGAGATCTCAACCGGGAAAACGAAATCCTTCAAAAGTTGTCAGAAAAATATCGTTGCACGCCTAACCAGCTGGCCATTGCCTGGCTTATCAATAAACCGCAGCACGCAACTATCGCAAAAGCAACTTCCGAAGATCATATCCGCGAAAATTTCGCTGCTGCGGATATTGAATTGGAAGCTAAAGATATAAAGTCGCTGGACCGATTGAGTTATTAAATTGCATCCATACCATGGTTGACACCCCTCATACCGGGGTAAAAATGCCTCCATACCGGGGTTGATCGGCAAAAAACCGTGGTTGACACCCCCCATACCAGGGTAAAAATGCTCCCATACCTGGGTAGACACCCCCAATGTCGGGGTAGAAATGCTCGAAGGACAGGGTAGACACCCTCAATGTTGGGGTAGAAATACTCCCATGTCAAGAAAGATACCCCCAATGTCGGGGTAAAAATGTGATTGTATCTACGGATGCCCCCATTGTATCAGGGTAGAAATGCGATTGTATCTATGGATGGCCCCACTGGATCAGGGTAAAAATGCGATTGTATCTACAGATGACCCCATTGTATCAGGGTAGAAATGCGATTGTATCTATGGATGACCCCATTGTATCAGGGTAAAAATGCGGTTGTATCTACGGATGACCCCATTGTACCAGGGTAAAAATGTGATTGTATCTACGGATGACCCCACTGTATCAGGGTAGAAATGCAAATGTATCAGGATTGATAACCAAAAAGCCCCAACCGGAATCCGGCTGAGGCTTTTTAGAAATAGCTTGTTGTTATCGTGCTCCCAGTTCTTCCACTTCGCTGGCAGACAAAGCCCTGTCGAATAGCTTGATTTCATCTAATGAACCATTCAGGAAAGTATTGATAGGTTCGTGTGGACCACCAAAGCGCAGCGCCAACGAGGAGGAGCCTTCAGATCCGCTGGTGCTGGACGAAGAGCAGCGCTGCACCCCGTCAATATAGCCTTTCAGACTGTTTCCAGTAAAGGTCATCGCCACATGATGCCACTCGCTGTCGGTAATTCCCAGGCTGGTTTGTGCCGAGATAAAATATCCGCTCGAAGAACCATTGCCCACCATAAACTGCAGGGTGTTCGAAGCGGTTTTCACCACCTGGAATCCGTTGTCTCCGGTCTGACTATCGGCGGTGTTGGTCAACAGCACCTGTCGGCGATCATTTTCAGCAAATTTCACGAACAGACTAACAGTTTTTGCTCCGGTATTCAGCGGTGAAGGCTGAACAGAGACGTAATCGAAACCCTCAAAAGCAAGCGCATCATCGGCATTGCCCTGGCTGTCGGTGGTAGGTTCCGCACCATTATTGTTTCCGTCGTGAGTTCCCCAGTCGTCGTTGGTGCTGCCATCCGTAAAGTCATAATAAGCGACAAGCCCCTGCGTGGTTCCGGTACTTTCAACGATATTGATAGTCACCGAACTTTGAAGACCGTTCGACAGGTCAGATACCGTCACTTGCGTTTGATCTCCGGCGGCACCATCAGCAACAATTTCTACGTTGTAATTTCCCGGATCATCTGTCTCATGAATCGAAACAACCGTATTGTCGTCTACCGACCAACTGTAGGAGGGAGGGTTCTGCCCCAGGTAAGTGACTGCTTCCAGCATCAGCGTATCGCCTTCGCCCATTTCGAGCTGCGCCACACCGTATGGGTTCGACTCGCTGGCATTAATATAAAGGCCCTGCTCCACAGAGTAGAATCCGGCGCTGTTAAACGTATCTTCAATATAGCTGTCTTCGCCCGTGTTGCTGTTATCCTTGATGTAAAGTTTCAGCGTATGTTCGTTATCGCCCCGCTTGGGCGTCATGTAGTTCATCCAGTAAAAACTGTTGGCAAACCCGGCCATGTCTTCCTGGATCTCGGCAAACTTATCGGCCAGCTCCGACACATTATCGATAGAATACGAGCCGGCATTTCCGAGATCTTCAAGCACAGAAGGCTCAATTTCGCTGCCCAACCCTACCATGTACACGCGTTTTTGTCCGCGGGCGGCAAGGGCCTCTTCGAGGGTAGAGGAGGCCTGCGTGTCGCTGCCATCCGTAAAGCCAATCAAAAAGCCCTGTTGAATCTGGTCGGTTTCATAAAAGTCTTCCCACATATTTACGCTCTCCACAATGGAGCCGTAAAGATTCGTGGTGGCAAACCCCAGGTCAATATCATCGATAGTGGAGGTGAGCGTCTGGATATCGGAGGTGAAATCCTGCAAAAGCACCGGGTTTTCGCTGAAAACAAAGATGGCAAACTCCTGGTTGGGCAGCTTGCTAAGTACCAAAGATTTGGCTGCGTTTTTAATCTCAGAAAGCTTATCGCCCACACTGTAGCTGTTGTCGATGAGCAGTACCGTTTTCAGGCTGTAGGGCACCACATCCTGCTTTCTGATTTGCATCGCCGACTCCGTGGGAGAGACCGGGCTTTCATTTTCCAGCACCGCAAAATCGTTGGTGGTGAGGGTGGATACGCCGTTACCCTGCATATCCGTTACCTGGAACATGATGTTGATAAAACTGGGTTTTTCGGTGTTCTCCGAAATATTTCCATATTCAATAATCTTGTATCCCGGAAGGTTGGGTGTATCGTTCTTGTCTTTTGCGCAAGACGAGATAAGGAGTATACCGACAACCATAATCAGAAAAGCATTCAGGTGTTTTATCATTTTCTTAGTTTTTGATACTGGTTTATAAACGAAAAATCCCGGCAAAATTATATATGACCATTGATTCGCCCAAGATTTTATAAAAGTAATACGAAAGTAGCATTGCTCCGGTCTTTAAATTCATTCCTTTCTCAGGATTTTTTGAAGGAATAACAAATTGAGGCTCTATCAGAAAACCACCGCACTATTATTTTTTTACCTTTGGCTGGTTTTTTCCGCTACAGCGGGATAGAATTATAAATGAGAAGGTTATGAAAATTGCTGTGATTGGTTTTGGAGCTGCCGCCATTGGATTTATTGAGAGGGTGAAGAATACAGAACATGAAATACACGTGTTTGAAAAAAGTAAAGACATTTATTCGTCAAGTATATCCGGAATCAGGGCCGACGGAAAGCTTTTTATTTCGAAGGACATGGGTGGCGATATTGATATTGACATCGAGCTTCAGCGAAAGCTGGTCGATTTCTGGATAAACAAAACCAATACCCAAACCATCGAACGCGGGCACTCTTTCAACAACAGCGACTGGTACAAACGTTTTTATGAACAGGGATTCCAGCCGATATCTTCAGAGTTTTTTCATATCGGAACCGACCAACTGAAAGAAGTATTGTACAATATTTTTGAGGATTTTAAGAGCCACAAGAATATTCACTTTCACTTCGACCATCAGATTGTTGATGTTCAGGTCAACGATGATGCTGTGGTTATCAATAATGAAAAGAATTACAGCTTCGACAGGTCGGTGGTTTCTGTTGGGCGTAGCGGCCATAAGCTGGTCAACAACATGATATCCAAATACCCGCAGCTGGTGCTGGATAACACGAGAGTTGATTTGGGTATTCGCTATGAGTTGCCTGATCATATTGTGGACGAGCTCAATAAAGAGATGTACGAGTTCAAGGTCAAATATAAGAGCAAGACCGGCTATATGGTGCGCACCTTTTGTAACAACCCTTCCGGGTATGTGGTGACGGAAAATTATGGCGATTTCGTAACTGTCAATGGTCATGCCAAGATGCGCGAAAAAAGCCGCAACACTAATTTCGCGATTCTGACGACCGTGAAGCTTACCGAGCCGTTTAACGACCCCATCGGCTATGGTTCTCATATCGCCAAAATGGCCAATATTCTGGCCGGTAAAGGCAAGGTGATTCTCCAAACCTATGACCATTTTAAACGATCGAAGCGGACGAAAAACCTTTACCGCGTGGAGCCGACATTGCCTCAAGAGAATTATATCATGGGCGATGTGAACCTGGCTTTTCCGAGAAGAATCATTGAAAGCATCATCGATTTCATCGATAATCTGGATAAAGTAGTTCCCGGCGTGGCCAGTCCGGATAACCTGGTGTATGCCCCGGAAATCAAGTTCTACTCCAACAAACTCGACAATCAGAAATTCCAGAACCTTCAGTTCATTGGCGATTGTTCGGGTGCCACCCGCAGCATCATCTATGCCACAGCTCATGGCCACCTGATTGGCGAACAGTATGTTTAGCAGTCGTTTTTGTGCATTGCTATAATTCACAAAATCAATTAACTTTGTTGAAAACAGGGAAGCTATGAGTACATTGAATCTTGATATGAACAAACGATATACTTACGCAGATTATCTGACCTGGATGGATGATGTGCGCAGGGAATTGATCGATGGGTTTGTGAAACTGATGACTCCGGCTCCGGCCAGAAAACATCAGGAGATATCATTTAATCTTTCAGGCATACTTAGGAATTATTTGTTAGGGCGAAATTGTCGTGGATTCTCAGCTCCATCAGACGTGCGTCTTCCAAAAAACGGAAAGGATAAAAATGACAAAGACATATACACAGTAGTACAACCGGATATTTATGTGGTGTGTGATCTGTCTAAACTTGATGATAAGGGCTGTTTGGGTGCCCCCGATTTTATCATTGAAATCGTTTCAGCGCAACATGCCAAGCGTGATGTCAAGGAAAAGTTTGATTTGTATGAGAAGCATGGCGTTAAAGAATACTGGATTGTCAACCCGAATGATGAAAACGTCAACGTTTTTGTGCTGGATGAAAAAGGAAAGTATCAGTTCCGGGGAATTTTTGCCGGCGACGACAAAATCCCGGTGAATATTTTTGATGGCGAGATGAAAGTCGATCTTACAGAGGTGTTTATTCCTGATCCGGAGATATAGGGCTCTTTTTTGAAAACGGATTCCAGTTTAATGAACATATTAAACTTATAAACTTACTAAACCTAAAAACCTAAATACTTTCCAATAAACTCAAAAGCTCCAAAAAGCTTGAGGGCTGAAACCACAATCATCACCAGCAAAATGTATCGGATATATTTGGGTCCCCAGTGCAGGGCGAATTTTGTAGCCAGAAAAGCGCCTGTC
>JASMTJ010000629.1:0-1823 GCA_041694335.1 Bacteroidales bacterium
ACTCAAGACAGACACGGATTTTTGTACCCACGGTTTTTTCCCCTCCGAAACCAGTATTTTCGAATAACTCTTTTTGCTTGCTGGCAAGACAATCTGTTGTACATTGGAACCACCAAAGGGGCCAGCTGGAGGTGCCCAATAACGCCAGCAGCACGTCACGGGGAGACCTCCACTCCGGGGGCGTGCATATCTTGTCCTCTCATCCTTAAACAACCGATTCTTAACCTGGACCTTTCAACCAGTAGCGCATTAACGGCCATGCCGGAAGAAGGGAAGCTCCTACCAGAAGCGCATGTGGACGAGGACTGCCAGAGAAATTTTTAAGATCCGAAGTGATCAAAACAGCACCCACTCCAAGCAAGATGCTGACTGGCAGCCCTGTCATTTCCCCAAGCCAAGACCAAAACAAAATGCTGATCAAATACAACAATAAAGCATTGAGCAACCGGTCGATCAGATTCTGAGCTGGCAATTCCCCCATATCCCTCTCCCTTTCGAGCCCCTTGGTTTTGACAGCATATCTCAATGACACGAGCCAGCAACGGCATCAGCGAATTGCTTGCTCCTACAAGCTTTTGAGGTAGATTGGATCCAAGGCGAGACTTTGAGGAGCAAACACCATGATATATCTGCTGATGATCTGTGCTGGCGGTATAACCGGTCTTTATGTCGCTGGGCCGGTAGGCGCATTTCTTGGTATTCTTGCGGGAGTGGGTGGCGGTGCCTGGATGGAACAAACAGAGCCCAATGTCGATGCTGAAAGCTGGGACAGTGAAGTCGACTTCGATTACGGTCATGCACTCAGGGATTCCGACGCAGATTCCTTTAGCAGTTATGACGACGCGCCCATGTTCGACAAAGACCAACACGCAGCAACAGCTTTCGATATCAATCCTGCCACAGGGCTGCCAATGCTGAACGAAGGTATTGGTGGGCTTGATGTCGGAGGCAATCCATATGGTTTCGATTTAAGCGGCAACGATCATGATTTCGGATGTAGTTCGTTTTCGTCGATGGATAGCATGTTTGATAACGTATGACTTCCTGGTGGCTACCGTCTTCACATCAGAATTCAGAGCAAAAATTTGGATGGTGACGGTACCATCCTATCTTGACCATAACCCTCCCCCTCCCGGTACAGGGGCGCGCTGTACCTCAACGGTCCAAACCAATACTTTTCCGAAACGCAATCCGATCTTCCTCGGTAAATGGTTTGCTTGGACCTTTTTTAAGATCTGGCTCTTTTGAACGCTCAGTTACTGATTCGTATCCGACGCTACTATCGCTACCACCATTAAGGACTTGGCCGCGGGCGCCGGTAATATCAAGCAGCGCATTGTGAGCTCTACTAATGATCAGAAGTTTTTCATTGATCCGTCTTATCTCGGAAAATCGGTCTTCTACATCTTTAATCACCAACCTCTCATCGCGAGTACACCCAGGAAAGTTGCTCATCGGAAGCCTGAAATCCTTTAGACCCGACGTGGGCACAGGCTTGCTAAACTTTCCTTTGCCTGAGTATTTGCGCCACCGAATAATTACGGAACATGTTCCCTTTTCAATACTAGGAGCATAAGTCCAGTACCGAAAGGATGAATCCGAAAACCTGTGCCATTCGCGAACCGTCTTAAAATCATCAACGATCTCTTGTGCCATCAGCATCAAGCAGCTCAACAGCTCCTCCTGGTGCTCAATTCGAAAATTGTTAATATTAATAACCCTTTTTTGGATTTGAACCCAAGCAGACTCTTCACTCATACATAACCTCCTTAAAATTTCATCATACCCAAGCAATTCGAACGAAAAACGAGGCTAATTTCGCT
>JASMTJ010000630.1:0-1411 GCA_041694335.1 Bacteroidales bacterium
TCCCCGTGGCATTTGTCCAACAGAACCTACCAGTATGTCCTACTCCTGATCGCCCTGCCTGCCTTGGTAACTTATTTTGGATGGTTAGCCGCGGGAATGGTTACTATTGTTTCGATGATTATTGCAAAAGCCATCGTTGAGGGCTTTAATTATTTTCAGCACTATGGATTAGTACGCGAAATCGGGCAGCCTATCCTGCTGCACCACGCCTGGAACCATATGGGCATGGTGGTGCGCCCGCTGGGTTGTGAAATCACAAACCATATCAACCATCACCTTGATGGCTACACAAGGTTCTATGCGTTGCGCCCGGAAAAAGAGGCCCCTCAGATGCCTTCCCTGTTCGTGTGCTTTCTCCTTGCGCTTATCCCACCTCTTTGGGAGAACCTCATTGCAAAACCGAAACTGAAGGATTGGGATCAGCGGTATTCAACCCCTGGTGAACAAAAATTGGCCATGGAGGCCAATAAAAAGGCTGGCTGGCCACTGTGGGTGGCGCAGACATCTCAATGATTTAATCGCCAAACTGTTGAATTATTTTTGATTTAGGCCGTAGATAACCCTTTGCAGTAATGGGGCTCTACGGCCTTTTTTGGTTGACGCTTGAGTATATTTAAGAAAATCAACGGCCTATTTTCACCTTCTCAAGAGCTGAACGCCGAACCCGGAAGGGCCATTGTTCCGAAAGATACGACGGCCTCGATCAGTGAACAAAAAAAGCTGGCGCACGATGTCATCGAATTAACCCGAAAAATGCTTAAAAAAGGCGAACCTTGCTCAACCCATTGAATATCAACTCGTTTATTAATAATGGCGCTCATCGTCGAACAGGATGGAGGGCTGGTGGAAAGAATTAAATGCGCGTTTGGGGTGTTTATGAAACGTTCGGGTTAAAGGTAGCTCGATACGTTCACGCACGGCTAACAGGCCTGTTTACTGAACATAACTGAACAGCTAAAGTGAAACAAGCGCCTCATATTTGATTGACCAGAAGGCACAATACAACAAGACAAGACCTACTCCCGTTACAATCCAGGGATAAAAGAGTGCACTGAATGGATAGTGATTCCCGGTACTGTCCTTCATTATCAATTAACACAAGAGGCAATAACAAGGAGCACACTCCATGCAAAATAACCTGATAGCAAAAGTAGGCGGCCTGCTCGAGGCCGATGAAGAAAAAGGCCTGTATCGCGGTCGGCGCGACATGTTCACAGATCCTGAGTTGTTCGAGATGGAGATGAAACACATCTTCGAAGGCAACTGGGTGTATCTGGCACATGAGAGCCAGGTTGCCAACCCCAACGACTATTTCACCACCTATATCGGTCGCCAGCCTGTCGTCGTTACCCGCAACAAGGACGGCGAACTGAACTGCCTCATCAATGCCTGTGCCCACCGTGGCGCTGTC
>JASMTJ010000631.1:0-1239 GCA_041694335.1 Bacteroidales bacterium
GGGAACTGCCGATAAAGTGCAGGCAACTATGCAAAAAATATTGGAAGAAAGGGGAGTTGATTACAAATTTGATGTGGTTTCCAACCCTGAATTCCTAAAAGAAGGCGATGCTATAAACGATTCCATGAAACCAGATAGAGTGGTAGTGGGAACAAACAGCCCGAAAGTTGCTGAAATTATGAGTGAGTTATATGCTCCTTTTGCTCGCAGCCAAGATAAACTGCTTATCATGTCTGTCCGCTCTGCTGAAATGACCAAGTACACCGCCAATGCTATGTTAGCTACCAAAATATCGTTTATGAACGAAATTGCTAATTTGTGCGAACTAATGGGCGCTGATGTGAACGAGGTTCGCAAAGGAATTGGCTCTGATAGAAGAATAGGCTACTACTTCATCTATCCGGGAATAGGCTACGGAGGTAGCTGCTTCCCAAAAGATGTGAAAGCACTCATCAAGATGTCTGAACAAAACCACTTTCCGGCCAAGGTATTGAAGGCGGTGGAAGAGAGAAACGAAAGCCAAAAACGTGTTTTGGTGGAAAAAGTAAAGAAACACTATGGTTCCAACTTGAAAGGAAAAACCTTTGCTATTTGGGGACTTTCCTTTAAACCCAAAACAGATGATATGCGTGAAGCTTCTTCTCGCGTTATCATAAAAGGTCTTGTGAAAGCTGGAGCCAAGATAAAAGCCTACGATCCAGTGGCAATGGAAGAAGCGAAACGAATTTTCGGAGATAATCCTAATATCACTTATGCCAAGTCCAATTACGAAGCATTGGAAAATTCCGATGCCCTGTTACTGGTTACCGAATGGAATCAGTTCCGCCGGCCTGATTTCAACAAGATCAAAACCTTGTTGAAAGAACCGGTTATTTTTGACGGTCGTAATCAGTATGACCCAGCAGAACTGAAAAATAGAGGTTTTACCTATTACTCAATAGGCAGATAATGTCCGATAAATATTGGATGCAAATTGCTTTGGATGAAGCTCGGTTGGCATTTCGTGAAAACGAAGTGCCGATCGGTGCTGTTTTAGTTAAGAACGACCAAATTATAGCCCTGAGCCATAATCGAACCCGCCAAATGGAGAATAATTTAGCTCATGCAGAAAAACTGGTTATCGAAAAAGCACTACAACAAGATAAATTTTTGTATGACTACACCCTGTATGTGACAGTAGAACCCTGCCTAATGTGCAGCGGCATCATCATTTGGTCACGGGTAGGCAGGGTGGTTTTC
>JASMTJ010000632.1:0-2590 GCA_041694335.1 Bacteroidales bacterium
GTGAAGACAAAGTGTATATAGGAAACCTGGAGCTGTATGAAGCCCTCGATGATAAAAAACCTTCGGAGAAAATCAAAGAAAAAGTAAAAGCCCTTGAATCCGAAGGGAACACCACCATGCTTATCCGCCGCAATGGCGATTATGAAGGCATCATCGCCTTAATGGATACCCCGAGGGAAGAGGCAAAAAGCACGCTGGAGCAATTAAAGAAAATCGGTATTAAACGAATGATTATGCTCACGGGCGATAACCAGAAAGTGGCCGATGCCGTGGCAAAAGAAATAGGCCTGACCGATGCCTGGGGCAGCCTGTTGCCCGATGAAAAAGTGGATGCCATAAAAAAACTCAGAGAGAAGGAATCCAAAGTGGCAATGGTAGGCGATGGTGTGAATGATGCCCCGGCCATGGCCAACAGCACCGTGGGAATAGCTATGGGCGCGGCAGGTTCGGATGTGGCCCTGGAAACCGCTGATATTGCCCTGATGGGCGACAAACTGGAAATCCTGCCCTTTGCCATTGGCCTGAGCCGGAAAACAAAAAGCATCATAAAACAAAACCTGTGGATTAGCCTGGGCATTGTAGCTCTGCTTATTCCTTCAACCATCCTTGGCCTGGCCGGCATTGGCCTGGCCGTGCTGATTCACGAAGGTTCAACCCTTGTTGTAGTATTTAATGCATTGAGGTTGTTGGCATACAAAAAGTAAAGTTCAATAATATAGCAGATAAAGGTAACTGTATCTTAAATATTTACAGGTATGGAAAACAATGAAATAGAAAAGAAACTTGAATCGAAAAACGTAAAACCAACAGCCATGCGAACGTTGGTTTACAAAGCACTCGCTGAATCGGGCAAAGCGCTGAGCCTGTCCGATTTGGAACAACGTTTTGAAAAGGTAGAGCGTTCAACCATATTCAGGGCGCTTAAATCATTTCAGGACAACTTCATCGTTCATCCAGTGGATGATAGAACGGGTTCGGTTAAATATGCCGTCTGTGATGACGATTGCACATGTAATATACATGACCTGCACGTTCATTTTTATTGCACGCGTTGCGGCAGAACCCGTTGTATGAAAGAACTTCCCATTCCTGAAATGAAACTTCCTGCCGGCTATACCTTCGATAATGCTCAATTCGTTATTAACGGGGTGTGTCCGCGCTGTGATTAAACTTTGCAACAGTGTTGCACTAACTTATTGGTAATTTTGATGTTGAAATTATTAAAATGTCTAACATTAAAATTATTAGTTATGAAAACAAGAAATTTTAAATTGACTTTTTTACTGGCAGGATTAATTATCTTTTCAGTATCACAAGCGATAGCACAGCCTCATTGCTGTAACTCCAAATGGTCGGCTACCGCAGATGCCCAATGGTGGAACTACAACACCCCGGCAGAATATGCTTTAACAGCCGAACAAATTACGGAAATCAATGAGCTGCGTAAAAACAGCTATGAGAAAAAGCTTCCAATGGAAAATGAGCTTGGCAGTTTGAGAATGGAATACCGGGCTGCTAATTCAAATCCTGAGTTAGATGTAAAAAAATTGAAATCACTGAGAAGCACTATCCGCGATAAGGAAGAAAAGATTGAGGATATCAACCTGGAGACAAAAGTTCAGGTAAAAAAACTTCTCTCTGAAAAGCAGCTTACATATTTTAACAACAATAATTACAGCTGGTGGGATATGTCAGAAAACTGCTGGTATGCAGGTAAAATGGAAATGAATTCACACAGGCAAATGATGATGTCACGTCGGAATAATTGCTGGTAATTAAGGTTTACCGAAGCACCAAAGGAAAGTATGTTACATTGTGCTGTTTTGGTGCTTCATTTTTTATGAATATTAAAAACAAAATAATATGAAGTACTATTTCGAAAAAACCACAGGATATGCTTTTGAAGAAGCAGTAGAAAAAGTAACCGAAGAACTTAAAAAAGAAGGGTTCGGAGTACTGACCGAGATTGATGTGCAGACCACATTAAAAAAGAAACTGGATGTCGATTTCAGAAAATACCGGATTTTAGGGGCTTGCAATCCGCCATTTGCCCATAAAGCGCTACAGGCTGAAAACAAAATAGGAGCCATGCTACCCTGCAATGTAATTGTGCAGGAACTGGATAATGGCAAAACAGAAGTAGCTGCCGTTGACCCGGTGGCATCCATGAAGGCAGTTGATAACGACAAATTAGGTGAAATTGCCGGTGAAATCAGGGCGAAACTTGAAAAGGTCATTGAAAACGTATAATACGGCCGGAATTTTACCCTAAAGTAGTTTAAGAATCCTTGGAAATGAGAAAACAACTGTTGTTATTAACCTTCGCGCTTTTCTGTGCATTCACGGTGAATGCACAGGAGGGAGAACGGTTGAAAGTAATCACAGGGGTGCGTGTTAACCCTTTTGTGATGTACGATTTTGACGGCAACAAAACGGAAATAACCCGTATCCATGCCGAGTTGGGCGCCATGTTCAATAATAAAACCTACCTGTCGGTGGGATACACGCCCTTTGCCAATACCATCTACAATTTTAACGAATACTGGTTTGTAGGGTTCGACAAAAAAATCCCGGTATCGTGGGTTTTGGC
>JASMTJ010000633.1:0-5533 GCA_041694335.1 Bacteroidales bacterium
TGGTTTATATTGCTGTTGATAAAGATTTTAGAGGGAAAGGTATCGGGAAACAACTGATGAACAAGATTATCGATATCACGGAAGGAGATATCAAACTGCATGTTGAACCACAAAATCCGGCACGTTTTCTATACGAAAAAGTTGGATTCGAAAACAAATATCTTGAGTACAGATTCAAGCAAAAAAAATAATCAGGTAACAGCAGCCAGCGAAGGAGTCATAACCTTCAGAAAAGAGTTGCACCAACATCCTGAATTATCAGGTCAGGAAAAGAATACATCAAAACGGATATTAAGTTTTGTAAAGAAGAGCCAACCTGACGCTACTGTTGAGAGCATTGGCGGACACGGGTTGGCTTTTGTTTTCGATAGTGGCAAACCAGGGCCATGTGTATTATTCCGGACCGATACGGATGCCCTTCCTATCCAGGAGGTCAATACCTTCGACTACAAATCAGGAAATGAAGGTGTAGCTCACAAATGCGGTCACGATGGACATATGGCCATCATGAGTTTGCTGTCGAGGAAAATTGCTGCACAGCGGCCGGAAAAGGGGAAAGTGGTGTTGCTTTTTCAGCCTGCGGAAGAAACCGGAGAAGGCGCGGAAAAGGTGATACTGGATGAAAAATTCAAGCAGATAAAACCCGACATGGCTTTTGCGTTGCATAATTTACCCGGATACGATCACCATACTATTGTGATGCGTGAAGGTGCTTTTGCTTCGGCATCGAAAGGGATGATTGTTAAGCTGAAAGGGGTGACCTCGCATGCCGGAGAGCCTGAAAATGGTAAGAACCCGGCGCGTGCCATGGCCGAAATTGTTCAAAAATTTCTCGATTTGCCGCAAGACTCATCTTTTAAAGATTTTACCTTGGTGACCCTTATCCATACCCGCCTGGGAGAAAGAGCTTTTGGAACATCTGCGGGATATGCCGAAGTGATGGCGACCCTGCGAACCTACAGGAATGATGACATGGACATCCTGACAAAGAAAGCTGAAGAAATTGCCCGCGAAGCTGCTGCTAAAGATGAAATTGAAACGGAGATATCCTACACAGAAGAGTTTCCTGCAACGATCAACAGTGAAGAATGTAATGGCCTGGTTGCAGACGCCGCCAAAAACCTGGACCTAAACCTTGTTAAAAAAGACCAGCCTTTCCGCTGGTCAGAGGATTTCGGACAGTTTACAAACAGGTTCAAAGGCGCGCTGTTTGGATTAGGCTCGGGGAAGAATCAGCCGCAGCTCCATAATCCCGATTATGATTTTCCGGATGAAATTATCGATACCGGAGCGAATATGTTTTTCGATATTTACACCAGGTTATTAACAGATAATCAGGAATCATGAGAACAACATCCGTTATTGAAATAAGCCAATCGGCGCTTGAAAACAATATCGAATTTATCAAAAGTACGCTGAACGAGAATGTCAGGCTGTCGACAGTGGTGAAGGGTAATGCCTATGGTCATGGCATCGAGTATATCGTTCCCATGGCTGAAAAAGCCGGAGTGGATCACTTCTCTGTTTTCAGTAGCGGTGAAGCCCGGATTGCCAAAAGTGTATGCAAGCCCGGCACTGAGATTATGATCATGGGCTACGTGGATGATGAAGATATCGATTGGGTGCTCGAGAACGGGATATCCTGCTTTGTATATCAGACAGAGCAACTCCATCTTTTCCTCGAAAGAGCAAAAGCTACCGGCCATAAAGCCCAGATTCATATCGAGCTTGAAACCGGGATGAATCGTACGGGGTTTACCCGGCAACAGCTGCGTAAGGTAATTCCTGTTATCAAAGAGAATTCAACGCATTTTCATGTGAAAGGGGTATGCACGCACTATGCAGGAGCTGAAAGCATTGCCAACCATGTGCGGGTGCAAAAGCAAATAACACGTTTTAACCAGGGCTATAAGTTTCTTCTCCTTAACGGGATACACCCTGAAATAAGGCATTCGGCCTGTTCGGCTGCCGCTATTGCCTATCCGAAAACCCAAATGGATATGGTCAGGGTAGGCATCCTCACTTATGGCTACTGGCCCAGCAAGGAAACACAAATCCATTACCTTCATAAAACCAAGTATAAACTCAACCCGCTTCGCCAGATTATTACCTGGAGGAGTAAGGTGATGAGTTTGAAAAATGTGAAGGAGGGAGAGTTTGTAGGTTACGGCACCACCTATATGGCACTCGAAAAGAAAAAAATTGCTGTGGTCCCTCTGGGGTATTCTCATGGATTCAGCAGGAGCTTAAGCAACCAGGGCCGCGTTCTCATCAACGGACAACGAGTAGGTGTTGTCGGAATGGTGAATATGAACATGGCTACCGTAGATGTAACCTACGTGGATAAAGTAAAAGTAGGTGATGAGGTGATCATCATCGGAAAACAAGGCGACAATTATATCACCGTTTCCTCTTTTGGGGAATTGAGTGAGCAGGTGAACTACGAACTGCTGACCAGGTTGCCTTCCAGAATTAAAAGAATAATCAAACCATAAAATAATGGCTTACATAGAATTAAATAAAGCGAAATTAAGACACAATTACGAATTTCTTGACGACCTGTTTCAGCGTTACGGCAAAGAATGGGGGGTAGTGAGTAAAATGCTCTGCGGGCACAAAGGCTACCTCGATGTGCTGCTCGATTTGGGGATCAAGGAAGTGCATGATTCGCGGATTTCTAACCTTAAGACAGTAAAGAAAATTGATCCTAGTGTGCAGACGGTATACATCAAGCCGCCGGCCAAGCGAAGTATCAGGAGTATCGTGCAGTATGCCGATGTAAGCTTCAATACCGAGCTTTACACCATTAAATTACTCAGCGAAGAAGCTCAGCGACAGCATAAGAAGCATAAGGTTATTATCATGGTTGAGATGGGGGATCTGCGTGAAGGAGTAATCGGAGAGCAATTGCTCGATTTTTATTCTGAGGTTTTCCACCTGAGAAATATTGAAATAGTAGGATTGGGAGCTAACTTCAACTGCCTCAACGGTGTAATGCCTACACACGATAAGATGATTCAGTTGAGTCTTTATGAACAGCTTATTGAAACCACCTTTAACAGGAAGATTAAATACATCTCCGGCGGTTCATCCGTAACCCTGCCTTTACTCTGGAAGAAAATGATCCCAGCAGGGATTAACCACTTCCGTATTGGTGAATCTTTATACAACGGAATGAACCTGTTTACCGACAAAGTGATTAAAGGGATGAAAACGGATGTGTTTAAGCTTCATACCGAAATTATCGAGTTGACTGAAAAACCGACCGTGCCTATCGGCGAGCGCTCCACCAACGTTGCTGGCGATATGGTGGAATATGACACCAGCGAATATGGCAAAAAGAGCTATCGTGCTATCCTCGATGTTGGTCTGCTTGACCTGGATACACGTTACATTCATCCTGAAAAGAAAGGAATCGAGTTTTCAGGGGCCAGCTCTGATATGTTGGTGATGGATATTGGAAAAACCAACCGCAAGTTTAAGGTGGGCGATATTATCACCTTCAAGCTCGACTACATGGGGATTCTCAGTATCATGAATTCAAATTATATAGATAAAGTAGTGGTTGATAGGTAAGCAAAACAAAAAAACCCGGCCAACGCCGGGTTTTTTTATTTATGATATTCTTTCAAAAAATCCTTGATTTCCGGAACACCACCCTGGTACACCAGGTAACCATCGTAAGGCTCCCGCTTTGTGATTTCTCCGTTAATGGGTGTAAGCATCAGTTTTTTCACCTCTTCCGGATCATCAGTCTGACCCAGCGCCCATCCCAGTTTTATAAAAGCTGCTTCGGGCAGCATATTTGCAGCAGGAATAATTCCTAAGGCCATCATATCGCGGCCTGTATCGTATACAAACATCTGTACGTAACCCCAGAGCGTCTGAAGGGTCATATACATATGCACCCCTTTATCGTGAGCCCGTTTAATGGCCGGATAGAGCTCTTTGTTCACGTGCCCCAGGCCCGTGCCTATAATGACAATGCCTTTGTATCCCTTTTCCACCAGCGCATCCAGCGTATCAGGTTTCATGCCCGGATAATAGTAAAGCATCGTAACGCGATCATCAAAGTAAGGGAGGATATCCACTTTCCGGTCTTTCCGGCGGTGCTTATAATCCTTCTTGATATGTCGCACCCCGTCGCGTCTGACCATAGCCAGGGGTGTATCGCCAATGGTTCTGAACGTGGACCGGTAGGAGGAGTGCATTTTCCTCACCCGCGTTCCCTTGTGCAACAAACCATACTCGTCAGAAGTCGGGCCGAACATGCACACCATCACTTCAGCAATATCCGAGTGACCGGCGGCATAAGTGGCATGCATCAGGTTGAGGGCAGCATCAGAACTGGGCCGGTCCGATGAGCGCTGAGACCCTACCAGCACGATAGGCACCGGAGAGTTTTGAACCATGTAAGTCAATGCTGCTCCCGTGTGATGCATTGTGTCGGTGCCATGACCAATCACAATACCGTCGGTACCTTTTTCTATCTCTTTCCCAATGGCTTTGGCCAGCGAAACATACTGCTTGGGCCCCATGTTTTCTGAAAATACCGCGAATACTTTTTCCGTTTCCAGGTTACAGATGTCGGCCAGCTCGGGCACCGCGCCATACAGCTCTCCCGGAGAAAACGCGGGTATTACCGCTCCGGTGCGGTAGTCCAGCCTGGAGGCGATAGTTCCGCCGGTTCCGAAAAGCTTGACCTTTGGCAGGCCTTCGGTATACGGAAACTCCTGCTCCGGAATTTTGTAGTTGGCTTTTTTGTACCCGGTCTCCTCCATGTCTTCAATCGTTTTGATATCGATACCGACATTATAACCTGTGGCAATTTTTAACACAATGTGTTGGTCGTCATCATTCTCCGATCGCGGAAGCACCGTGCCTTCGAAGCGCCCACGCGTGGTCTTCACCACTGCCGAGCTCCATACACGAATGTTGAACTTCTTGAGAGTATCAATGGCGTCACCTTTATAACCCTGAAATATATCGCTGCTCATTCTTTCTGTTTTTTTCGTCTTTTTAAACCAACCGTAATCTATTGGTTGGTTAATGAATTAAACTTTGCTTAACCCTGATTCTGGGCCTTGCCTTTTTTATCAATAATTGCCTCTACTTCTTGTTTCAACTCCTTAACGGGAATATTTCCCAGGCTGGCTTTCCGAAGCTGTCCGGTAATCCACCGGGCCTGGTTTTCAGGTGTGTTATTGATGGCCGTTTTATCAAACGACTTCT
This sequence comes from Bacteroidales bacterium, assembly GCA_041694335.1. Taxonomy (GTDB): domain Bacteria; phylum Bacteroidota; class Bacteroidia; order Bacteroidales; family JAIPAH01; genus JAIPAH01. Next base: position 5,233 of record JASMTJ010000633.1, read on the forward strand.
GCAGATAAGGCACTCTTTCCAAAATCTGGTTCTTGTCCAGCTTTTCATACCCGATGCTGGTCAATACTCCCTCGAATTCCATTTGCGGATGTTCGTAAATTACCGGAAGCATTTCGCGTGCAATGGCTTTATCCAGCTTTTCTTTTTTAATAAATTTCAGCAATGCCTTGATAATGTTATAATGGAACCCTTTTCCACGATGATAATGTCCTTCCACCCACTTCAGGCGATGGCCCAAAAGGGTGCCGGCAAAAACAGGGTCATATCCCATGGCCTTGATTTCTTTAAGGAGCGGGTAAAG
>JASMTJ010000634.1:0-3155 GCA_041694335.1 Bacteroidales bacterium
AACTTTTAAATAAATTTCGGTAGAGTTTTTTTAAGGTAGTTTTTTCAAGGTAGACGCCCATGCCGCCGCATGGCGGCACCATCAGAAGAATGAAAAAAGTTGTTTTATGGGTTTTGTACACTGTGAATACCGGGACAAGGCGGGGGCAACACCCGGAGCGAATGACGGCAACGGCATGATACCTGTCGGAACAAAGGTCTTGGTAGCTTTGCCGTTGCGGGCGCAACTTCTTATGCACAAGAGCCAGTGTGTCAAAGAGCGAACGGAGCGGAGGATCAGCGGCGAATCTTGTCTGAGCGAAGCGAGTTATGAGCCGCCCGGAGCGGAGTGAGCTCATTCAATTAAAGGCTGAGTAAGTGAGCGTAGGGTGTTGCCCCCGCCGGCGAAGTAATTATCTTTATAAGAAACCGTAAGAGAGTTTTTTCAAGGTAGACGCCCATGCCGCCGTATGGCGGCACCAGCAGAAGGATGAAAAAGTAACTGTATGACTTTAATGTACAGTGAATCACGTGTAAAGGAGCGGGCAGCACCCGGAGTGAGCCTACGCAGATCAAATCAAAAGAGCGAACGGAGCGGAGGATCAGCGGCGAATGCTGTTTGAGCGAAGCGAGTTATGCAGCCGCCCGGAGCGGAGTGAGCTCATTCAATTAAAATGCCCGAGTAAGTGAGCGCAGGGTGCTGCCAGCTCCGGCGGAATAAGTACCGACCAAACGCAGAAAACTGCGATAAAGTCTTTTTTCAAGGTAGACCCCCATGCCGCCGAAGGCGGCACCAGTAGGGGGATGAAAAAGCACCACATAGGGTGACCCGGTGATTTCCGGAGAGAGCGGAGCACTGAGTAGCGGCGCTCAGCCCGTCAAATCCCAAAAGCCATGACCCCTTAGTGCTAGGGTAATATGTCAAGAGTAAATTTTAGGAAACACTTTCCCTTCATTTTGGGCGTAAAAAACCCGACCGCCGTAGGGATTGCCCTTTATCCCTGCCGTGGTACTAAATTAAGATCCCTGAGTAGTTGGAAAAACCGCAGGTACCGGCTTTTCCTGGTACCAGGAAAAGCTCAGGGATAGCAAATCCCGGTACACAATTTTATTTCATATAATCACCTTTCTTTTACCTGTGGATAAACCATGATGGTTAACATGCCCAAACAGCAGGCAGCAGACAACTGTGGACCATATTACCCAGCATAGTTATCACAGTTATTAGGAAAAACACCTTAACCCTTATCTGGCCGGTAAAGTTGGTTCTTTGACAGCAGAGCATATATCAATCTCACGAGCTTTCTGGCTGTAAGCACCACTGCACGTTTGTGAGCATGTTTAGAGGCCTCCCGGTACTTCTTCTGATAGTAAGCCTGGTACTCAGCATTGTGTCTCCTCAAGCTGTCCGCAGCTTCTATCAGATAATATCTAAGGTACCGGTTGCCAGCCTTATTGATGGGTTCATCTTCACCCTCAAACTCACCGGATTGGTTGCTGTTCCAAGTCAGGCCAGCATATTTGGCTAACTTAGCTTGGCTGCTAAACTTAGTAACATCCCCAATTTCGGCAATAATGCCGGCTGAGTATACTTTTCCGATCCCCTGCACTGATTCCAAGGGATTGGAAAGCTTGGCCATATCCCGGTTAATAACGCTTTCCACTTTGCGGATGGATTGCTCAAAAAACCGGATATTATTAATGCTAGTCTCCAGAATCAGGTTAATTGAATCCGCCAGCTTAGGCTGCAACCGATATGAATCCCGGGCAATGCGCTTAAGCTCTTTGGCCAGCTTTTCCGGCTCAGAAAAATGGTTGTTTCCTTTATCAATAAGGAACTCCACCATATCCTCTAAAGGAGTGTTAATAATCTCTTCAATGCTGTAAAACTCTGTAATCAGTGACCGGCTGGTAGCACCAAAAACATCGCTAAATACATCACCATAATTACTAAATTTTAAAAACAACATAGATAAAAAATAGCTTTTTTCACGGACTAGAGAACCCACTAGGTGGAACCTATAGCGGGTTAACCGCTGCAGCGGAAGATACATTTCATCAACCTCATAGGGTTTCGGTAATCTGCCGAATCTTAAGTTATCGGCAATAATAAAAGCATCATAAGTGTCGTTCTTGCCCCGTGGGGTGTAAGACTTCTTGAAATTCTTGATATTCCTGGCATTGAGTTGATAAACAGTTGGCCTGTATGGCTTAAGTTCATCATCCTGCAAGATAAAATACATCAGGTGGAAGTGGTAAAAAGAGGTGGCCTCCATTCCGAATACCGGATGATCACAGCCTTTTTGAGCCAAAATGTCTTTAGTTTTGGCAACCAGCTTTTGGGCACCGGAAAGTGAATTATCAAAGTTTAAGCTTTTTAACAACACAGTTCCATCCGGACCCATAAAACAAGCCACATTCTTAGCTTTACCAACATCAACACCAACATATAATGGCACTGTCATAAAAACACCTCTGGTAAGTGGATTACCTTTTCCGGTTCCCTGCGCATGGCACGGCCTCGCAATAAGAACTGACATGGAGCGGGAGACTACCTGGACCTGCTGCCATCCAAGTCAACTGTCATGCCGAACAGGCTAGGTGTAAGAGCTCTCACGCAGGTGGAAAAGAGACATACTTAGAAAAGCAGTCAAAGCTGCATGGGTTTCACGAATTTACCAACTTACCCAGAGAATATTATAGATACCACGGTTGGACTATGACAACACCCAATAAAACCGGACAACACCACTCCCCGGGGCTTAAACAACCTCACCTTGATCAGAACTGCCGATATGGCGAACATGCTAGGTCGTCAGAATCAAGCCAGGCCGGGGAAAGAGAAACAGACTAAGCAAGTATTAGGGGTATCACCACCACCTTCAAGGGCGTGAAGAATTCATCCTGCTGGGTACTCCCAGCGAAGAGATTGTCCGGTTTGGATGAAGGGTATTTTATTCGGGATCTATTATACGAGGGCGTGAAGAAGAAGGTATGCAGTTTGTGGCAAGCGGCTTTCCGGGAGACACTTATCCGCTCCACGAGAATAATTGCGAAGCGAACGGAGGAAACCACCGGGGCGCCCGCGCAAAAAAATAACTTCTAGAGAATATTTTCAAGGTAGACGCCCATGCCTCCGCACGGCGGCACCAGCAGAGGGATGAAAAAGTTGCTTAA
>JASMTJ010000635.1:0-3093 GCA_041694335.1 Bacteroidales bacterium
TCAAAGTTAATTCCTTTATAATTCTGGACACAGTTTAATGAACACTCTCATAAGAAATGTTACTGCAAGCAAATTTTCACCCGGCCTACGAGGGTATGTCCAGCAAAACAAGCGGGGAATTATAGGGCAAGCATGTGCGGTAGCCATTCGCGAGTGAGTCAACGGAAAGCCGGTTCAGAGCTCAGGCAATTGTAAGCTTAATTGAAACTAAGACCTTTCATGCGAACGGCTCGAATGGCGTGCATAATTCCGCGCGTAGCTTTTGCCGACATGCCCTCGTCAGCCTTGACTTTTTGGTACTTTTGGGTCAAGCCAAAAGTACCATATTGAGACTTGATGGTCTCTGGGAATTGTCATGAATGTTAAAAGCTTATAAGCAATGCATAACGTAGAGTTGTCATTGGTACCGCAGGGAGAAATCTCAATGGTTTTACCGGACAACGATAATTATAGATGTTCCTGAGACGTCAACTAAGCTAAAAAACCGCACTTCATGTGGCCATCTGATGCCTTTACAGTGCTGAAGTTATATTAAAATCCTGGCATAAATCAAAAATGAAGAGGAATATCCATAGCAACCCCATCCTGCTATCACCATTTGTTCAATGATGATCCCACTAAAAGTCAAAGAATCATTGTACTTTTGCAAGGAAATTAAGACATGGTTAGTGACATCTTGTCACATCTAACTATCTACAGATGTTCGGGATTCACTCTTTTAACAAATTCTTAAGAATTGGCACAGAATTAGTGAAGTCTGGAGCAAAAATTCTAGAATCATAAAAACAAAATAAAATGGCTGAAGAATTCGAAAAAGTACGTTGTTTAATTATAGGTTCCGGTCCTGCCGGATACACCGCCGCTGTTTACGCTGCAAGAGCTGATCTGCATCCTGTCCTTTACCAGGGAATGGAACCCGGAGGGCAATTGACCACCACCACAGATGTGGATAACTATCCGGGCTACCCCGAAGGCGTGGAAGGCCCTCAAATGATGGAAGATTTTAAAAGACAAGCGGAGCGCTTCGATACAGATGTGCGCATGGGTTTCGTAACCGAGGTCGATTTCTCTGAACGTCCGTTTAAGGTCAAAGCCGACGATGGGAAAAGCATTATTGCTGATACCGTGATTATCGCCACAGGGGCATCCGCAAAATATCTCGGACTACCCTCCGAAGAGAAATTTAAAGGCGGAGGCGTTTCAGCCTGCGCTACCTGCGACGGCTTTTTCTATAAAGGATTGAATGTGGCGGTTGTGGGTGGTGGCGACACTGCCGTTGAAGAAGCCACGTATCTTGCCAATCTTGCCAAGAAAGTGTACCTGATTCACCGCCGTGATGAGCTCAGAGCATCGAAAGCCATGCAAAAACGTGCTTTCAATACGAAAAACATCGAAATTATCTGGAACCATAATGTTGTTGAAGTTCTTGGTGAAGAGTCTGCATTTAATAAAAAAGTGACCGGGGCGAAGCTGCAGAACTCACAAACCGGCGAAACTCAGGAAATCCAAATCGATGGTTTCTTCCTGGGTATAGGCCACAAACCAAACACTGATATCTTCAAAGGTCAGATTGACATGGACGACAATGGTTATATCAAAACCAAGCCGAACATGACACACACCAACGTTCCGGGTGTTTTTGCAGCCGGCGACGTGAAAGACCCCATCTATCGCCAGGCGGTTACCTCCGCAGGAAGTGGTTGCCAGGCAGCCATGGACGCCGAACGCTTCCTGGGCGAAGTGGAGAATGAATAACCGAAGAATATTCATAGTTTTTGTAATGGCCGGCAGCAAATACTGCCGGCCTTTTTTTTATCTTTGGCAATAACGATTTAATTCAACCGGGTTTAATCAAGTTTAAAAGAGCAACTATTAAGGATTTATTCTCTATGATAAAAAACCTCAGGGCGCTGTTAGCCCTTGTTCTGTTGGCTACCAGCTCTTTCGCACAGGATTTTGAAGTCGCTGTCGATGCTTCATCAACAAGTGTCTGCGGCGACAGTCAAGTCGAGCTCACAGCCCTTCCGGTATCCGTCGGTGGAAATAGTGGCGAAGGACAAACCCAGGGCGAAAGGCCTGTTATTACCCTAACCTTTGCCGAAGATATAAGCAATGAGGATTTTACCATCCATAAAGCAGATTTGAAATATGATAAGGATTTTTCTTTTGGATTTCAGATTGATGATGCCATAAACGACATTTACACACATGCATATCCAGTTTTTGAAGGTGGCACAGTTGAAGGAACAACATTTCCAGGTTTAGAATACACAGATGGTTGTGGTAATAGTTTAAATTTTAAAGGTTCCACTGCGCACTTCACAGAGAACGGATTTGGTGTAGATATGCATACGGTTGAGGATTATATTTCTTGGGATAACATAATTGAGCTTTATCAAAACGATTGGGGTATTTATAATCATGGTTATTTAGTGAGTGTTGACAATAGTATTGACGATAGTTATGAAATAGAAAGAAATCATAGCTACACGAAGCTAAAGACTCAAGCGGCCTTACCAAACAAAGTCAATATGAAGGTAATGGTAAATCCCAATGGTTATGCAAGTTATACTCCGATTGCTTTTGATGCAGATTATGATATCGCTTTAAATCAAAATTCAAATACTGCCGGAAATAGTGACTATCTTGATGTGAATAGTGATATTGATTTTGATAACTTTTCTTTCTTTCGATACACATTGGAAACTATCCCGAATTTATCAGAACATATTGATGTTATGGCCTCCCGGGCAAACAACGGAGAAAAGCTATGGACATCTTATTTCACTCACTCTTTAACGGAAGGTTGGGGTACTGAATTTGACATTTTCGTTTCAGAAATGAATCAAATTGCTGATAATTATGGAAAAAACGGAACGGATCAACTTTGGATGACTACGGTAGAAGAAACTTATGATTACATATTGGTTAGAGAAAAGCTGGAAACAAGTTGGACTATCTCTGGCAATACAGTTGAAATACAATTCATTGGTGATCTACCCACCGACCTCCGCTTTTATGCTTTATCATTATTAATCGACTCAGACGTTGATATCACCAACATCGAAATCCAAAACGGATTTAATCACAGCT
>JASMTJ010000636.1:0-2093 GCA_041694335.1 Bacteroidales bacterium
CCAAACATACCGCTTATGGTGCAAATTTACAATATATTAAGCGCAATGTGTATTTTTGCTCTATGAAAATCACTTTGTTGGTCATCGGAAAAACAGATAAGCCTTTTGTGAAGGAGGGACTGGATATTTTTTCGAAACGTCTGAACCGCTATCTTCCATACGAGATAAGAGCGGTTAAAGACCTTAAAAACACCGCTAACCTTAGCAGCAGCGAACAAAAACAAAAAGAAGCCTCTCTTATTCAGAAAAACCTGAAATCCGACGATCAATTGATTCTTTTGGATGAAAAAGGAAAAGATTTCACTTCCGTGGAATTTGCTTCTTTTATCCAGGGAAAGATGAACAGGGGCATTAAAAACCTGGTGTTTGCAGTGGGTGGCCCTTATGGCTTCAGTGAGGAAATTAAAAAGCAGGCATCGGGAAAAATTGCTTTGTCCAAAATGACGTTCTCGCACCAACTCATCCGACTGATTTTTGCAGAACAACTTTACCGGGCCATGACCATCCTGAATAACGAACCATATCACAACGAATAAACCTGAAAAGATTATGAAAACAATCATTTTTGCAACGCATAACAAACACAAAACCAAAGAGATAAAAAGCGCTGTCGGCGACAACTACGAAATCCTTTCGCTCGAAGATCTCGATTTCCATGAGGAAATTGAGGAGCCTTTTGACACGCTTGAAGAAAATGCCAACGCAAAATCCTCCTTCATTCATCAGCGTTTCGGAAAAAGCTGCTTTGCCGATGACACCGGACTCGAAATTGATGCACTGGACGGTCGGCCTGGTGTTTTTTCTGCACGCTATGCCGGTGAAGACGGAAATTCGGAAAACAATATCCGGAAAGTATTAAAGGAGCTGGAAGGTGTGGAAAAGCGCTCTGCCCGCTTCAGGACGGTCATTTCACTGATTCTGGATGGAAAAGAGCACCTCTTCGAAGGTGTGGCGGAAGGTGAAATCCTGACCGAAAAACAAGGCAGTGACGGCTTTGGCTACGACCCTGTTTTCCGCCCGCAAGGCTATAAGCAGTCGTTTGCCGAGATGCCGCTGGATTTGAAAAACAAAATCTCACACCGCGGAAAAGCCGTCAGAAAATTGGTTGAATTCTTGAAAAAACAATAGCACATGCGGAAAATCATCCTCTACATCGCCGCCAGCCTTAACGGGAAAATTGCCAGAAAAGATGGAAGTATGGACTGGCTTGAAATCGCTTATACAAAATGTGATATTGCAATTAAATTATCGCGTTGGAAATCAAAAAGGATTGAAGTAGTTTTATAGAAAATTCGGGTTATGAACTCACAATTCAACATCATCGACGTCAATGAAAAAAATATCAATGACGTTGGAGTTTTCTGTATCAAGAATCTGAAAGCTGATGGCTTTAAAGCAAAGGCAGGTTGGTTTAACCAGGATTCAAATCAATCGCTAAAGATCAAAATCGCCACCGACGAAAATGACCGGCAACTGGGTTTTATTGAATATACAGATTCAGAGCATGCCTGGCGCCCGGTGCGCGCCAGTAACTTTTTGTTTATTCACTGCATTACTATCATGAAGAAAGACGACCGTCAGAAAGGGATTGCCTCGGCCCTGATTGACGCTTGTGAGCAGGACGCCCGTGAGCGGGTAAAAGACGGGGTCTGCGTAATGACCAGCAATGGCGTGTGGCTGGCTGATAAATCGTTGTTTGAGAAGAACGGTTTTTCGGAAACGGACCGAAAAGATCGTTTTGAGCTGATGACCAAAACCTTTAATGAGAAAGCCGAAAATCCCACGCTCATTGACTGGACGGCTCAGCTTCCACTCTACCAGGGATGGCATTTGCTTTACGCCGATCAGTGTCCGTGGCACGACAAATCGGCCACAGATCTTTTAAAAACAGCCGAAGAAATGCAAATCGACCTGAATATCAAAAAGTTCTCCAATCCCTTAGAAGCACAGAAAAGTCCGACCGGATTTGGCGTGTTTGCGCTCATTAAAGATGGCAGGCTTTTGGCCGATCATTATATCAGCAAAACGCGTTTTAAGAATATCCTGAAGAAGGAGGTATAACCCTCCCACGCATCAGAAAAGGAGGGTTTTTG
>JASMTJ010000637.1:0-13787 GCA_041694335.1 Bacteroidales bacterium
GACCCTTGTAGCGCTGGATGGAAATTCCTTTTTCTGTTCCTTCCGGGTTCCATTCCTTTGCTATCGCTGCCCTTTCATCCTCGTTCCAGGCATAGCGGGCATCGCGGCCTTTACGCATCAGGTAGAGCGGGGGAGTGGCAATGTAAACATAGCCGCGCTCAATCATTTCCTGCATGTAGCGATAAAAGAACGTCAGAATCAGCGTGGCAATGTGGCTTCCGTCCACATCGGCATCCGTCATGATAATGACCTTATGGTAGCGCAACTTCTCTAAGTTTAGTGCTTTCGAATCGTCTTCGGTGCCAATCGAAACGCCCAGCGCCGTGAACATGGCTTTAATTTCCTCGTTCTCAAAAATCTTGTGCGGCATGGCCTTTTCTACGTTCAGGATTTTTCCCCGCAGCGGAAGTATTGCCTGGAAATTCCTGTCGCGACCGGCTTTTGCCGTACCACCCGCAGAGTCACCCTCCACCAGGAATATTTCAGTTTTAGCGGCGTCTTTCTCGGAGCAGTCGGCCAGTTTTCCGGGCAGGTTCGAGCCCGATAAAACGTTTTTTCGCTGTACCAGCTCACGTGCCTTGCGCGCAGCATGGCGCGCGGTGGCGGCCAAAATTACTTTGTTAACAATGGTTTTGGCTTCTTTCGGATGCTCCTCAAGGTAATATTTCAGATACTCGCTCACCATCTGGTCTACCGCCGGAGCCACCTCCTTGTTACCAAGTTTGGTTTTGGTCTGGCCCTCAAACTGAGGCTCAGCCACCTTCACTGAAATAATGGCAGTTAGCCCCTCGCGGAAGTCATCCCCATTAATATCAAACTTGAGTTTCGAAAGCATTCCCGAAGTTTCGGCATAGCTTTTCAGGGTTCTGGTCAAGGCCCTGCGAAACCCCGAAAGGTGTGTTCCGCCTTCATGCGTGTGGATGTTGTTCACGTAAGCATGCAGGTTTTCCGAAAAAGAAGTGTTGTAGCGCATGGCAATTTCTACAGGGATACCATTCTTTTCCCCTTCAATCGCAATGGGTTCCTCGAATAAGGATTCGCGCGTTTCATCAAGGTAATCCAGGAAATCCGGCAATCCGCGTTCTGAGTAGAACGATTCAGTATGATATTGTCCTTCCTCGTCTTTGTAACGGTAGTCGGTAATGGTCAGGCGAATGTTCTTGTTCAGGAATGCCAGCTCGCGCAAGCGCGAAGTCATGGTGTCAAAGTCGTAGGTGGTGCTTTGGAAGATTTCGTTGTCCGGAACAAAATGTACTACGGTTCCGTTCAGTTCGGTGTCTCCAATTTCCTTAACGGGATAGAGTGCTTTTCCGTACTCGTACTCCTGCTGATAGATTTTATTATTGCGATAGACGTTTACCTTGGCGTATTTCGAAAGCGCATTCACCACCGAAATACCTACGCCGTGCAAACCACCCGAAACCTTGTAAGATCCTTTGTCAAACTTACCTCCGGCGTGCAATACGGTCATCACCACCTCCAGCGCCGAACGTTTTTCCTTTTCGTGATAATCAACCGGAATTCCCCGTCCGTTATCGGTTACTGTTATGCTGTTGTTTTCGTGTATCTCAACCTTTATATTGTCGCAGTAGCCTGCAAGCGCCTCATCGATAGAGTTGTCAACAACCTCATCCACAAGGTGGTGAAGTCCTTTATCACCAACATCGCCAATGTACATCGACGGACGTTTTCTAACGGCCTCAAGGCCCTCAAGAACCTGAATATTATTCGCACCGTATTCCGGCATGTTCTTCTTTTCCTCGTTCATATCTTTCTTGCTTCTTAAGTGTCATTTTTAACCCCACAAAAATACGATTTTCCCTCCAATTTTCATAAAATACTTTGTGTAAAAGATCATTACTTTTCAACATTTTCCGTGTTAATAAGTAGCTAAAAATCAAATAGGTATATTTATCCTCAGAGAATGTACAATTAAATAAAAATACGTAATAAAAGCAAACGAATGATGAAGAAAGTTTAAAGCCTTGGTTTATGCCGTTTTTGCATCGTCCTTATTCAACTTACTGTCCTTCCGAGGAAGAAGATCAAGATAATTCTCCACAATGAATGATGACAACGCTAAATCAAAATGCTATGACTGCTTTGTTAGGCTACTTTTTATTCCCGGCCTACAAGGGTATGGCTCGCAAAACAAGCAGGAAATTATAGCGTGAGCCTGTGTGGTAGCCATTCGCGAGTGAACCGGCAGAATATTAATGAGAAACTTACAAAGCCTTAACTTAAGAGCACTACTAATCCATTAGTGAACGGCTCGAATGGCGTGGATAATTCCCTGCGTAGCTTTTGCCGACATGCCCTCGTCAGCCTTGACCTTTTGGTACTTTTGGGTCAAGCCAAAAGTACAGTATTGAGACCTGCGGTTTACGGCAGTTGCCAAATATACTATAGTCATATAATCAATGAATAACGAAAAGTTGTGATTAGTATGGAGCCGACCTTGGAGGTGACTGAGGCTCACCCGAATGGCTGACCTCGTTCAGTCGGGCTGGAATCTTTTGGCCGATATTAGTTTTACATCGAACTCCCGTTTAGAAAATATGCAGATACCTGAGAAAGAAAATGCTGCTGACCTTATGGCCAGCAGCATTTTCCTTTCCTGTCGGTTGGTTTTAGAAACTATAACTTACACCAGCCAATGCATTAAATCCGTAGCTTGGATAATTATACCACCAATACTGGTTTTCGGCCATTAAATTGTTGAGCTCCAAAAATGCTCCCAGTGATGAGGAATGCTCATATTGAACTGCGAAGCTTAAATCGAGGATGTCTTCCATTTCCACGGCAGTGCCACTGCTATCCTTCGCATATCTTCCCGACAAGGATTTTGCTTTTAGTTTAAAGTTTAGCGGAATGGGAAGCTGAGGCGAGTATGTGGCCGTAGCGTTCATTTCCAGTTCGGGAAGCTGCCATGCCTGCGTTTCGTTGGTTGTGGTGTAGGTAAAATACCTCGCTGCCACATCAAGCTCCAGGCTGTGTCCTGCTTTGATAGCAAGTGCTCCTCCATATCCTAAACGCGAAATATCGTCGTAAGCAATCTTGAATTCGTTATTGAAGGTCTTGCTGAAATCGGTAACGAACAAAGGATAATCGCGGTAATCTTCGTAGGTGATTTTCAGGTTAAAATCCACGCCGCGAGCAATATTTCCGGTCAGGGCTCCATAGGTGTCGATCTCCGTGGTGGTAAATTTCCTTGTGATATCAGACTTGATAAAAGGATTGATACCGCTGAGCTTTCTGAAGCTTTGATGCTCTTTTTTCCCGGAAATACCGCCGGTCAGGGTCACATATCCCGGAACCACATGAATCCAGGCGCGGGCATACGGGAAGGCAGTAATCTCAGCGTCTTTTTCATCCGACATGATGGTGGAGAGGTTGGCCCCTGCCTGCAAATGGTAAAAGCCATTCTGAATGTCGAGGTAGGGCGTGATATTCAGGTTGACCGTATTGATAGCGTTGATGCTGTCGCCGGAGTTGTAAAAACGCATATCGCCCTTGATGGCAAAAGACTGGTATTCCACAAACTCAAGTATCTCGGCAGGTTGCTCTGCAAAAACTTTCAGCCTGACTTCGTTCTCCAGCGAATTGTAGTTGTCGCGCCAACCGAAATAACCCAAATCCAGGTGGTAATCGAATTCATCTTCATCTTTATCCAGGTTTTCAAAACGGATGTTCGCTCCGAATTTTGTGAAAATTTGCTGAATGTCATCATCTGTAAAAGTCTCCGAAAAATCAGCAGGCATAAACCCATAGCGATGCAACACATCTCTTTCGAAAAACAGCTTTCCGTAAAGGCTTGATTTTTTGTAGTATTTCTCCCCAAAAAGCTCAGCCAGGTTCTCACTGTTTTGAGCGGTAGCGTAATCGTCAATGTCTCCGCCGTGCGACAAGTGCTTCAGGTGCAGCCCGAGGCGGTGCGATTCGGATTGTTTCGTGGTGGTGAACAGTTCGCCATAAGCCGTGCGATAATTTCCTATTCCTCCTCTGATGTAGTTGCTTTTCAGCGGCTCAACCTCTTCATTCCCTTGTACGCGAACCGCCCTCATGGGCTCCAGCTCTACTTCCATAGGGATTTTCTGAGGAACGATATTGTACTTCAGTTCTTTCTTTTCAGGCACTTCGATCTTTATCTCGGGGAAAAGGCTGATTTTCCGGGCATCCTGAATAGAAGGCTGATAGGGAGCAATAATGGTGACCTCTTCAGAGTATGAGCCCTGCTCATCCTGTGCCACAAGCGTGGCGGTTTGGGCCAAAACCAACAATGCTATCAGTATGGATTTTATTTTCATGATCGTTAGTGATTTGCTTTTAATAATTGTCCACATCTTGCTCGTCTTTTTCTGCCTGTTGTTCCTGCTTTAGTTTTTCCGCCTCCTGTTGCTTTTCCATCTCAATGATTTGCTGCTGCTTCGCCTTGGCTTCGTTCACCAGCTCTTCACCGTCGTAGTTGTCGATTATACTCTGAAGCGTTTGCTTTGCCTGGAAAAGGTTTCCTTTTTTGATGTACACATCACCAAGTAAAACAAATGCTTTGGCCAGCCAATAGTCCTGCCCTCCGTATTTCTCAGAAATCTCGAAGATGCGGTTTTCGGCCTGGTCGTATTTTGCTTCGCGGAAATCGATGAGCGCCAAATTGTAGTTGGCTTCGGCGGCCACGTCGTTCAGGCTGGAGCCTTCGATGATACCAAATTCTTTTTCAGCCAGGGCAGTTTCTCCCAGTTCCATAGCCGAACGCGCCACAAGCAAGCGGGTGCGGGTTTTTGTAACCTCATCCACATCTTTGTGCTTGAGCAGTTTTTCGGCCGAACGAATCGTCATATTGTAGTCGTTGAGCTTGTAGTAGCTGCGGGTCAGTCCCTTCAGGGCAATTAACCTGTTTTCTTCATATTCCGCCATATCGTTGAGCTGATTGAAGTAGTCCAGTGCCTTGCGGTATTTTTCTTTTTCATATAAAATCTTCGAGCTTTTTACAAGCGAAGTTTCGGTAAACTGCGTCCGTCCCTGGTTGATTACAAACTCATAATGCTCAAGAGCTTTTTCGGTATTGTCGGCCTGGAAGGCGCACTGCGCAAGGTAAAAGTGTGCGTTGATGGCAAAGCTGCCATCAGGATAGAGGTTTAGGTATTTTCTGAAGCCTTCGCTGCTCGTTTCGCAATCGCCCTGCATGTAAATATTTTCAGCCGAAACATAAGTCGCTGAATCCTGCTCTGATGCTGTAACGGTGGTGTAGTTCAGGTTTTTGGCATACGCAAAGTACTCGTCCACCTGATTCATGTCGATGTAAATGTTTTTGATACTGGCCAGCGCTTCCTGGGCGTCAGGGGTGTTCGGATACTTTTCGGCCACTTCTTTGAGCATCCGCAAGGCCTGATCGTTTTGTCCGCTGTTGTAGTAAAGCAATCCTGATTTTAGATAGGCTTTCTTTGCCAGAACGCTGTGAGGAAAATCGCTGTACACATCGCGGAAGCGTTTTAAGGCTTCGTTGTTTTTATTCTGAATCAGATAAGTCAGTCCCATCTCATAAGTGGCATCATCCCGGAAAGGGGATTCTTTTTTGGTTCGTAACAAAGCATCAAGCTGCAGAATTTTGTTGTTCAGCTCGCCTTTTCCGCCATAGGCAAGCGCTTTCTGATAGAGCGCATAGTCATCATCACGGGCATTCATCTTGACGGCTTTGTCATAGTTTGCTATGGCCTGGTTGTAGTCTTTCTCAATAAAAAAGCAGTCGCCCAACCTGATATAGGCGTCGGCAAGCAGTTTGTCCTTGCGGAAACGCTGACCAATCACATATTTGCGGAAAGCATCTTTGGCCCGGTCGTATTTTTTCTGAGAAAACAGAATATATCCCTGGTTGTAGTAGGCTGTGGGGAATATTTCCAGTGAATAGGCCCCGCTGGTCACCAAAAACTCATCAAAATAGTCGTAAGCCAGATCATAGTTTTTATATTGATAATATGAATCACCTATCCAGAATCTTGATTTGGCCACGATTACCATATCATAATCATACTTGATCGCTTCCTTAAAGTGTTTGATGGCTTCAAAGTATTCTTCTTCTTTGAAGAGCTCCACGCCCTGATAGAAGGAAATTTTCTGATAGGCTCTCTTGAGTCGTTCCGTTTTGTTGTCGATATCCTTGAAAGCAGCGATAGCACTTTCGTAGTCTTTCGACGACAAGAAGATGTCGACCAGGAAACTGTTGATCTCGTCCATGTGACGCGAATCGGGAAACTCGGCCATGTATTTCTTCACAGCGTCGACAGCTTTGTTGTATGGGCTGAATGGGTTTTCGTAACTCAGCTTCACGTAGTTGTAAAGCGCGTCTTCGCGGAGTTTTTGGTTGACCGGAATTTTGTAGGCTGAATAAAACGCATTGCCGGCAAACTGAGGCTGCTCCGTTTCGATATAACACATGCCCAGATGGTAGTAGGCATTTTGCGCCAGCGAGTCGCGCTTGCTGTCGATAGCTTCCTGGAAACTCAGGATGGCATTTTCGTAATTTTCAATCTGGAAATAGGTGAAAGCCAGCTGGTATTGGTTTTCGCGGCTGACGCGTTTTTTGGTGTTGGACTGGTAAAACTCCAGGTATTCGGTGGCTTTATCGTAATCGGAGAGACGATAATAGGCTTCACCAATGAGCTGTGCCAGCTCGGGCTTGCGATCCTCGTTGATCGTTTCCATCAGCGGAAGCCCTTCTTCAATTAACATTTCAGGACGATCCTGGTGGTAGTAAATATGAACGATATAGTACGAAACAAGGTTTCCGTAGGTCGGATCGTTTTTCAAGGACTTGAATCCTTCGAGAGCCGTTTGGTAGTTTTTATTTTCATAGGCGATGTGCGAAAAATAATAGCGTGCCTGCACAGCATACGAACCCTCAAGGTCTTTGATTTCTGCAAAAGCAAGCTGCGCTTTTTCCTGCTTGCGCATCCTGTAAAGGCTGTAGCCGTATTTAAAATAGTACTCCACAATTTCGTCGTTTCGCAGGATAGCGATATCGGTTTTTTCGAAATTACCCAGTGCATCGCCATAAGAGTGGTTGGCAAATTGGTTGACAGCCAACTGGAAAAAGACTCTTTTGGTGCGGCTTTTTTCAGGATATTTCTCAACGAATTTATCCAGAAGCAATTCAGCATCTTTGTTGTTGAGGCGCATCGCCGACATGGCCCTCAGGTATTCGGCTTCCACAATATCTTCGCTGTAGTTTTGCTCATTCTTTTTAAGGTAGGATGACAAAACCTCACGCGCGGCGGCAAATTTTTTGGCCTGGTACAGGGTTTTTCCCTGCTCGAAAAGTGCGTGGTGATCGCGGTAGTTTGCCGTTTGCTGTGCGCTGCCCGCAAGTGAGAGGACAAAAAAAGCTGCGGCAAAAAAGAATTTAATCTTGTTCATATTTTATTTGCTTCTTTGGCTGTACGAAAGTAACGATACTTTCTCTCTGTTATTTTGATTTCAGACAGAACTTATCAATTGGTTAATAGAGCCTGACTTTCTGTGTATACTCCTTTCCTGAACCGGTAAGAACCCTGACAACATAAATGCCGGCAGGTACTTCGCGGTAGGAAAGATACATGCTGTTGTTGTAAAATGTTTTTTCCTTTTGCAGGATGAGGTTCCCGCTGATATCAAACATCTGGACCGTAGCTCTTTCTGGCTTGTCGAGTTTCAGCTCAATTCTGAACTGGTGATTGAGAATATCGGGATAGACATGAAAATCACTTTTAAAATCGGGACTGAGAATACTGGTAGGGCCGTAGTTAAAGCTAAGCTCGTCGACCTTGAGCACTGAGCCAATGGGGACTTCTTCAGCTTCCACAGCAGTGGAGGAGATAATGATATTCATCGTGTCGGGCGTGGCCCAAATCTGATAGTCGAGTACCGCTTCAAATTCAGTCCATTCATTCACTTCTTCCCATGCCCAGAAATCTCCGCCTGCCAGGGTGTCGCGTGTGCTCCCGTTCCAGCGGTAAAGTACAACGCCCAACGCTGCAGAGTCCCCTTCGGCTGGTGAGTATTTATAATAACCACTTAAGCTTTGAGGGTTGACATTATAGGGTACTCCGCCGTATACCGTTCCGTCCTGATTTATAACGTCAACTTCTAATTCCCCGAGAGTCAGAAGTCCGGGCATTTCCACATCCCCGTAAAGAAAAATATACTGCGAAATGGTTTCGAGCCTTGCTGAAGCACTTCCGCTGTAGGTATCTCCGTTATCCTCGGTAACCATGTCAAAGTCTGTTCCCAGGATATTCTGATCAAGGGTGTTCCAATCCACAGGTTCGCCCCCCGACCAGTTTTCAAATCCGGCATTCGGAATATCATCCTGCGCAAAGCTGAAGAATGTTATCATCGACAAAGCGATAAAAAGTATAAAGGTCTTTTTCATGTCTACATGTTTTATTTCGTTGCTTTTTTGCTCAGTCTCTTAAGTAAATGAAAAACAGCACGGGCATAAGCGGGATTCTGTAATCCGGCAAAGCCGGATCCTCTATCATTTCTCTTGGTGTACCGTTGCCGGCACACTCCAGCGATTTACCCCCCGGAAATCGGACGGGCCGTCCTCAAACTCCGGTATATGTAATCTTGCACCCCATAAGGTTTACTCAGCTACCGCAGTCGCCTGCGGCACTGGTGCGCTCTTACCGCACCTTTTCACCCTTACCCCGCCGCCGGCGGGGCGGTAATTTTCTGTAGCACTGGCTGTTTCTGCCAAAGCAGAACCTTCCTGCTAGGAAGTATGGTGCCCTGCGGTGTCCCGACTTTCCTGAACGCATGTTTCAACGTCCCGATAGAGTGTCCGCACTGTTATTCGTGATGTAAAAGAACTTCTATAGCGCCATTGCCATATTGTGTGAATGGAGCATTCCTGACTATAAGATCAGGATATTCTGATTTTATCTTTTTTCTGAGTTCGTTTTTAAGCGTTCCGTTACCAATCCCATGAATGTATACGACTTTCTGATACTGATGTAACAACGCACTTTCGAGAGTTGTTTCGAAATAGCTCAGCTGGTAGCTTAGAATTTCGCTGTTCGACATCTTATTGTAGTCTTCGCGCAACCCTGAAATATGCAGATCTACCTCCGCTTCAAGCGTCCCAATCTTGTGCCGATCGATGAGTGCCTGAGGTTTCTGTGGTTTCCTGACCTGTGTGCTCTTTTTCTCAGATAGCTTTTTAAGAGCTGATTTGTCATTCACTTTTTCCACCTCTGCCAGCTCAGTTAATGTTACTACGATGGCCTGGGCATTGAGCAAAGGACTTTTCTTAAAGCTGTTTTCATGATAAAACTTACTTCCCTGCACTTTGAACCCCGAATTTACGGGCATGAGGAGCTCTTCGGTTTCATCTTTCAGAAACATCATCTGCACATACCCTTGCAGGTATTCCGGCAGCTCCTCGCGATTGATACTGTCAATCAGGGTCTTCTCCTCCGAAAAAACAGTATCGTAATCTTTGTTGACATACTTTTCGCCACTTTTTGTGAGCAGACTGTACAATACGTCGTAAGGCGTGTTGTTCAGGATGTAAAGATTGATTTCTCCTGATATCAGAAACTTCTGATCTTGTGGTTCAAAAGCAAGGTAAACGCCTTTTGTCACAGCATTTTTTCCGTAATAAAGGGGCGAGCGCGTTCCGTCTTCCTCCTCACTGTCATCGGTTTCAATGGCTGGTGCAGCTGGTGCTTCCGGTGTTGCACTGCGGCCAAACATCCCACTGCTTTCAGTGCTTTCTTCTTCAATTTTGATGAGCTCTGATGGCAATACCGGAATATCAAACCCGTCTTCAATGGTAACATGCACCAGGTTTGGGTTTACAATTTTGCTGATAATTCCTCCGCCCTGCTCGTTAAGAAACTTTACTTTATCTCCTTTCCTAAACTTCATCTTTTCTTATCTCTTTCTCTGATTCGTATCTATGCCTTGCTTTTGCAGGATTTATCCTGTTAAAGCAGGCCTTCTGCAATTTGCAAAGATAGGGCTATTTTGCGGCATGACAGAAAAGTAAACGGACTGATTTCACAGATGATTCTCTGCAAAACCAGTCCGGGAAAATTTCAGCAAACTACAGCTTTCCGGCAATGTAGTTTTCCAGTTTAATTAAGTCTGCACTGAACTTCCGGATACCTTCGGCGAGTTTTTCTGTGGCCATGGCGTCCTCGTTCATGTGCCATCTGAACGATTTTTCATCGAGAGAAATCTTTTCTTCATCACTCTGCTTTGCATTTTCTGAGGTAAGCCGCGGCTTTATCTCAGTTGTGTCTTTGCTCAATTCTCCGAGCAAATCAGGAGAAATAGTAAGCAGATCGCAACCGGC
Source organism: Bacteroidales bacterium (assembly GCA_041694335.1). Lineage (GTDB taxonomy): Bacteria > Bacteroidota > Bacteroidia > Bacteroidales > JAIPAH01 > JAIPAH01. The sequence continues at coordinate 10,334 of JASMTJ010000637.1, forward strand.
GAGTTCAATAATCTCTCCGGTATTTCTAAAGCTGGCGCCCATCACCTCGGTTTGATATCCAAACTTTTTGTAATAGTTGTAAATGCCAGTCACCGATAAAACTCCCGGATCTTCTTTGGCAGGGATGTGATCCACCCCCCGGTCCTTTTTATGCCAGTCGAGGATGCGGCCAACAAAGGGAGAAATCAGCGTCACCCCGGCTTCGGCGCAGGCTATTGCTTGTGTTTTGCTGAAAAGCAGTGTCAGGTTTGTTTGGATTCCTTCCTGTTCGAGCTTTTCGGCAGCACGGATTCCTTCCCAGGTGGCAGCCACCTTTATCAGGATGCGTTTACGGCTGACGCCTGCATCCTCGTAAAGAGTGATAAGGTGCCGTGCTTTATCGATGGTTCCCATCATATCAAATGAAAGTCTTGCATCCACTTCCGTGGATACTCTTCCGGGAACGATTTTCAGGATTTCGACACCGAAATTCACAGCCAGCTTATCCAGACAAGCATCCATTTGCTGTGCCTCCGGGAACTTCTTGCTGTATTGAATGGCATCTTCTATCAATGGAGCATAGCGTTCATCCTGGGCTGATTTGTAAATCAGTGATGGATTGGTGGTGGCATCCACCGGCGTGTATTCTTTCATCGACTCAAAGTCGCCGGTGTCTGCTACTACCTTCGTGTATTTTTTTAACTGTTCTAGTGTTGTCATACGTGTTTATTCAAATTCCGGAGCATAGTCCATGTTATACCAAACAAAAGACATGATGTCGGCTGCTTGTTCAATTGCTTTAGATGTGGGTGTGCCTGCACCATGACCAGCCTTGGTTTCGATACGGATAAGTGTTGGGTTGTGCCCCGTTTCTTTTTCCTGCACGGTGGCAATATACTTAAACGAGTGTGCCGGGACCACGCGGTCGTCGTGGTCGGCAGTAGTTACCAGAATAGCCGGGTATTCTTTTCCGCTCTTCACGCTGTGAAGCGGAGAGTAGTTGTACAGGTATTCGAACATTTCCTTGCTGTCTTCGCTGGTGCCATAGTCTGACGCCCAATAACGTCCGATGGTGAATTTGTGATAACGCAGCATGTCCATCACCCCCACAGCCGGAAGAGCCACTTCAAAAAGTTCCGGGCGCTGGTTGGTCACAGCACCTACCAACAATCCTCCGTTTGACCCTCCCTGGATAGCCAGGCGGTTGGAGTTAGTGTAATCCTCATTGATAAGGTATTCGGCGGCAGCAATAAAATCATCAAAAACGTTTTGCTTTTTCATCTTGGTTCCGGCAAGATGCCAATCTTCTCCATATTCTCCGCCACCACGGATATTGGCCTGGGCGTAAACACCGCCGTTTTCAAGCCATGGAACCATCGTGATGCGGAAGCGCGGAGTGAGGCTGACGTTAAAACCGCCGTAGCCGTAAAGGAGTGTTGGGTTGGTGCCATCAAGCTCCAAACCCTTTTTATGCGTAATAAACATCGGGACTTTCGTGCCGTCTTTGCTCTCGTAAAATACCTGTTTTGTCTCGTACTTTTCCGGGTCGAAGTCGATGCCAGAGTGTTTGTAAACCGTTGACTTGTTTTCAGCGACGTTATACTTGTAGATGGTCGATGGCGTGGTGAAGCTGGTAAGCGAGTAGAAAGTGATATTGTCATCCTTCTTTCCGTAGAATCCTGAAATGGTTCCCAGATCGGCATCAATGTTGTAGGCAAACTGCCCGTCCATTTCAAATACCTTCACCAGCGAGTGAGCATCTTTCATGTAGTTAGCAAACATTTTTTCGCCAACCACGCTCACCGAATTGAGTACCTCTTCTGCCTCCGGAATCAGCTCTTCCCAGTTTTCTTTTTCAGGATTGTTTGGGTCGACAGCCATCAGGCGATACTTTGGTGCACCATCGTTAGTGCGGACGAAAAACTTTCCATTGTAGTGTCCAACAACACCGTAATCATTCTCGAAATTGGTGATAAGCTTGTTGAATTCGGCATTCTTCTTGTCAAGTCGCTTGAAGTAGAGCCCGTTTCCGCTGGTAGATTCAGTGGTGTAAAGTATGATGTATTTGTCATCTTCTGTCACCTGGACCCCAAACCCACGTTGCGGGTTATCCGGCTCCTCGTAAACCAGTTTATCTTCCGATTGGTCTGTTCCGATTTTATGATAGTATACCTTATTGTTTTCATTTACGCCTGAGAGCTTGTCGCCTTTCTCCGGCGACGGGTAGCGCGAATAGAAAAAACCGTCTTTATACCATGAGATGCCGGAAAACTTCGCCCACATGATATGGTCGTCCAAATCTTCGCCGGTAGCTACCTCGCGAACATAAAACTCACGCCAGTCTGAGCCGCCACGTGAGATGCCATAGGCTGCATACTTTCCGTCATCTGAGACTTCGAAATTGGTTAGAGAAACCGTACCATCTTCCGAAAGGGTATTCGGATTGATAAAAACCTCGCCCTCATCTTCCAAATCGTCCTTAATGTAGATCACGCTTTGGTTTTGAAGTCCTGAGTTTTTGTATACGAAATAGTGTCCGCCCTCCTTAAAAGGAGCAGATTCTTTCGGGTAATCCCAGATTTTTGTGAGGCGCTCTTCCACTTTTTCCCGGAAAGGAATTTTATTAAGATAATCGAAAGTTACCTTGTTTTGAGCTTTTACCCATTTTTTTGTGGCTGAGGAAGTGTCATCCTCCAGCCAACGGTAAGGGTCTTCCACCTTCACACCAAAATATTCATCCACCTGATCCACTTTTGTAGTTACAGGATAATCGATGCTTTGTTTATTATTACATGCCTGAGTCATTATTAAAGCAGGTAAAATGATTAAAAAGAATAGTTTTTTCATAGTTTTACATCAGTTAAAAGTAAATTGTGTTTTTGCTTTCGAAAATTAAACGTCAAAAATACAATTTTGGTGGCATTTTTCTCAAATAAATAGACCTTATTTTTATGACAGACAAAAAGATTAAGACAATAGCTCAATACAAAGAAGATTTTGTTCCTGAAGGGTTGAGCTCAGATAAAGTTCTTGAAAACAGATATCTGTATAGCAGAACAAAGTACGATGAGACCGGCAATGTGATTGAAGATGAACGTTTCGATGCTCAGGGAAACCCGGAGGAAAAAGAAGTGAAATCGTATGATGACGAAGGCCGGTTAAAGGAGTCTAAGAGTATTTTGCATGGTGAAGTGGCTGAGCACAAAAGCTATGAATACGAAAGCGGTAAGCTTAAACGCGAGTATGTGCATTATGTGGATGGCGCAAAAGATACCGTCGAGTATGATTATGAGGATGGAGAACTGAAAGCGAAATTGTTTTATGATGAAGACCGTGAGTTGGAAAAATCGGTTTCTTTTGAGAGAGAGCCGGATAAAATTTCTGAAATCACCAAAGACGAAGATGGAGGAGTGATTGAGGAGAAACATCAAATCTACGACAATGATTTGTTGGTTGAAGAGAGCTACACCGATCA
>JASMTJ010000638.1:0-2389 GCA_041694335.1 Bacteroidales bacterium
TTACGACCTTATCATGCGACTGGAGTACGGGGTCTATACATGAATGAAAGACCGCTATCGACCCAAAGCCGACATGGTGGCAAAGGCTGCATGTTCGTTCATCGGGGATATGTAGCATGCATGATGATTGGTGTTATACTGCCGAGCTATACTTAAGTCATAGGGTTTTCAATGGGTTGTGAGTGTTTTTGCGTGCGGTATAACATTGTTGAACGCGCGTGCTCGTTCAAGTCAATAAACGAGCGCGCTATCTAATACCTGTTAGGTGTTTAAGGAAAACCGATGAGAAGTGATCTCAAAGACAAAGCTGAAGAAATCAAGGCTTCAATAGGTAAGCTTTCTCAGGAAGAGTCATTGGCTCACTTCGAGGCTCAAAGACAGCAATACGAAGCCGAGTATCAGGATTTTCTGGAGCATTACGAACGAGATGCGTGTTATCTCTGTGGCAAACCTTTCTCCACGATCGGGAAAGAAACCCCCTGCCTGCATTGGCTTCTCCGAAGGTGCAAGTTTAAGAAAAAAGATTTCCCAAAAGTATTCGAGAGATACGACTTTTATGCTATCTCAGCATTTCTGCGCTGGGTCGCTTATGCCGAATCGGGTAGCAAAAATATAAATAACCTGAAAGATGAAAGTAGTGACCGTAAGATCTTTGAGATAACCATAAGATGGAAAAATATTGAGTGGACGCTTGATTGCTCTAGCAACGATTTCGCCGGACATGCGGGGACTAAAACTCAGTTTCCTCACTGGCACCTTCAAATGCGGATCGACGGGCAGCAATTCATTAACTTCAATGATTTCCACATCCCTTTTTCGGAGAATGACCAACTGAAGATTAGTTTGGAACAGGATCCGGACTCCGGGTTTATGCATAGTTTTGGCCCTGGCGGACAAGGAATGCAGGAGCGAATGGATCAGTTGGAAAACAACTTTGATGAATTTTTAGAGAATTCTATTTCTGCGTCGGATCCAGACGATGGTCAAATTCATATGCAATCGATTATCCATGCTCCGGATGGGGGAGTTCCTGGGGAAAAGGTTGAAGAGGCGCTTGAAATGGCCAGAACCACCGGTAAGACTCTGGCTCACTGTTTTAGCGTTGTTCTGAAAGGTGAGGAAGGGGTATCGATGTCCACAATTGCCAGTCCTGCTGATTCAGTTCCTGAAATTGCGAAGCGAAGCGAGCGAAAGCGGAGATAAACCTAACCATCGGCTGCACCGCGACCGATTTTCCGCCGCTTCGCGGCTCCAAACCGGCGCGTGAGCCGGGCGTTAGGCAAAGGAAAGAAGTACAATGGCATCAGGTCGTAGCACAAAACTTACCGGAGCTATAGGCGAATTTCTCGTGAGCGCTGAACTCTGTCGGCGAGGCTTACTTGCAACTCCATTTTCGGGAAATGTTCCTCATTACGACATAATCGCATCAGACGAGCACGGTCATCATTTAGTTATTCAGGTTAAGGCGATCACCAAGAGCAATTGGCAATTTGATGCATCTAAGTACGTTGAAATTAAGATGGATGGAGATAGGCAAATACTGGGTAACCAAGCTGAAGAGCCCTACCCTAATCTTTATTGTGTATTTGTAGCCCTTGGTGAGGACAATACGAAGGACAGATATTTTATCTTCTCATGGAAAAAACTTGCTGAAATTATCAGTGATCATTACAAGGAATATCTTGATAAGCATAATGGTATTCGACCTCGTGCCCCTGAGTCGACCCATTGCTCAATCAGCATTTCAGAACTACAAGACTTCGAGAACAACTGGAAGCTGATACTTGATGCGTTCTCATAAAACCAAATTACCTAACAAGGCGCTCGTGTGGGAACTTCGCTTCGCTACGGCCCTACAGCTTAATCGTTAAGTGTTTATGACCGAAACTTGTGCGATCGAAGTAATGATCCGAAAGGCCGCGCCGCGTTCCTATAGGGTAACTGGCGGGCATTTTGACTATGGCAGCCTCTATCAGGCGAGCCTGGCCGGTGAGTCGTATGTCTTGCCCATCTCTCAGATTTCGGAAATTCAGGATCTCGGAAACGGGCGGCACATTGTTGTGTTGCCTAGGTGGTTGGCCCGCAAAAGTGGGCTTCTAAAGTATGAGCGTAAGCTATAGCCTCGGTGGCATGTTAGCTCATGCATTCAATCACTTAACAAATAGTTGTAGTACGTTCCGGGCCTGGCGGCCCTACACCGGACGCCCATTTCGCTGCGCTACATGGGCGCCGCTAAACAAGGGCGTTAATGGCCCAGGCCTTCTTCATTTTGGCTGGGTTAGTGCCAAGGCCTTGGCATCGGGGTTGGCTGCAAAGCCGCTTATGTTGGTGATGGCCAAGGCCGGAAAAGTTGCTGTCACGGTTGGGTGCCAAATTCACCGGCGGCATG
>JASMTJ010000639.1:0-16066 GCA_041694335.1 Bacteroidales bacterium
AGCTGCTCGACTTTGAGCTGGAGATGGCCTTTGTTACCGGCAAGCAAACTCAGCTCGGTGATTCTATCCGCACTTCCGAAGCAGAAGAGTACATCTTCGGCTTGGTGCTTTTCAATGACCTTTCTGCCCGCGATATTCAGAAATGGGAGTATGTTCCGCTGGGCCCTTTCCTGGCCAAGAGTTTTGGCTCGTCCATCTCACCATGGGTAGTGACGCTGGAAGCTTTTGAGCCCTTCCGCGTGGATGGCCCGAAGCAGGAGCCCGAAGTGCTTCCCTATCTGAAATTCGACGGAAAGAAAAGTTACGATATCGATTTGGAAGTAGCCATCAAGCCCGAGCAGGCAGAAGCTGCGGCCGTATGCCATTCCAACTTCAAATACATGTACTGGAACATGAGCCAGCAGCTCACCCACCAGTCGATTAACGGCTGTAACATCAACGTGGGCGACATGTATGCCAGCGGTACGATCAGCGGTCCGGACAAGGGCTCTTTTGGATCGATGCTGGAAATAACATGGCGCGGGCAGAACCCTGTGAAGATGAAGGATGGCACCGAACGAAAATTCATTCAGGATAACGATACCATTATCATGCGTGGTCATTCAAAGAATGGCAATACGCGTATTGGTTTTGGGGAAGTAACAACGAAAATTTTACCCGCAAAAGAACATTGATTATGGCAATGAAGACCTTCAATCCGGCTGACGAAAGCAATCCGTGGATGTTCAAGACCTTTCTGGGTGCGGTGGGGCCGCGCCCGATTGCTTTCGCCAGCACGATAGACAAAGATGGCAGGCCCAATCTGGCACCGTTCAGCTTTTTTAATGCCTTTGGGGTGAACCCCACGACGATAGTGTTCTCACCCTCAAGGCGGGGGCGCGACAACACCACCAAAAACACCCTCGACAATGTAAAGGAGGTAAAAGAAGTGGTGATTAATGTGGTGACCTATTCGATGGTAGAACAAACAAACCTTGCAAGCACAGAATATGACAAAGGGGTCAACGAGTTTGTAAAGGCGGGCTTTACGGCAATACGTTCAGAAACGGTGCGTCCCGCACGCGTGAAAGAATCGCCGGTGCAGTTTGAGTGTAAGGTGCGTGAGGTAATTGAAACCGGAGGCGCCGGCTCGGCCAACCTGGTGATCTGTGAAGTGCAGCGTGTCCATATCCGCGAAGACTTGCTGGATGAAGACAACATGATTGACCAGAACAAGATTGACCTGGTGGGCCGGATGGGCGGTAACTTTTACGTGAGAGCTCATGGTGATGCGCTTTTTGAAGTGGAAAAGCCCATCCTGAAAAAGGGTATTGGAATTGACCGCCTGCCCGAACACATTAAAGACAGCAAGGTGCTAACCGGCAACGACCTTGGTAAACTGGGTAATACTGAGACTTATCCGGAGGATAAGGATGTTATTGAAGTAAAACAGCTCACGGAGGTGAAAGAAATCCTTGATGATCAGAGCCTGGATTCATCACAGAAACAGGTAGAAATCCAACGTCTGGCAAGCGTGTTCCTGGCCGAAGGAGAAGTGCTGAAAGCTTTTGCGATGCTAATGATTAAAACTTAGTTGGTGCCTCTCTGAATGCTTTAATTCTATGAATCTTTGCGTCTTTTTCATGCATCTTTTTGCGGCCTTTGCGTGGATTTTTTTGTATTAAGAAGAAAATTTCACGCAAAGGACGCAAAATTAAAGAGACGCGAAGCGCGTAAAGAAAAGGAAAAAAGGAAAAGGGAAGACGGAATTTTAATCTCCCAGGCTTTTTTGGGATTTGGAATTTTAATCTTTGCGTCTTTTGCGTGAAACCTTTTGCGCTTTTTGCGTGGAATATTCCAGGAACTGATAGTTTCAGGCAGAGGAGGCAAAGAAAAAAGGAAGAATTCAAACTCTCAGGTTTTTTGAATTTGGTGCTTGCAATTACTCAATCTTTAGCCAATACCATTAGTACTAACCGCCTGAACATTTCACGTTACGTTTCGTTTGTATGCATTCGTACGTAAACAAAAAGGAATACGTACTTTTGCAAAAAATTTGAAGCGCAACAATGCAAACATCAATATATAATTTACTTACAAACCGGAATTTTATCCTGATAGTAGGCCTTGCCGCCGGACTAATCTTTGGCGATGGGGTAGCCTTTTTAAAGGATTATACGCCCTACATCCTCGGAACAATCCTCGCAGTTTCTGTTTCAGGGTTTAGTTTCAAAGATTTGCTGCCCGTCAAGAAAAGCCTGGTGCCTATCGGGGTAACTATCCTGGTGAACTATTTTATCTATGGCGCTATCATCCTTGGGTTAGCCGCGCTGCTAACCAACAACCCGGCCTTTTGGCTGGGCTTTGTGGTGATTGCCGCCACCCCTCCGGCCATTGCAGTCATTCCTTTCTCTATCAATCTTAAAGGCGATGCCAATTTCAGTATCATCGGCATTGTAGGCGGCAACGTAGCCGGAATTGTGCTGGCACCACTGACGCTGATGCTATTTGCCAGCGACGCTTCTATCAGTCCGGTGGCTATGCTCGATCTGATTTTGAAAATACTGGTGATTCCCATTCTTGCATCCCGACTGCTGCGATGGAAAAAGATTTACGGTTTCGTTGAAAAACAGCGGGGGATTATTATCGATTATCTCTTCCTGCTGGTGGCCATGACTGTGATTGGTATAAGTCGCAATCTGTTTATCCATCACACTACAGAAGCACTTATTCCTTTCGGGATAATGCTTTTCATGATGTTTGGAATGGGTTATTTATTGCAGGTTATCCTCAATGCCATGAAAATCACGCCCCAGTTGATTATCAGCAACAAGCTCATCCTGGTGATGAAAAATGCGGGGTTTGCCTCAGTGATGGCAATCAGCCTGTTCGACAATCCGCAGGTGGTGCTGCCCGCGGCCATCCTAAGCGTGCTGCTACCGGTATATTACCTGGTGCAGTCGAACCTGAATTTATTGGGTACGCTCAAAAAACAACAAAAACGAAGGATGGCAGTACAGACCTGACTTGTTCATGTTTTTTAAAGCACCAAATTACAACATCAAAATTCCAAATAATCTACAATCTTTAAATTTCAAAACCCAAAGCATATTGTATTAATAATAGTCTACACTATTTTGTATTTCTAATATTGGATTTTGGTATTTATTTGGAATTTGGATATTGTTATTTGTTATTTTTTTGATTTATAAAAAAACTACACCTCCGCTACCCCAATAGACTTGTTGGTGATGTTGCTGCCGACCAGTTTTAATCCGTTACTGATACGGGTGGTGAATTCAGGAATCCGGTTTTGAATTTTTTCAAGAAATTCAACGATTTCCTGCTCAATAATCATATTCTCTTGCCTGGCCAGCTCAAGCAGTTCTATGGCCAGTAGCCATTCATCCGGATAATCCTGCTTTAGCTGATTCCATATTTGAGGAACAGCTTCAAACCCCGACTGCTTTTCCCTGATTTCCCGCACCTGTTGATAAAGCTTGTGCAGGCTTTTTGAGATTTCGTTGTGCTCAATTTTATGGGTTTTCTCCTCAGGAGGGTTAAAACTCAGCCCCCAGGCATTCGCATCGGCCGGACCCGAATAGCCTGAGATAATCTCATCTCCAACTGCAAGGTAGAAGATCCCATCTTTAGGACGGTGCAATACTTCATCCTTGTGTCTGACCACCGCTTCCGAAATCACAAATAAGAGGTTCTTCCCTTCCTTCCGGATTTTTTTTCTCAAAACCCCAGTGACTTTCACTCCGGAAGGATAGCTCAATTTAAGCTCTTCATCCTCCACAATTCCTGATGCAAAAAGCTCTTTGTCTGTCATGTGTATAAGTGAGAGCCCAAACCCAACAGGATTCCCCACCGGTGATCCAAACTTCTTCACCTTGCTCTTTCCGTAACCTTCCAGCTCTTTGTTGCCGCAGGCCAGACTGGCCGGAGATTCTGTTTCAACGTATACAGGCGTCTTATTTTCACTTATGACCCGGGTAAAAGTCCCGGACACCTGCAATCCCGAGCTCCACACCAGTGTTCCGGTATTTTCGGAGCGTATGGCCTGCTCAACAGCATTCAGGCCTCCTGTTCTCAGTGCCATGCCGTCAGCAAATTCCTGCAGCACATCATTGAGGTGGTCGAATGAAGGTGTAACAAAAAGATGCGGTTGTTGTGAGGTAATGTCAAAGCTGAAATTCGCGGCATCCACGTTGTAAGGTATTTTCTTCACATGATCCTGCAAGCAGTTATAACTTTCTCCAATCGAGGAAAGCAATCCGGCGCCATAGATTTTAGGCTTCTTCAACTCCCCCACCAATCCAAACTCCACAGTCCACCAGTGAAGGTTACGGATTCTTGACATCTCGGAGGGCTCACCCATGTTGTTTTCAATATCTTCTATCCGCTTTTCGGCTTTTTCGATATTCGCTTTTGGTGTATAAGGATCCGCTTTCAGGATGGACAAATGACGGATGGCCTCATATTGTTTGTAATCCATGGCCGATGAAAACGCTTTGGCTCCAATACGGCCAAACTCACGCAGGTAATCAGCATAATCCTCATGAGCAATGATGGGTGCATGGCCGGCAGCCTCGTGGATAATATCAGGGGCAGGCGTATATTCGATCTGATCGATGGGCCGGATATCGGCTGCAATCACCAATACGTTGTAGGCCTGGAATTCCATAAATGCCGCCGGAGGAATAAACCCATCCACGGCAACGGCAGCCCAGCCAATTTCCTTGAGTATCCGGTTCATTCCATACATATGAGGAATGGAATCGATACTGATTCCGGTTTTGCGCAATCCCTCGAGGTAAGAACCGTGCGCCACATGTTGCAAATAATCTACATTCTGACGCATTACAAAGCGCCAAACAGCATGATCCTGTGCGGTGTATTCGTTGTAAGGCTGGTCAATCACTAAATCCATCAGGTGACGCGGCAGCCTGTCCAATACTTCATTCATTTCCATAACACCTGTATTTTGGTGATACTATTAAAGCGGTTAAAAGTATCCCATTGTTCATCCTCAAAGTTAATTAAAAATATGCACTTTTCTGCATGTATACTAAATCACCCCTTGTGATATGGCACTAATTAAAAGGTTTGTTTGATGACACAGAAGGGCAACAGCAAAACAACCATAACCACACTAAGAATTAGGAAAGAATATTTTATGGAGGTTTTCCTTGCCAATAATTAAAGCTTTTCAGAGTTTAACATTTCATTAAGAATAATGTGTGAGCCATCCACAATATCAAAATCTGAATAAACAATTTCATCAAAATTTGTTTAATGTTATTGACATCACTCATGTGGAAGCATAAATTTTGTGATGTCGGTCCGAATAGCTTTTCTAAAAACACTTACATGGAACCGGTAAAAATTCTTTCAGAAAAACAACTGCTTGCGATTTATCCAGAAAAGGAAACAATCTCAAAAATTATCTCCATCCTAAAAAAACATAAGAATGATCCTGTCAATTGCTGGAAAAGCCTAACGAGTGATCTCCTTCTGCCCGACATGCCTGCGGAGTTACATCATCAGCTTTTCAAAGCTGTCTTTAACCAGGATGAAAAATACAGTGATGCTCCTGCGGCATGGTTTACCGAACCAGACCTGCAAAAGAATACCAACCTCAACAAACTCATTAAAAAATGGGGGCTGTCAAACTACGATGAGCTGCATCAATTTTCAGTAACCCAGAAAGAATCTTTTTGGAAAGGCATGCTGGATGAGCTGGATCTCCCTTTCGACAAAAGCCCGGAACAGGTTTTAGATTTGTCGGACGGCATTAGAAAACCCGGCTGGCTGCGCGGAGCACACTATAATATTGCGCAGGCGTGTTTCAGAGCTCCGGAGAATAAAACCGCCATCGTTTTTGGTAAAGAAAATGGCGAGAAAGGAAAACTGTCTTATAAAGAATTGCAGGCACTGTCTTCGCGTGTGGCTAATGGATTAAAAGACCTCCAATTCGGGAAAGGAGATCGGGCAGCCATTGATATGCCGATGACGGCAGAGTCTGTGGCCATCTATCTTGGTGTTGTAATGGCGGGCGGCGCAGTGGTTTCCATAGCCGACAGCCTGGCCCCGGCAGAGGTGGATAAGCGGCTGCGCATTGCCAACACCAAACTGCTCTTTACGCAGGATGTCCTGCTTCGCGGAAGAAAATCTTTGCCTCTTTATGAAAAGCTTCTGGAAATCAATCCGGTAAAAACCATCGTTCTTCCTGCCAAAGAAAAAGTATCTGTTCCTTTGCGGGATGGAGACCTGGCCTGGAGCGCTTTTCTCTCTGATGCGGAGACTTTCGCCCCCATTTCCTGCAATGCTCATGATTATTGTAACATCCTGTTTTCATCAGGGACCACAGGCGATCCGAAAGCCATTCCCTGGACACACACCACTCCCATTAAAGCTGCTACGGATGGCTTTGCGCACCAGGATATTCAATCCAATGATGTGGTTTGCTGGCCTACAAATATTGGCTGGATGATGGGGCCATGGCTGATTTTTTCATCGTTAATGAATAAGGCTACCATGGCACTGTTTTACGGAGCACCTACAGGAAGGGAGTTCGGGAAGTTTGTGGAGGAAGCCAAAGTTTCGGTGCTTGGCGTGGTGCCCAGCATGGTAAAACGCTGGAAACAGACCGGCAGTCTGCAAGGCATCGACTGGACGAATATCAAACTGTTCAGCTCCACAGGCGAAAGCTCAAACCCTCAGGATTACCTCTGGCTTATGGCACAAGGCGGCTACAAGCCGGTGATTGAATATTGCGGCGGAACAGAAATTGGCGGAGGATACCTTACCGGAACCTTACTGCAGGACGCCTCCCCGGCAGCTTTCTCCTCTCCTGCCCTGGGAATAGATGCAATAATTCTCGATGACCATGAAAGACCATGCAGCGAAGGAGAGCTCTTCCTGATTCCTCCATCAATCGGCTTATCCGATGAATTGCTGAACAAAGATCATGATGAAAATTATTATGAGCATACGCCCGAAGTGAGAAGTCACTGGAAAAGTGTCACGGGGGGTTCCATTCAGTCGCAGACGGCCTCACAAAGTGAAAAGGCACAGCTCAGAAAACACGGGGATGAGTTCAGGAAACTGAAAAACGGATTCTTCCGGGCCCAGGGAAGAGCTGACGACACCATGAACCTGGGGGGTATTAAAACCAGCTCTGTGGAAATCGAGCGCATTTTGGATGCGCTTCCTGATGTGCATGAAACAGCCGCCATTGCTGTGGAACCAGCCTATGGCGGCCCGAATGAATTGGTGGTTTACTGTACTTTATCTAAAGCTATTCCTGCCGATGAACTAAAACAAGTATTTCAGGAAGAAGTGAAAACCACATTAAACCCGCTATTTAAGGTTTCTGATGTGGTTATTATTGACAAACTTCCACGAACAGCCTCCAACAAAATTATGCGCCGGGTACTCAGAGATGAGTATGAAAAACACTAGTTTTTCATCAGACGGAAGCAATTTTCATATTGATATATCTCAATGTATTGAGAAAACATCGCGTCTTTCATGATGTTAAAACTTTAAATATTAAAAACTAACATTATGAAAATTAAATCTTTACTTTTAACAGCATTATTATTATCTGGTAATTTTCTGATTGGTCAAAACTTTAATCAAGACCATAAACAGACCAACACAAGTTCGAATGAGCCCAATGGGTTTGAAACCACAAAAAACCGGACAGCGGAACCAGAACGCCCACAGCTAAAGACATTATCTGACAAGAAAAGCGGTGACAACCTGATAATTCTTGACTCAACAAATTATTACACATACACTACCATTTTTGACTCAACTATTTACTCAAGAACATTGTATTCACATGATGGAAACACGACCACTTTTATAGAATATGAGTTAAGTGATGACGAACAAAGCTGGGTTCCTGAAAGAAAAGTGGTTGAAACAACTGATGGCAATCAAAATTTATTGGAATCCATAACCTATGAATGGGAAAAAGATTACGATCATTGGGAAGAACTGGACAAGCTTTTTCAGGAGTTTAACGCCTCCGGGCAACTCACAAAGAAAATCGACTTCTTTTACGACCATAGCTGGGACACCTCTGATATGCAGACCTATGAATACACACAAAATGGGAAATTAGATGAGTATAAATGGTATGAGAACAATTCCAATAACAATACACTCTATGTAAACTCAAAAGAGGACTATTCTTACAATTCAAACGACAGCATTTCTGAAATTATTCATTATCGTTACAACAGTAACAGTGGGAATCTCGAAAATGAAAAGAAAATAGCATTCGAGTATAATGAGAGCAATCTGCGAAGTCGTGAAATAGAATCAATCTGGTTTTCGGGAGCATGGCAATGGAACAGAAAATGGGAACATTCTTATAATCCGGAAAACGAAAAGGATACTACAGAAATATTAACCTGGGATTTTCTTTTGTTCTCTTGGGAGGAAGATGAAAAAGTTGCCTACGAGTATAATGAGGCAGACAGGATGACATTAAAATCTTATGCTTATTGGGTAGCCGACAGCAATAAATATATTTTCAGCGATCAGACTGAGTGGGTTTATGAAAACGACAACCTTACCTGGAAAATAATCTACAATAAGTGGAATAATTCTGAGGGCTTTGTGCCTGATACGGCCTGGGAGTATCGATACAATATGGATCTTTTGAAAGCAGATATATTCTATAATGATTATGATGATGGCTGGAAAGGTGAATCTAAAACTGTTTTTGCCTATGACAATAATGGTAATAAGACGGTCAGATCTTCGTTTGGCTCGAACTTTAACGATGATACATGGGAATTATATGGTCGTAAATTTTATTACTATACGGATATGACCAGCACAGAAAGCCCTGAAGAAAACAGTGATTTTGTAATTTATCCGAACCCTGCTCATGAGAAGGTAAGATTATCGACAAACGCAGATGTAAAAGATGAAAAATTGAAATTCATTATCTACGATTATCGTGGTAAACAAGTATTCAGTAAAGAACTACCAGGAAAAGAAAACAGCGAAATCACCTGGAATTGTAACGAATACCCCGCCGGAACGTATATTGCCGTACTTGAAACCGACGGAAATACAACCACTCGAAAAATTGTAGTTAAATAACAATTTGTAACCCCGGATAGCAACACTGTTTATCCGGGGTTTTATTTTTCATTCCCCGGAAACAGAATATCACAACCGGGATGCTTCTTTATGAAAGTGATCGCCTCCTTATCTGTAATTTTTGTTCCTGAAAAAGACACCACACTTAGCTTATGAAGATCCATCACTGGTGAGATACTACTTACTGGAGTCTGGTCAAAAACAAGCACCTGAAGTTTCTCTTTACCTGCTAATGGGGTTAAATCTGTTACATTCGTTTGCTGAATATAAACAGATTCGAGGTTATGATGATTTCTGAGGGCCTTAATATTTTCTATGGGGGTATCAGCAAAACTCACAAACTCAAGACTATCGAGACATGCCAGCGGATCAATATTGGAAATATGAGTGGAGCCGGCAGAAAGCGATTTAAGTCGTTTCAGTCTGACTAGTGGATTTAACCTTGCATCGCCAATCGGAAAATGATCACATTCAACACTTTCCAGGTTCAGTATCTTTGTTAAATCATCATCCGCAGGAATTTCATTTAGTTTATTTATTTCACGCAGGAAAATAATCTGCCAGGTTTCATTCAGACTGTTCCACCAAAGCCGATTGGGGGTGTCTTGGTACTGCCTGCCGCAGCTTCCTGAGGATAATATCAACAAAGAAATCAGTAATCCAAATAATAATACTGTTTTTTTAAGCCAGCACAAAAAACGTGATTTTAAATGAAAAACCACCTTGCTATTTTGAAGCATCGAAATCATCATCCTTTATAAAAAGTGCTAAGGATATTCTTAGCTACCTCTTCCATCCGTTTAAAGTCACTTGCATTAGCGCTAAAAGTCACCCACATCAAATCATCACCCACCGCAAAAAGAACATAATCATATCTCAAAATAATGTTGTTATTCATTCCTGCAGTAGATTTCGCCTGCAACAAATGCATCTCATAGCCATTAATATTTACTACGCCAACATTTGAGGTCGTGCTATTTGGATCGTCCATCAATTTCTGAACAGCCTTTTCAATGGTTTCATAACCCTTCATGCTTCTATTTCTGATATACCGTATAACCATATTTCCGGCTGCTCCTCTGTAGTGATGCATCTCCACCAGGTAGCCACTTTCATTAACTGTCATGTCTTTTGGAGCCTGATACTTAAACTCCCGGATTCCGGTATTCCACGAATAACCACTCTTTAAAGCTGGTTTGTTGCGGTTGTTATTATTTGAAATATTGAGTGCCACATGAGGCCATACTGAATTCGCTGAGTTGGATTGCGCTTTAATATTGGCTTTGCCGTAAGAGGAACCCTCTCCTTCGATATCGACCCCATTATTCTGAGCAGAACCTTTATTGATATCTGGTTCATGCCCTTGAAGGGTAGTAAAACTATTCAGAACGGCATCCGCTTCGTTGGCCCGCTTCTCAAATTGAGCAACCGGCATTACGGTAAAAAGCAAATAACCGATATTATTTCTCACCGCAGAAAAGGAGATGATTCCCACATCCATTCCATTAAAACGATTGGTAAAAACGCCCATCATCCCGGAAAGGTCATTCAAGAATTCTGATGAAAGACTCTGTAGTGTAGCCCCTTCCGATAGCATTCCTTCTTTAAAAAGCTCAGCCAATGTCTCGGCACTGACGCTTTCATCCACATTGAACGCACGTATTTGAATGGCAATGCTTCCATCCTGGTTACTCAGATCGAGAATTTTGTCTGTTCCCTCAAAAGAGGTTTGCTTTGTCCAGCTGTCCGGGACATTTATTTTGTATTTCGATGCCTTATCCGTATACCAGCCTCCTGATGCGTTTTGAAAGGTCAGAATGAAACAATAAAGCAAAAACAGTTTTAAAGCGGCATTATTTTTCATGATTTCCTGATTTAGTTTCTTGATCTGATATCTCTTCCAAAAGGGGTTAACGCCAGCGTAGCAAGCTTAAAATGCTGTCTGGCAAAAGGGATTCCTATGATGGTGATGACAAAAAGCAATCCAAAAAGGAAATGCGTAAGGCTAATCCATATACCGCCTATTAATATCCACAGGATATTCATCAGTGTATATAAGCAGCCATCGGCCCCCTGACGCGTTACAGTGGTTTTGTTAAATGGCCATAAGGCCAGCATTCCGATTTTAAGTGTTTGAATGCCAAACGGTATTCCAACAATGGTAACCATCAGTGCAATACTGGCGATAAAGTACTCCACAGCAACCACTAAACCACCGAAAACCAACCATATCAAATTCCCTATTAAGTTCATCATCTTATACATTTAGGGCAATGAATTTTGACAAAACCCATTGCCCAATAACTACTTCAATTTCTATCTTTTCCCAAAAGTGAATACAGTGCCGCTAGAGGAAGTGCGCTTAATTATCTGGCCGTTTCTTTCAATCTGATACCGGTCATTGATTCCTCCGCTATGGGTCAATATAAGCTGGTTTCCTGACTTCGACCATGTTCCGTCTTTTTCTGAAACATAGTTTCCTGAATTTTTGGGCTGGTATTTTTCTGTGTAAGTTCCGTCTTGACGAATGTACAGATAATGGTAATTTACCAGCACCTTTCCGTCAGAACGACCGTGAAATTCATATGTACCTACAACATTGCCCCCCACCGAAGAGCTTGCATTTGTGTTCCCGGTGGTGCTTCCGGCAAGTCCACTCAACCCTGCAAGGCCCTGACCTCTTGACGCGTCAGGTTTTGTTTTGGTTGGCGAATGGGCCTGAGATCCTGAAGCGGAAAAACCATCCACCATGAAAGTCTGAGTAACCTTCTGAATCTCTGAGGTTTTTTGCTGCATCATATTGGTTGGCACAATAACCAGCAAAACATAGCCATAGTTGTTAACCACGGCATAAAAAGCACTCATTGCCACATCTGTTCCATTGTAAGTGGAGGAATATATCCCTTGCTTACCAGGAATTCCATTCTTGGATGTTTTGTCAAATAATCCGCTTTTCTTGGTTCCGGCAGGCAGCATTTGCTCTTCGTAGATCTGCACAAGCAAATCGGTGGTAACCTGACTCCCTGCTTCGAAAGCTCGCAACTGTATGGCGATATTGTTGTCAGGACTGTAAAAATCATACACTTTGTCAGTGCCATCCATAAAAGAATTGGCCGACCATGACGAGGGAACGTTAATACGAAACTTGTACTCCTTTTCGATGAACCACTTAGCGCTTAGCTGAGTAATTCCGAAAACAAAAAATAGGGCGATAAATAATCCTGCTTTTTTCATAGTTTCAAATTTTTAATTGCTCATTTTACGGTGAAAATAGCGCAGGGCAACTCCTAAACTCAAATGGTTTCTTTAATAGGGCTTCTTTAGTTATTATTCGGCAGCAAACTCTGATTAATTGAGGTTGCTTCCTTGAGTTGCTTTAGGGCTGAAAAGCTGCATTTAACAGTATGGAATCAAAGCATAAAAAATCCGGAAACCGAAGGATATTCGAATTTCCGGAAATAGATTCTTCATTCTCTTCGACTTAGTAATCCAGTGTAATAATGCGGCCGTCAGTAAAATTAAAGAATTTGTCTTTTTCAGCCGTTTTCACACCATCCAGCAGTTCTGCACCTTCAAGCCCGGCTACTTTCAAACATGTAGGGCAGGCATAAACTCCCACCTCCAAATCGCTTAACTTCTTCAAGTAGGCCTGGAATGAATCGAACTCATCATGCGTAAGGTCTTCCGCGCCTTTCGCAACAAGTTTAACAGCATCAATGTCGAGGTAAACCAGCACATCCTTATCCCTGGCCATCATCACGGCCATTTTCATGGGCATCAGCACCCTGTGTGCATCATCGTAACCTTCGGTAATGTGAATAAAAACACCTTCTACCTCAGCAGGTTTAGTTTTTATTACTTCTTCGTTTTGATTGCTTTGTGGTTGATTGCATGACATGAAAAAAAATGTCAGCGCAAGAAAAGACAGTAAATGTTTCATAGTTTTTTTGTTAGTAGTTAAACCTTGTAATCCTCCCAAAGATAGCAAAAATCCTTCCGCAAACACCCGCATTTATTCTGATTTATTGGCCATAGCAAGAAGTTTATTGATTGTATTCCAGTTTCTTGTTGTTGCCTTTGTTTTTAGTTTCTTTTCCAGAAAAGAATTTGTGAGCTTTGTACGTCCATAACCGTCAGGGCAATAAAGAAAAACAACCTTGTTATCAAAAGCTATATCTTCCTTCTCACTTTTCTTCGCAACCACTTCTTCAAAGTTTTCTTTATCAGGAAAATCATTAAGAAATGAGACATGAAAGAATTTATCTTCATTTTCCTGATGCTGAAGCCAGGGGTTGCTATTCACGATTTTAGTCAACTCACTCCTTTCATACACCAAGACGGCAACATCATACTCAAACTCATCATAAATGGCATTTGAAATCAATTCGGATAATTTCTGTCTGGGGTTTTGCTCTGATTCAAAAACAATATTTCCACTTTGAATGTAGGTCCTTACTGCTCCAAGATTAATCCTTTCAAGCACCGATTGTAAATCCTTCATCAGGATTTTGTTCTTCCCGCTAACGTTGATTCCTCTGAGAAGGGCGATATAGGTTTTCATAAAGGTTTTAAATTAGTTTGGTAAATGTACTTATTCTATTCAAACCCCAAATAATAAAGAGAATAATCTAATTACAATTGATATAATAGGTTTTTTCCCGATAAAGTTGGTAAAATGATTTAAACAGGATTCTTATGCCATTTAGTATGACCTTTGTTATACAGTAGGTTTTCATTGTAAATGCAAACCAAATATTTGTAAGCGGCTACATCAATCTATTTACTTTTTACTAAAGTTTTATGGGTAATTATACTACCATTTACTTAATTAACTCTTCAAAACGCTAGAAAATACCTATTGATTATTCTTTAGCTTATGAATAGTTTTAGTCTAAATTAAATAATCGTAAGTATTATGATATTAAAAGGATATAGATATGGACAGCGCTTTTATAAAAAATTTTAAACCATTCAGTTATGGATAAGTTAATTAAAATAGCTGCGATAGATGATTTTCCTCTGTTTCATGATGGAATCAGTTCAGTGATAAAAAAACTGAAAAACGTTGACTTTGAGGGATTCATCGACCGGGAGCAATTGATTGACGATCATCTGAATGGCATCGTGGATATCCTCTTATTCAATACTATTAATCCACTGGTAAGTGAAATACCAGTCCTTGAACATATTAAAAAGTTACATTCGCAAATAAAAATCGTTGCCTTTCTGGATATTAATGATGAAAAATACTTTAAAAGGCTTTTGGAAGCCGGAGTCGATGGATTCCTTATAAAATCGGTTGAAGCCTCTGAACTAGAGTACGCCATCAACATACTTTTCAAAAAAAAATCTTACTACTCACACCATCTATCCACTCATATCTTTGAAAAAATGTTTATCCAATCATCTACGAACGGTCATTTCAAACCATACGAGAACATTAACCTCACCAACAGAGAGATGGAAGTGCTGTATCTGATTTGCCAGGAGTATACCAATGAAGAGATTGCCGATAAATTGTATATCAGTCCACGAACCGTAGGCGGCCACCGCAATAGTATAATGAATAAGATCGGCGCCAGGAATACTGCCGGATTGGTGAAATATGCTTTAGAGCATAGCTTATATAGAGAAGGAAGCAAACTGATCAGCGATCTTTAGTCTAATGTTATTGCCTTTTAATATTTCGGAATTCACCCAAGTAAATAAACCTGGGTATAAAAGTATAGGTATATTCCTCACTTACTTATTGGCAGGTCTTGAGGCCAAAAAATAAAGCTCATGTCTGAAATCAGTTTTATTTCCTTGCAGTAATCCAATCGTTCCTGGTGTGCATCCTCATGAAGCAATGATAATTGTATAGATACATTGTTGATTGCCAGCTGCAAGGGTTGTTGAGGTGTTTCTGGATTTTCCTTTGTGTAAAAGCAATAATTTACTCCGAACCGATATTCCCAAATCCAAAGGACTGATTACCGTCTGCTTTCTGCGAACATTCTTACCTGAAATTTGAGTACTGCAGGAGGTTAATACGTTTTTCTACAAGCTTCAGGATCCTTTCTTCATGAAAAATATAAGTAAAAATACCTGTTTCCATTCATGGTTTATTCGTAAAAGTAACCCTTATCAAATTCAGGCTGTTATGCGCTTACAAACTTCAAAGGGAGTGTATACTTTTATAATGTTTTAAGGATTGTAATCAACACGCGGCCGTGTTCTCGAATTTTTAACAATTCACGATTTAACAATTAAAATTAATTAAACATTTTTCAACCTAAAAATTAAAAGTTATGAAAAAGCTAACAGTTTTATTCGCAATTGTATTTGCAAGTGTAATGGTATATGCACAGAACGACGCATTTATCCGTCAAGATGCTCAAGCAGGAGCTATAGTGCATATAGATCAATTAGGTGATGGCAACCTGATTACTGGTCCTACCACAGTAGTTGATGCTTTGGGTAATACTCAATCAGCTGCCTATCAAAATGCTGCTGGATATGGATGGACCGGTGGTAATAGTGAATTTATGTTCTGCCAGAAAGGGGATGATAACGAGGCTTATGTTACCCAAACTTCAACAGTAAAGAATACCGTAATTCACTGGAAACAATTCGGTGACAACAATCTAATGAAACTGAATCAAACATCAAAACATGAAGTCTCTGCTTCCTTGGGACAGCAATTAGGTGATGACAATGTTTTTGCGGGCTTAAGCAATGCCAGTTTTTGCAACTCCGCTATGGATGTTGACGCAAGTAAATATGCTGTACAATACGACAAATACGGTTACGCCAATATAGAGTTTAAACAGCAAGGTGATGGAAATGAGGTCGGCTTGTATCAGTACAACCTGTGCTGCAAGTCTGATTTCCTTCTTGAACAAATTGGTGATGACAACAAATACGTAGGATATCAGTACAGTGACCTGGGAGGTGATAGGAATATGATTAAGGT
>JASMTJ010000640.1:0-1084 GCA_041694335.1 Bacteroidales bacterium
CCGAAAGAAAAGATCAGCTGGGAGGCCTTGTACAGGGTTTTAACGAAATGCTTGACAGAATTTACGGATACATACAGACAGAAGAGGACCGGCAGAGAGTGCAGAGACAGATTGTTGGCTTAATGGATACGGTTTCTGATGCTGCCGAAGGTGACTTAACGGTTGAGGCCGAAGTTACTGCGGATGAGCTCGGTTCTGTAGCGGATGCCTTTAATATGATGACCGGAAGTATGAAAGAACTCATAGAGGACATTAAAAATGCCGGTGATTCTATTGTCGATGCTACCGAAGAACTTCTGCAATCGGCAGAAAAAACCAGTGAAGGTGCTACAACCCAGATTAACGAACTTGAATCCATTAATGAAAAGATGCAGCTTTTCAGGGCACTGAGTAAAGAAATTGCCGAGAAAGCTCAGGATACTGTTAATGTTACCGAAAATGCCGCTAATATGGCTCAGGAAGGGAAATCAGTTATCGATGAAACGATTGAGTCCATGTTCAGCGTTAGAAGATATTCGCAGCTGGCCAGTAAAAAGGTTAAGACCCTTGGAGAAAGGTCAATGGAAATCGGAGAAATCACCGATGTGATCAGCGATATTTCCAACCAAACCAACCTTTTGGCTCTAAATGCTGCTATCGAGGCTGCACGAGCTGGCGAATACGGGCATGGTTTCGCAGTTGTTGCCGATGAAATCAGAAAGCTGGCCGAGAGAAGTAACACTGCTACAAAAGAAATCGCCGATTTGATTAAAGGGATACAGACTGAGACCGCTGATACCGTTAAGCTCGTTGAAGAAAGTACAGTGAACGTTGAAAAGAGTTCGGATATGGCTGAAAACACTGGTGAATCACTTAAAACAATTAATGAGTCACTGGATAACGCCAAAAACTCAATCAACAGTATCTATACAGATATTGAAAGGCAGTACAACGAAGCTGAGGAAGTTGCCGCCGGTATAGAAAGAGTCAGGGAAATCTCCGAAACTACAGCTGAAGACGTTAAAAAGACTAATATGACAGTCTCAACACTGTCTCAGCTTGCAGATATGTTCAAAGAGGCAGTTAATAAATTTAAAGTGTAAAT
>JASMTJ010000641.1:0-2832 GCA_041694335.1 Bacteroidales bacterium
CGGTACTCGTTAACAAAGCTCATTCTGTCACCATTAAAAAACAGATGAGGATTAAACCAAACCATATTTGGTTTGTGAGATTCGGCTATAAACCCTTTTTCCATAAGCTCCTTGAGCGCTCTGTGAAAGCTTGGCCGGCTTACTTTTAAATCATACTCTGAAAAATACTCGTCAGCACTTAACCACGCGAGATAAATAGCATCAGCGTTAGGTGTTCGCTGCAATTCAGCCATGATGTATTGGAGAACTCTTTGAGATGTTGGCTTGAGGTCAAAAATTGCTTTTACATTTCTGGTGTATAGCTTTAAAAATTCTTCTCCATCAACTTCTTTTATTATATGTATTCCTGAATGCTGGATGGATTCTCCTGAGCCTTGATCTACGTGCATACCCCCAGACACTGTAATCCTTTTTTTACCAACCTGAATCTCCTGAGGCTTCCAGAAAGGATTCTCTTTATAAGCTATTACGTCCTTCTTCCGAGAGGGCGCAGTTTCCAGATTAGGATCGTGTATAGCATTATACTTTGTCATTATAAGTGGCCTTTTTGAGAACTCTAAGATCAAAGCCTGACAGGTCAAGTATCAAAAATCAATGCCTTTTTGATACTTGAATTACGCTGGGGTGATAATTCAATTATATGATCCTGATAATAGGGTGCTTGATTTTAAAGGCTTGTAGCGATTTTCCTTCTTAGTTCTTCAGAGGGAGCTGGATACGGCTC
This sequence comes from Bacteroidales bacterium, assembly GCA_041694335.1. Lineage (GTDB taxonomy): Bacteria > Bacteroidota > Bacteroidia > Bacteroidales > JAIPAH01 > JAIPAH01. The sequence goes on from JASMTJ010000641.1 coordinate 725, forward strand.
TTTTTTCTTGTCTTGATGTCGTTGCGCCTGCTCGGTTCGATCGAGTGCTCGCGCTTCGCGCTGTGCGCTCGATGCGGCCCTGCGCTCAGGGCGCTACGCGGCTTTTGACTGGGGGCTTTTAATATCTATTAGAAGTACAGCAGAGCGGTCAGGCAAAGCAAAAAACCTTACCCGCTCCGCGGGGCTGGCTGATTAACGCAAGGTCACTGCAAGCTGAGAGAAGCCAATTCGACGTGCCATGCTTGCGCATGCATCGAGCGTTTTGAACTCTCGCAAACCACCGCGTTGCGCTTCCAGAGCGGCAACGTGCGAGCCGTTCTGGCCGTACAGGTGCAAATGGTAAAGTCCAGACTGCATAGGCACTGGTAGCGCCTTAGCGGCTTTTAATGTGCCACCATCAAACAACGCCTGTATTACATTTAAGCTTTCACTATTCATATCAAATCCTGTTTTTGATTTATCATAAACGAAATTTGATTATATGCACTGACAATCAAAAGTCCAATTTGATTAATCAAATTCGTGTTTTGATGGTCGCTGAAAGCGGCCATGCTAGACAGCCCGCTGCAGGCGGCTAAACCTGCGCCCACCGCCAAGCGTAAATCCGCTTACAATGAATTAGCAGTGCGCAAAAAACCACCCTGCGCCCTGCTAGACAATTCTTTTTGCGCCGTTAGGCGCAACAATCACTTCACCGCGGAGCGGTGGCATTTTGCCAAGAGAGCGAAGCGACCGCGGAGCCGCAGGCGGAGTAGTCCCCGAAGGGGCGAACAACAATTTGCTTGCAAATTGTGTAGTGAGTACACAATTTTACATTGTGCCGCTCGGTGCTATACTAGCACCTAGCGGAATGTCGCCACTAGTGGCGACCCAAAACAGCATCGAGGAAGCGATATGGCCTATGCGATTTTACGCACCAAAAAATTAAAGACGATGGGAGCGATCGCAGGAAGCGCACAACACACATACAGAGAAAAACCGACACCAAATGCTGACTGGCGAAAGTTGCTCGATAACGCTCACACGGGTGCTAAATCGAGCGCAGGGCTGTTAAAAAAATTCAGGCAAGCTATGCCTGAGAAAGTCAGAAAAAACGCGGTGTTGGGTGTTGAGTATCTCATCACTGCGAGTCCTGAGCGGTTCAATGACGATGATTTTAATCACGAACGGTATTTCCGTGATTCGTTGCGCTGGCTTCAAGAAAAACACGGCAAGGACAATGTATTGGCCGCCAGCGTCCATATGGACGAGAAAACGCCGCACCTTGTCGCCTATGTGATACCAAAAGATGACAAGGGCAAACTGAACTGTAGAGCGTTCTTAGGTGGGCGTTCTAAGCTGTCTGCTATGCAAACTGATTTCTCTAAGCAGGTAGGCCAGAAACACGGCTTAAAGCGTGGAATTAAAGGCTCTAAGGCCAAGCATAAGACCATAAAACAGTTTTACAGCGAACTTAACCAGGCGGCCAGGGAAGGTATTAAAAATCGCCCTGGCATACGTGATCGGTTTTTCTCCGCTTTCGGTTTTCAGACAGAGCGATTAAAAGCATATGAACGATCAGCAGAATTACAGGCCGCAGTTGCATTAGAAGCACGTTTAGATGCTCGTAGAGCGCGTCAGGAAGTCGATATACAGAAACAAGAGCTTGAGAAGCTAGCTGGTGAACTTGGTACAAAAGAAGAGCAGTTAGAAGCGCAGGAGCGCGAATTGAGAGCCGAGCAGGTACAGCTTGCAGAGGAAGAAGAAGCAGTCAAAGAAGCGATGAAAATCGCAGGTGAAGGAGCAAGCGAAGCGAATCAATATCGAGAGCAATTAAAAGCCGCTGAAACGCTCTCTAACGAGTTAAAACGAAAACTTGATGAAACACAAAGGGAATTGCACGAAGAACGCCTGAACAATCGCTCAGGCGACCAAATGGGGCTTAATCGTTAGCTTTTATCCTCAACCTGTGGTTTTTTGCGGTACTCGTTAACAAAGCTCATTCTGTCACCATTAAAAAACAGATGAGGATTAAACCAAACCATATTTGGTTTGTGAGATTCGGCTATAAACCCTTTTTCCATAAGCTCCTTGAGCGCTCTGTGAAAGCTTGGCCGGCTTACTTTTAA
>JASMTJ010000642.1:0-3259 GCA_041694335.1 Bacteroidales bacterium
GATGCCCGTTGTGTTCATAGCTATTTTTCTGTCCGGATTAGTCATGTATTTAAAATTCAGGAAAGCTTCTTAAGATTTAAAAACGACGAATTATGCAAGCATCACATAAAATGAAAAAACTAAATCCTGCCTTAGCTGGACTTCTTTTAATGTCGACCATCTTTTTGTTGACTTTACCCTCTGTCGGGCAGGTATCAGAAGTGAATAGTTCTCTGAATAAGGTGAAATCTGAAGTGCAGCAAGTGAATTATCTCGCCAATTCGCATCAAATCTATCAGGCTGTAAAGGAACTGAATAACTCCAAACGCAGCTTCAGCAGCTACATCAATAATTATTTTGAGCAGGAGTTCAGAGAAGCCAGGCAAACCCACCCTGATTTTTACCCACAGCTTCAACTTACCTTTAGTGATCGATTAAAGGCATCCTATTGGGAAAACAGGGTGCAACAAGCTCAAAGGTCAGTAAAAAATGCCCGGCAGGCTCTTGCCTCAGGACACCACCGCCGCACACTCGATCGTCAGGATGAAGTTTGGGCCTACCTGAAAACAACCTACGAGATTGCTAAAACAATAAAAGATGTAGCAGAAAGTGTTACACAACAAGAATATATCGATGCTTTTGAAAATGCCAAAGAAGGGGTCGATGGATTTATTGAAAACTACAAGCAAATTGAAAATGCCAAACTGCAAATACTGGAAACCCAGGCTTACGAAATGCAGATAAAAACACTCATCAGCAGAGGCGAACGTATGGAAGAGGCTAACTGGCAAATGGCCAGCTATATGAGAGCATGGGAAGATGAGGTCGGGGAATATCAAAACCTTGTTGATTACTTTAATTCAAGGGTGGAAGCCCTGAGCAGAGAAAAAACCATAGATTGGAGTGCTGCAAAGTTTCAGTGGGACGGAACGCGGTATCTTGATCAGATTAAAAGCTTACGCGATAAATTTAAAACAGACAGTAAATCATATGACCAGGTAGCTGAAGAAATTGAGTTTATTATTTCTCAGGCTAACACATCAAACGACAGAGCTATTTCTGCTGTAAATGCTGTAGGTACACAAGAGGCTTCTGTCAGAAGCAATAGTTTGGAAGATAAATTTAACAATTTTAATGATCTGGCTTTTGATGTACTGGATGAATGTTATCGAATAGCGGAGAAAAAGAATCAAAACGGTATCGCTTCAACCGACAAGGATAAAAACGACTCACAAACACCAGGAAGCTCTAACTCTTACACACCCCCCGGAAAGCGGATGAACAACATCTTTTTTAATGGTTATTGGATAGCAAAAAACGGTGGTGAACGACTAAAACTATATCAAAATGGAAACAGTGTCAGAACGGGTTTTAATCACACCGGCACTGTTTCAGGAAATAGTCTCACGATTGTGAGAACAGACTATCAGGCTAAGGAAATCACTTCAACCTACCAGTTAACTGCTGATGGTTATAGTATGCGGAGGGTGACCCAGAAAGAGGGTGAGAAAAGCATTACGGATTTCTTTTATGGCGGAAGTTCTGCAATGGCTTTTGGGAGTGATAGGGATGGTGATGGGATTGCTGATGAATACGATCAGTGTAATGATACACCGGAAGGTTACACATTAAATAATGGAGGCGTTAACCTCTTGGGCTGCACAACAGGAAAAAGCTCTTCGAGCGATATTGCTTCTTCCCCTGGCGAATCTGAAAATATTTTTGATGGTTCTTCAAGCGACATTTCCACCTCAAATGCTGGTATTTCATCCTCTCAGGAAAAGGACACGCAGGGTTCAACAACTCCCGGAACTTCGGAGGTGAATTCATCCGGAAATCAGGATTATCAAAAGGACGATCCGCGGTTTCGCAATAAAAGCTATTCGAAGGGTGAGGTCTGGACCGACACCAAGGGAAATGGGAAGTACATCGGTGTGCCACTCGCTGAGATGAGTGGTAATGATGAAATCGTTTTCAGGCCGGTATCCGGAACCATGGAGTTTGTTCAGGTCATCGAGCGGGTGGATGGCGGAATTTGGTACACCCTTTACGAAGGCGAGCGTACCTCATTTAAAGTCAATGAATTCCTCTATGATCTGAAGCCAAATGCTACGCACCTCAATTTTGTCGTAAATTCCCGACATAATTCCTTTCGTAATTCAAAGCCTTGCCGCATGGAGCTCTGGATATTCCCGGGAGAGGCAAAAAACAAGTTTGACGAGTATATCAACAAAGCAGCCAGTGCATTCAACAAACCCTACTGGGAAGAGGAAAGAGGCGCCAGAGCATCCTCCAACCCTAGACAGGAAACTTTAGACTATCTGGCGGAAGCCAAATCTGAAATATCAAAAGCACGTTATGCTGAGAAACGTTATCAAATGGTATTTCGTTTGTCCGGCGAGTATTCCAACTACGCCCGCCGTGTGTTTGCCTATACTGCCAAAGAGGACTTTATAAACAACTGTGGAAGACTTTTAAGCACTGCCGACAAGGTGAGTAGTGACTTTAGTCAGCAAAGTCATCCGAATAACTACCATAAACTACGGTCATCCACTTACAAAGGATTTGCTGAATCGTGGCGCACTTTTGCAAAGGCAGCGCTTTGGGGCGATCATCAATACAATAAAATGTATTGCGATGTGAAATCTAAAAGCTATTACCAGAAAGCGCTACAGGAAGACCGCTCGGATGTTCAGCTGCAAAAAACCATCGCTGAGATAAACCGTCCCAAAAAACCAGTCCCGCCAGAGGCAGAAAAGCTGAGTGAAATTCAGCCGGAGGCATGGAACACAGCACAAAACCTGATGGTTCAACTAAATGAAGATGCTTTGGAACCCCCGACACAGTCCGAAGAAAACTACCTGCAAGTAGTGGATATGATGCTGGAATACAGTAGCGGAAATGTGCATATCATGCGCTCGGGGTCAAATAACTGGGAGCTTGCACCAAAAGAGCAGGTCTATATTTTTGTTGGTGATAAAATCAAAACAAGCCATGACATCTCCGGAGCTTATGTGATTTTTTCAGAAGATAATACGAAGCTGATGCTGAAAAATAACGCTGAAATCACCTTTTGGGATTTTAATAAACTCTTAATAAGTCGTGGAAACGCTTACCTTGAGGTAACAAAAAAAGGAAGCGAATTTTTGGTCATTACTCCCACTTGTGCGGTGGGTGTACGCGGAACTGCTTTTGAAGTGGAGGTGGATGAATCGAAAAAAACCACTACCTATCTTTATGAGGGCGTGGTGGAAATCAGGAACAACACCAACAAAAGTTA
>JASMTJ010000643.1:0-36848 GCA_041694335.1 Bacteroidales bacterium
TACCCTGAATAAAAAGGAAAGTATTGTGGAATAATGGGAGGGGTTTTCGGGTGTCACGATTCGCTCTGCTCTCGGGATTTCCGCCCGCCTGCCTTAATGTATCATTCAGGCGCGGATGAACATCCGTTCGGACGGGAGTTTCCGAAGAATCGGAATTATTTCTACTATCAACATTTGATTCACCGCCATTAGCGGATTTCAAACCTTGAGTCTCACTGAATCCATCAACGCCTTCGGCCGGGCAAGCGCTTTGCTCCTGAAAGTCGGACGTCACTGAATCGGTTGTGGATTATCGGTTGTCAATTTATTTCTGTTTCTCTCCGGCACTTTGTCTCGTTATCTTCTAAATAACGGGCTTCCCGGTTTGCTTTTCTGCTCTTTTCATCAGGCCAACAATTTTATGGTCGTAGTCCGGATCGGCGGCCCATTTTCCGGTGAGCTGGTGCAGCCGGGTGGCTGTGCCGCGTTGCACAAAATAAAAACGCTGATCCACCAGTTCGTTTTTCAGCTGGTCATCGCTGCCATAGGCCTTCAGGTGCTGGATGTGGGCTCTGACGCCTTCCTGTGGTGTGGCGAATGACTCCCCGGGCGTGTGAGCATTGACCGTGCCCAGTCCGCAAAAGTTATTTTGGTCGGGATGCACCGTGCCATCATATCTCAGGAATCCGGTTTCATGGCACATCTGGATAAAAGCCAAATCGTGGTTTACCCCCTCAGCAGCGCTCTCAGCCAGGTAGATTTCAATAAGCTCCCTCACTCTTTCTTCCGCTACAGAGTCATTATTCATCCTGAAAAAGGTAAAAAGCTCTTCAGCTGAAAGCCTGCCCCTTCCCATTACCGGGATGGTGTAATGTTTTGATGCAAAGCTTTTGGGTTTGTCACGTGAAGGGAGGGTGGAGATAATTTCCACCACTGCCACTTTGGTAGTATCGTTAATATAATCGGGAAACATCGACCAGAAAAGGTACTGGCTCAATGAAACAGGTTTGTATTTTTTGAAAAGCAGTTCGGCCTCCTCCCATCCCGGACGATAGTCTTTGAAAGTCCTGACGGTGTCATCAATCCCGCCAAAAGTGGCAGACGGAAGAAGGGTGGGGAAAACATAATTGGTATCCTCAAAAAGGTTATAGGGCTCGAAATAATTCTGTGATAAGATTTTCTTCGGTTCAATATCGCTATTGAATGAGGGGTAAAGGTTGCGTTCGGTGAAAAAGAGCAATACGATCATCAGCAAATACCGCGCCTGCAGGAAGCGAAAGACCGACTTGAAAATATTTGTTACCTTCACGAAACTTTGATTTTGTATTCTCTGTCTAAAGGATATCACAACAAATATGGTTTGAAAACACACATCATTTAAAAAAAGATTGAAAAACTTTTCACATTCTGTTGTTAATATTTACGAAAGAAGATAAATTTGGATTCAGAATAAATTCCTCATATTGGTAAGATTTTAAATCCGGAAAATAATAAGATCCACAAACAAATAATGTATTATGAAACAATTCTTTAAATTTACTTTTGCTTCAGCCTTAGGGTTTCTGATCACCTTTTTTGTGATTATTCTGATCCTTTTTGGTATTATTTCTTCGTCACTGTCTTTTGCGGAGAGCAAAACCGTGCTGGTACCCGAAAAATCGGTACTGCACATGAAACTAAACTACCCCATCAACGACCGGGGAATTGCCCAGTTTAACTTTATGGATTTTTCTTCTTTCGGAGATAAGCCACTCGGACTGGTTGACATTCTTGAAAATATTGATAAAGCCGGTAAGGATGACAATATAGAAGGTATTTTCCTTGATATCAGGAACCTGAGTGCGGGCATTGCCACCGTTCAGGAAATCAGGGATGCGCTGGTTAAGTTTAAGGAAACCGGAAAATTTGTTATCAGCTATTCTGAAGGTTATTCGCAGTCGGCCTACTACCTGGCCAGCGTCTCCGACAGCCTGCTGCTGCATCCCGAGGGCTCGATTATGATGAAAGGTATTAATGCTGAAATCATGTTTTTTGTTGATATGCTCGAAAAGCTCGATGTGGAAGCACAGATTATCCGTCACGGGAAGTATAAGAGCGCCGTTGAGCCGTTTATGATGGATCATATGAGCGAGGCCAATAAAGAACAGACTTTAAAATATGTACAATCTATCTGGGATGATATTACTGTGGCTGTTGCCCAAGGTCGCGGCCTTAGCGTGGAGAAGGTGAATGAGGTGGCCGACAAGCTGCTGCTGCAAACAGCCGATGATGCGGTTACTCATGGCTTCGCCGACGTTACCCTTTACCAGGATGAAGTGACCGACCTGCTGAAAAAGAAAACGGGCACCAGCGTTGACGACGACATTTCGTTTGTAAGCCTGAAAAATTATACAGATGCGATTGTTGAAGAATTGCGCGATGAGGTTCCGAAACATAAAATCGCTGTGGTATTTGCTGAAGGCAGCATCCAGACCGAGAAGGGTTCTGATCCTGTGATTAGCTCAGACGTATTGGCTAAGCAGCTTCGTAAAGTGAGGAAAGACTCTACCATCAATGCCATTGTACTGCGCGTGAACTCACCGGGAGGAAGTGCATTGGCTTCTGACGTTATCTGGCGTGAAACTGTTCTGGCAGCCGAAACAAAACCATTTGTGGTGTCGATGGGCGATGTGGCTGCATCCGGGGGGTACTATATCGCTTGTGCTGCCGACTCTATCTTTGCCAACCCAACCACCATCACAGGTTCTATCGGGGTTTTTGGGGTGATTCCTAACCTGCAAGGCTTGCTGACAGAGAAAATCGGGTTGGATTTTGACAACGTGAAAACCAACGAAAACGCAGGTTTTATCTCTGTAAACCGTCCGCTTACCGCTTATGAAGAACAAGTGCTGCAGGATGGCGTGGAAGAAACCTATAAGACCTTTACTACCCGTGTGGCCAATGGCAGAGATATGACTGTTGATGGTGTTGATGAGATTGGTCAGGGCCGCGTTTGGAGTGGTGTGGACGCCAAAGAAATCGGACTGATAGACGCTTATGGTGGCCTGAACGATGCTATTGCTTCAGCAGCACGCATGGCTGAGGTGAAAGAAGGTGAATATCGCCTGATGAAGTATCCTGAGGAAAAAGAACCTCTTGAGGCACTGATGGATGAGCTTACCGGCCGTGAAACCAAAACGCAGTTGAAAAGCGAACTGGGACCTTTCTATACTTACTTCGAATATCTGAAAGAGCTTTCGGAAATGGAAGGTACACAGGCACGTTTGCCCTATCACATTAATATTCAATAGAAAACATTTAAGTTGTTTCAGAGGTTTTATCCTCTGAAACAACTTTTTTCTTATGCGTTCAAAATTCATCTTCATTCTTCTCTTTTTCCCATTCCTGCTCCAGGGCCAGACCAGGTTCCTCGATTCCCTTTTTTCAGTAGAGATTCAATCAAATATCCTTTACGGAAATAACACCAATTATGACGGCTCTTCACAGGATTTGTACCTTGATGTGTATTTCCCCTCCGGCGATACGGTGGAGCAGCGTCCGCTGATTGTCTTTGCTCATGGCGGCAGCTTTTTGGCCGGTAGTAAGGAGAACCCTTCTATGGTGGCGCTGTGCACGCGCTTTGCACAGATGGGTTATGTTACGGCCAGCATTAACTACCGCCTGGGTGTCGATTATTTTGAAGTATTAGGTGGTAATGGGGAAGAGGAATTTACCTACGCTACCTTGCGCGGCACCCATGATTTGCGCGCCGCTATTCGCTTTTTCAGGAAAGATGCTTCCACAGAAAACCTTTACGGGATAGACACTTCACTGATAATAGCCGGAGGCAGCTCGGCAGGAGGCTTTATGGGGTTGCATGCCGCCTACCTCGACCGGTTGGAGGAAATTCCGGAAGAGATTTCTGACATTGAAGAGTTGGGAGGCATTGAGGGTAACAGCGGGAATGAAGGCTATTCGAGTGAGATACATGCTGCTGTTAACCTTTGCGGAGCGATTGGCGACACCGCCTGGATTGAAACCAGCGACACCGCTTTGTTTTCGGTGCATGGCAGCGAGGATCAGACCGTTCCTTTCGGAACAGGAAACGTAGAGCTGTTCGGTATTCCGGTGGCCGAAGTGCATGGGAGCAGCGTTATCGAACAGAAAACCACACAAACTTTCACCTCTCATCAGTTTATGCCTTTCTGGGGTGCCGATCATGTGCCCTACGACCCGCTGGCCGGAGAGCCGGAACATGAAGCCTACATGGACTCTACGGTTTACTTTCTTAAAACATCCATGTATGAGCACTTTTTCGGAACTGTGACTGCAGGCCCGGTGGCGCAGGCGAAAGAAAATGATTTCGTCGTTTATCCCAATCCATCCCGGCAAGGATTTGTTTTTGCTGCGCTTCAGGCAGATGAAGCTGAGGCGGTGCTGGTTTATGACCTCTATGGCAAGCTTATCCGCAAGTTAAATCCTGAGAATGAAAGAATTAAAATTTCTTTGAAGAGAGGAGCTTATTTTATTGAAGTGCAGTGGAAAGACCATACGAAAACGGTTAAAAAAGTGATGATCCGATGATAGCTGAAAAGAAAAAAGAGTTGAGGAAAGCGATTCGTAAGTTAAAGAAATCTGTCTCTCCTGAGGAGAAGAAAGCACGTTCCGAGGCGATAACAAACCGCATTGAAGCCCTTCCTGAATTCAAGGAGAGCGACACGGTGATGGTTTACTGGTCGATGAGCGATGAGGTTCACACCCACGACTTTATCAGGAAATGGGCCGCAGAAAAGCGGATAATCCTTCCTTCAGTAAAAGGCGATGAACTGGAGCTTCGCGTGTTTGAGGGCATGGATTCGATGCAGCCCGGAGAAGGTTTTGGGATCCTAGAGCCTGTGGGGCCTGCTTTTTCGGATATTCAGAAAATCGGGCTGATCATCGTGCCGGGAGTGGCCTTCGACCGCACTTGCCAGCGGATGGGTCGCGGAAAAGCCTATTACGACAAACTCCTCAGAACAGTATCCTGCCAAAGAGTGGGTGTTTGTTTCGACTTCCAGGTGGTGGAAGAGGTTCCACACGATGATCTTGATGTGGCGATGGACAAGGTAGTGTCCGAATCCACGATTTATAACAATCTAACAAGATAGCTCTACTACAGTTGTTTTTTCACTTCGTCAAGCAGTCCGCGGCACGACTCTTCCAGCATATCGAGGACCAGCTCGAACCCTTCGCTTCCGCCATAGTAAGGATCGGGAACAGACTCCCCCTTGTTGGCTCTTGAAAAATCGTTCATCATGAAGATTTTATGGTGATGCGCTTTCGGCAGCAGGCGCAGCAAGTCTTTTTTGTTTTGCTTGTCCATGGCAATAATATAATCGAAATATTCACCATCCCTCTTCGGTTTCACCGGGCGTGAGATGCTTGTGAGGTTGTAGCCACGCAGCACTGCATGCTCCTGCATGCGTGCATCGGCAGGATTGCCTTCATGATAATCGATGATTCCGGCCGAATCAATTTCTATTTCGTGTTCCAGTCTGTGGTCGGTTACTATTTTTCTGAAAACCGCCTCGCCACTGGGCGAACGGCAAATATTTCCGAGGCAGACAAAGAGTACCTTTATTTTCATGCTTTAAGTTGTTTTAAACGTTTTCTTGACTCAAAAGGCTTAATGCTGCTGCATCCCGCGCAGCAGATGCCCGGCGGAGTGAGTCAATTCACTTGCAATTCTACTAAAATCAAAACAAAAAAACTAATGCAAATACCGGGAGGGAGGAGCAATAGTTGCCAAGGGAATGCTCTTTGCTATTGATCGGGGTGTTTAGGGAGTGACAGCGTAAAAACACTTCCTTTTTTGAGCTCGCTTTTCACCAGGAGGCGGCCATTATTATGCTCGGCAAAGTCTTTACAAAGGATAAGCCCCAGGCCTGTGCCGGCTTCGTTGTGTGTTCTTTGCGGCGTGTTTGCTTGCCGGTATCGAAGAGGCTCTCCAAATCCACATCCGAAATACCAATTCCGTTGTCCTTCACATGAAGATGAATGAAATGGTCATCCTCCGCGGCCGATAGCTCTATAATTCCCTGCTCATCAGTGAATTTTATGGCGTTGGATACAAGGTTCCGTACGATAGTCAGCACCATGTTTTTGTCGAAATAGCCAATGCATTCGTCTTTCAGATTATTGTGCAGCGTAATTTTTTTACTCCTGATGGTTGAATCGAGCAGACCCAGTGTTTCATTCACCACAGTCGTCAGGTCGTAAAAGCCCGGGTAAATTTCTACGGAATTGCGCTGCGATCTCGACCAGATAAGCAGATTGTCGAGCAGGCTAAAGCTCTGGTTAGCGGTCTTGTTCAAGTTGTCTACAATTTCCTTCTTTTCATCATCATCGAGGTAGTCAAAATCTTGCTTTAAAACATCTGTAAGCCCCAGCAGAGAATTAAACGGGCTTCGCAGATCGTGAGCGATGATGGAAAAGAACTTATCTTTGGTGGCGTTCATCTCATCAACTTTGTCACGCTCTTTACGTAAAGCATCTTTTTCCTTGATCAGCTCTTTTGTTCTTATTTTGATTTTTTCTTCCAGTTTTACCTGTTCCTTTCGGTTATGGCGTTTTACCCGTTCAAAAATGTAGAAAATCAAAAACAAAACGAAAAACACATAAAAGGCAATAGCCGTTGCGGTTTGATACCATGGTGTCAGGATTGTGATGTGAACCCCCTTTGATGTGGCGATATGTCCGTGATGATCTTTTACTTTGATATAAACAACATAATCGCCCGGGGGAATGTCGGAGTATTCTTTGTAAGATGCTTTTTGCCATGGGCTCCACTCATCGTTGTAACCTTCAAGAAAGAAAGAATACTTCGAATTGTCGACCCTGATAAAGAGGTCGGAATGTCCGTGAAAGCGAAGATTGTTCCGTTGTGGCGATAAGGTTAGTGGTTCTTTGCTGCATTTTTCAGGATTCCTTTTTATTAAAGTATCTGCCTGGAAATCATAAATTGAAGAAACAGAAACCTTCAGGTTTTCTTTTAAAATATCTTCTTTGGAGTTATAAAAAACAAGTTTATCGCTGGCTGTGAAAAGCATTTTATTGTCGTAAAAATCAATATCGCTAACCAGTTCGCCTTCAAGACGCTTAAATCGTGTGGTATCAAAAACCACTCCTTCATCAACACGTTGAAAAACTCCGCCAAAAGATTCTTTGTCGTTGTCCCAAAACCACAGCTCATTTTGGGCCCCTTTCACCATGATATCCATCATACGCTTTGGAAGATAAGCATTATAAACACCCATTGGCTCAAAGCGCTGACTGTTACGATTCCAAACAATCAGTCCTTTTGTGCTTGAAATAACCGGCTTTCCGTCTATTTCAAACAGGGCATGATCTTCATTTTCTGAGAACTCTTCGAACGAAGTCAATTCAACTTTGCTGATAACGGAGTCGCCATCAGCCGATAACTTCAGGTTCCAGATTCCTTTAAAAGAGCGCTGAATCCATATGTTGTCAGTCTCAGTGGATACAAGGCTGGACACATCGCCGCTAAATCCTTTCAGATGGCTTCCAGTCCAGGGCCCGTCTTTTTTTGAAAGGATGTAAATGCCCTGCTCGCTGCCGGCCAACACTTTCGAGGTGTCGCGGGCGAACGTCGAAAAGTGGTTCACTCCAAAAGGAAGGATAGCCCGGTTTGAGGGGTAGAATATTAATGAATCAGAAGTGGTTGCAAAAAAGCCATTCTCGTGCGGGTAATGATTAAGGAACATGATATCCTTTATTACCGGCTCGAAACGGGCTTTTGGTTTGTTGATGTCGCTCATGGCAATAGCATACAGTCCGGAAGTGGTGCCCACGAAGAGTGAATCGTTGTGAATATGGCTAAAATCAAAATATCCCGGAAGGTGGTATTCTTTATCTATTTTTCTGAACGGAGAGTTATACTCCATAAAAAGGACGTTGTTGTTCGTGTTCAGCCAAAGGTTTCCGCGCTTATCTTCATAGATGTTAATAATGTAATTGTCGGTAAATGCGTTGGCCCTGTTAAAAACATCCGTGATTTGTCCGTTTCTGTCTAATAAATAGAGCCCTTTCCGGGGAACGGAGAGTACATACTGATGATTACTTAACTTTTTTGCTGCATAAACATAAGGTGTTCCCAGCTTTTCCTTTAATTCATTAGGCCATCTGGTAAGTTGCCGGTTGCTGAGGTTGTATAGCATCAGCCCTCTTTGAAAATCATAAACCAACATCACTGAACCTTCGTAGGGTAAGGCAAAGTAAAACATATGATTATCTAAAGAGTGAAAGGGTTCTTTAGAAGGATTCGTGAACAGCTCCGGAGTGAGTTCATAGATCCCATCCGTATAGAACATGACGTACCATTTCCCATTCATCAGAAGGAAACGGCTGTAACGATCATCCTCTTTGATTAGGTTTTGTTTGGTAACGAAATCATACATTACTATACCTTTGGAGCTTCGGTAATAAACTACCGAATCATGGTAGGCGATATCCCAAACTGTTTGTTGTTGAGTGTTTTCGGGCATGAGAGAGTGATATTCATAGGCTCCTTTCTGGTCCGTATCGAGGTAGCCCATTTCATGATATCCTCCCACAAAAACTTTATCATCGAAGACTTTTAAAGAAAAAGCAGTGCTTTTATTGGGCAGTTCAAGCAGCTCCCAGTTATGCCCGTCAAAAATCAATACACCTTTGTCGTGGGCAATAATAAAATCGCCCTGAGGCGAATGAGTCACGGCCCAGGTCTGTCCGTGATATTCATAGTCTTCACTATTGTATTTGGTAATAAAAGGAACACCGGACAGCTCATTCTCCTGGGAGATGCCGGATAAGCTTATTGTCAACAATAAAACAGTCAGATGAATAGCGCCCCACATATCACTGGTGTATTTACCAAAGGTAAGAAATATTTACTCATAGATGTTCATTGCACTGCATAAAAAAAGCCGCTCATGTGAGCGGCTTTTTGTTGTCCGGCCAGGGCTCGAACCTGGACTCTTCTGAACCAAAATCAGACGTGTTGCCAATTACACCACCGGACATCCGTTAGTATCTCTGTTTCCAAAGACGATGCAAAGATAGTAAAATATTTTTTCTACAAAATTTTTATATGGATTTTTTCTGTTTTTATGCGAAGAGCAGCGATAATCAGGAGGTTTCATTGTAGCTGGTTTAAAATACATTTCTTAATAAATCTAAATTTATAAGATCGATTAGCTGAGAAATTTCTAAATTCGCTACCAAAATATCCAAGATAATGCAGCAGTATCAGAAACTAAACAACATTGCAGGCTGGGTAGCCTTTATCATTGCCTCATTCGTTTATCTATTAACTATCGAACCCACAGCGAGTTGGTGGGATTGTGGCGAGTATATTGCCACCGCTTACAAACTACAGGTAGGTCACCCACCGGGAGCGCCGCTTTTCCAGATGCTTGGAAGGTTCTTCTCGCTCTTTGCGTTTGGCGATACCTCGCAGGTGGCGCTTATGATCAACGCCATGTCGGCAATTTTCAGTGCCCTGACAATTCTTTTCCTCTTCTGGACCATCACTGCTTTTGCCCGTAAGATTGTTGCCTCTGACAATGAGCTTACTCTCGGAAAAACATTAGCCATTATTGGTAGTGGTTTTGTGGGTGCGATGGCTTTTACTTTTTCTGACTCCTTCTGGTTTTCTGCCGTGGAGGGTGAAGTTTATGCCATGTCATCGTTTTTTACTGCTGTAACCTTCTGGGCGATCCTGAAGTGGGACCGGGTGGCCGATGAGCCGCATGCCGACCGGTGGTTGCTCTTTATCGTTTACCTCATCGGATTGTCTATCGGGGTTCACCTCCTCAACCTGCTTGCCATTCCGGCGGTAGTTCTTGTTTACTACTACAGAAAATACAACCCAAATCCTAAAGGGATTATCATTACAGCAATTATTTCATTGGTGTTGATAGGCTTTATAATGTATGGCCTGATTCCTGAAATTGTGAAGCTGTTTGCCAATACCGAAATCCTTTTTGTAAATACGTTCGGATTGCCATTTAGTTCGGGAACTATCTTTTTTGCTTTACTGATGATAGGGGTGCTGTATACCGGTATCCGTTTTACAATCATGGCGCAAACGCCTAAATCACTCAAAATCGCCCTGCTGTCACTGGCCGGTGTGCTGATGATATTAGTTTTGGCCGATGCTTCCTCGCCCGGAAACTTCTTCTTCCGCCTGGTAGTCACTGCTGCCCTTGCAATCGGGTTTTATTACATCCGTAACCAAAAAGCATTGCTGAATACAATTCTTTTGAGTTTGGCTTTTCTCCTGATCGGATATTCTTCCTTCCTGATGATTATCATTCGTTCAAATGCGAATACTCCCATCGATGAAAATAATCCGGAGAACGCGGTAAGCCTGCTCTCTTACCTTAACCGTGAGCAGTATGGCTCTACACCGCTTTTCTATGGCCAGTATTACAATTCACCGATTGAAAGTTATGGCGACCGGGCTCCTATTTATGAAAAAGATGCTGAAAAAGGAAAATATGTCATTACCGATGATCGTGAAGGAACTGTTCCTGAGTATCACTCCGATTTCACCACCATCTTTCCCAGGATGTGGAGCAACCAAAAGCAGTCGCATATTAGCGCCTATAAGCGCTGGGGCGATGTGGAAGGCCGTCCGGTGGAATACACACAACCGAACGGGAAGACCAGAATTATCAATAAGCCAACCTTTGGTGAGAACCTGAGATTTTTCTTCAAGTACCAGGTAGGGCATATGTACTTCAGGTATTTCATGTGGAATTTCGCCGGAAGGCAAAACTACATTGAAGGACATGGAAACATTGAGCATGGGAACTGGAAGTCGGGGATTAGTTTCGTAGATGAACCACGTCTGGGAAGCCAGGACAACCTGCCGCAAAGCATGCAGAACCCGGCGAATAATAAGTTTTACCTGTTGCCATTCCTTTTCGGACTCATCGGCTTGTTTTACCATATCCAGAAAGATCCGCGAAATGCCTTGGTGGTAGGGGTGCTGTTTATTATGACGGGTCTTGCTATTGTGGTTTACCTCAACCAGTATCCTTATCAGCCACGTGAACGTGATTATGCCTACGTGGGATCGTTCTATGCTTTTGCGGTTTGGATAGGCCTTTCGGTGCTGTTTGTTTACGGAGGCTTGAGGAGGCTGCTGAAAAACCAGCCAGCCTCGGCGATAGCTTCTACAGTAATTATTCTCGGACTGGTGCCGGCAATCATGGCTGCGGAAGGATGGGATGATCACGATCGATCAGGGAAGTATGCTGCCCGCGACTTTGCCGCCAATTACCTGAACTCCTGCCAGGAGAACGCCATGATTTTCACGAACGGTGATAACGATACCTTCCCGCTGTGGTATGCTCAGGAAGTGGAAGGCGTGCGGACAGATGTGAGAGTGGTGAACTATATGCTGGCCAGTGGTGATTGGTATATCCATCAGCTTCATAACAAAATGTATGAATCAGAGCCGCTTCCGTTTACGCTTGGCAAAGACCAGTACACGAAAGGAACAAATGACGCTGTGCTGGTATATCCTAACCAGGGCTTAAAAGAAGCCGTGGAGCTGATGACGCTGATTAAATTTATCAGAAGCGATAATAATGACACAAAGCTGACGATGCAGGACGGAACAAAACTCAATTATATCCCGACGAAAAGAGTCAAGCTGACAATAGACAAGCAGAAAGTTATTGAGAGCGGAATTGTGCCTGAGTATATGCATGACAAGATTGAGGATGAAATTGAATGGAATATCAGTAAAAACTACTTGTATAAAAATGATTTGATGTTCCTTGATTTGCTGGCTTCCAACAACTGGGAAAGAGCAATGTATTTTGCCAACCCATCAAGTGTGGAAGAAGTCTTTCCTTTAGACGACTACATGCACCTCGAAGGGATGGTGTATAAGTTTATGCCGGTAAAAGCAATGAATTATTACAAAGGAATGGGTGGTGTTCATGCGCAAAAGACGTACGATCTGCTATTGAATGAATTCCAGTGGGGACGACTGAATCAGCCGGATGTGACTATCGATCGCGAGAGTCAGAAGAACATCATGATTCCGAAGAACAATTTTGTGAGAACAGCCGAAACACTGATGGATCTGAACCGTCCGGATTCTGCTGTGGCTATTGCCGATGAATGTCTTGAGGTATTCCCAACCAGCAAGATTCCACCTGACTTCTACCTGCTTCCTTTAGTGGATGTATATTATGAAGCCGGTGCGATGGAAAAAGGCGACAGCCTGGTTAGTGAGATTGCCGACCGTTACAGTGAAGACATGGACTATTATTCATCACTGGATAGTGAGTTCTTCAATTATTATCAGGAAGACCTCACCAGGGCATACAGTGCCATTCGACGTCTCTCCATCCAGACAGAAGAGCACAACAGAAAAGAGCTCACCCAGGAGCTAACAAAGTTGATGGATGACAAGCTGAAGTTTATTTCGGGAAGGATGGAGTAATAAACGTAGAGTGGTTCAGTTAAGAACAAAATCCTGCATGAGATATCATTCTTGTGCAGGATTTTTGTTTGTGAATTCCTGTCTAATCCGGTATGAGCTGATACAGGAGCCACTGGAAACATTTTCTGGGTGCTCCAAAAAAATAAGAAAGCAAAACATGATAAAAACAAGAAAGCCGACTCCTTTAAGAGCCGGCTTTCACCTATTAACCAAATACAAACAAATTATGAGTAAATAACAAAATACAAATTACTTAGCGTCTTTGAAATTCTTTGCTACGGCATCCCAGTTCACAACATTCCAGAATGCGTCAATGTAGTCTGGTCTGCGATTCTGATATTTCAGGTAGTAAGCATGTTCCCAAACATCCAGACCAAAGATTGGCTCTCCGCTGCAATCGGCTACATCCATCAGTGGGTTGTCCTGATTAGGGGTAGAGCAGATTTCCAGCTTGCCATCTTTCACTATGAGCCATGCCCAGCCACTTCCAAAACGACCGGTGGCAGCTGCTGTGAATTTTTCTTTGAATTCATTAAACGAACCAAATGCGTCATTAATAGCATCGGCTAATTCTCCTGACGGAGTGCCGCCGCCATTTGGCCCCATTACATTCCAGAAAAGCGTGTGGTTAAAAAATCCACCACCATTATTTCTTACAGCTGTACTTTCGCTGCTGATATTCTCAAAAATCTCTCTCAATGACTTATTTTCCAGTCCTGTACCCTCAATAGCGTTTACAAACTTGGTATAATAACCTTTGTGGTGCTTTGAATAGTGAAGCTCCATTGTTTGTGCGTCAATGTAAGGTTCTAGTGCATCGTAAGCATATGGTAATTCAGGAAATTCAAATTTTGACATTGTTATCGTTTTTTAGGTTCTACTTATTTTTATTTAGATTCCTTATAAATTGTAGAATAGAAAACGAGATATTTACAAAAATGTTCAAAGAATATTTCAGCTAATCATAGAGCTTTGAAAAAGAATATCTTGCGACCTTATTATTTTTGTTTATCCAATTCATCCTTCAATGGTGAAATGAAATTGAGATAATGATCAATCATTGTTGAATCGACCGGATTGGCTGGAGGTGACTCTATTCTTAATGGATTTACCGCCGAACCAAATTTATAAATGCGGAAATCGAGATGCGGGCCGGTAGCCAACCCTGAGCTGCCTACGTAGCCGATGGTTTGCCCTTGCTCTACTCTTGCGCCGGTCCTGATTCCTTTTGCATATCCTGAAAGGTGCATGTATACAGAGGTGTACATTGAATTGTGTTTAATCTTGATGTAGCGTCCGCCGCCATTTCGCTGATAAGCTATTTTGCTGACCGTTCCATCGCCGATTGATTGCACCGGTGTTCCGGTTGCTGCCGCATAGTCGATGCCGCGGTGCGGACGGTAAATCTTCAGTACCGGATGGTATCGGTTGTTTGAATAGCCTGAGCTAATCCGGCTGAAACGCAGCGGGGCCTTTAAAAAAGTACGGCGAAGGCTTGCTCCCTCTTCGTCGAAATAATCATCCACGGTATCATGCTCATAATGGAATGCATAAAAGGGCTCGTCTTTGTGAATCATCAGGGCAGAATGAATTTTTCCTAAACCGATTCGTTTGTTTTCTACGTAAAGCTCTTCATATTTGGCAATGTAACGGTCCCCTTTTTTGATATCGAAAAAGTCAATCGTCCAGGCGTAAATTTCAGACAGATCGAGTGCCAGCAGCGGGTCATCACCATTTTCTTGCAACGTTAACCATAAGCTTGAGTTGATAGTCCCGGTGCTCCACTTAACTATTTTGTGAACAGGCTTTTCCCCTTTGAAAATATCAATCCGGTTTTCGTTACTCAGGTCGTAGGTGATGTAGTTCACATTATCCATTTCATAGACGAAATATTTCACCTTTTTGCCCGTGCTGTCTGAATTGTAATAAATATGATAGGTATTGGATCTTTTAATCTTTCTGAGGTTGAAGATATTTTTCGATTTCCTGGCCAGGCGGTCGATTATTGCATAATCAACATCAAAATCCGTAAGAATATCAGCAACGTTTTCGTTTCTTTTAATCCTGGATTCGAAGTGCTCCAGCGAATCGACGATAACTCCAAAACGAATATCAATCTTTGGCAGCACCATTTCCTCAGGCGCTACTTCCTGAAGAATGATTTCATCGGAGTTCTCCTGGTTATCAGAAAAAAACAAACGTGCTGAAAGGATTATCAGCCCTCCGGCAATTATCAATAAAATAATTTCAGTAATATCTTTCTTCATCAAATCTATTTGCAATTTCAGACTGTTAATAAAAGTGGGTTAAGGCACGAAGTCGCTACCTGAACCATTGCTTTGCCCAATTAAAATAAGCCGCTAAAATATTCTTTTTCTGTGAAAATCTTAGTACAGCCGAATAATTCAGGCCACAATGCCCGCGATCATACGGCGGGCTTTCTCCGAAATGATAACTCTGCAAATGATGATTAATTGCACAAAAAAAGAGCTTATTCGCAGAGAATCTTCTCATGCAAATAAGCTCTTCAATAAATGAATATTTATGGCCTTTATTTTTGAGCCATGGCTAAATCCTTACCTGCTTTCAAAGCGTTGAGGTTCAGGTTAACCACTTCTTCTCCTTTTCTTCCGAAGATAGCCCTGATAGCATCTTCGAGGGCGCTGTAAGGAAGATCGAGGAATGGCGCGGCGGCTCCTAAAACAACCATGTTGGCAGCTTTCACGGTGCCCAGGTCTTTGGCAATCGATTCAGCATCAAGCACGATATGGTTTTTTCTTGTTTTGATTTTATTCATTACCTTTTCCATTTCGGGATAGTTTGAGATATTCTCGAAAGGCACGGTGTTGGTAATTATCCAGCCATCTGCGGCAAGCATTGGCAGGTAGCGCAGGCACTCCATCGGTTCTACAGAGACAATCACATCCGCTCTGCCTTCAGGAATCAGGTCTGAAGCAATGGGTTTATCCGAAAGGCGCAGGTTCGACTGCACATCGCCTCCGCGTTGGCTCATGCCGTGAACTTCGGCCTGTTTCAGGTAAAGATCTTCGTTTATGGCGGCCGTTCCGATGGTGGCAGCAATCGAAAGGATTCCCTGTCCACCAACGCCGGCTAATATGATATCTTTTTTCATGATTTTTTGTTTTTGTTGTTTTATGACTGAGCACTCTTTTCTTGGGCCTTGGCTTTTGCTTTGGCCCGCATTCTTCTGTTCAGTGTCTGTATACATTCACGACGAGGAATCACCACTGACACACCTTCATATTGCATTTCCTCTTTCATAATTTGGTAGTTCTCATCATGACGTTTTGGCAATGGCTTCAGCACACGAATGTGGTCTTCATCAACACCAACGCCTTTACAGATAGCTTCGATTTTTCCGAGAGCCGATGAGTGCTGGCCTCCCGTCATCCCTGTGGTGGCATTGTCAACAATGACCACTACGATATTCGATTTGTCGTTAACGGCATCGAGTAATCCGGTGATTCCGGAGTGGGTGAAGGTAGAGTCGCCAATAACAGCCACGGCGGGTGTCAATCCTGCGTCAGCAGCCCCTTTGGCCATAGTGATCGACGCTCCCATATCCACACATGAGTTGATAGACTCAAATGGGGGCAGAGCGCCGAGGGTGTAACATCCAATATCAGAAAACACGCGTCCCGGTCCGAATTCTTTCATCGCTGCATTCAAAGCATTGTAAGTGTCGATGTGCGGACATCCTTTGCAAAGCTCAGGCGGGCGGGAAGCTACGAAATCAGGGATATCCTCTCCGTAAAGCACTTCTAATCCCAGCGCTTTTCCTACCACATTCGGCGAAAGCTCTCCGTCGCGCGGAACAGTGCCGTCTAAACGTCCCTTGATGTTCAGTCCTTTGGATAACAATCCGCGAACCTGCTCTTCGATAAATGGTGCGCCTTCTTCGATAAAGAGCAGCTCATCCGTTTCTTCCGTGATTTTTGCAATCATTTCTTCGGGAACAGGATACTGTGTGATGTGCAGCACCGGATTTGGAATCTTGCGATCCGGGTAATTTTCCAATAGATAATTGTAGGCGATACCGCTTACAATAATTCCTCTCGATTTGTCTTCGCCATCGTAGTATTTATTAAAGCCGGCCTTTTCCGACTCGTTTAAAAAGTCAATCTGTTTTCCCAGCAATCCTTTATACCGCTTGCGCGCGATGGAAGGAAGCAAGATGTATTGCTTCAGGTCGTTGGGTAATGAAATTTCATTTTGTTTCCGGATATTGTCTTTACGCACGATACCTGCGCGTGAGTGAGCCAGGCGTGTGGTGATACGCAGCAATACCGGAGTTTCGAGTTTCTCTGACATCTCGAAAGCGTAGTGCACCATATCATAAGCTTGCTGCTGGTCAAACGGTTCCAGCGTCGGAATCATAGTGAATTTTCCATAAAACCTTGAGTCCTGCTCATTTTGCGAGGAGTGCATCGACGGGTCGTCGGCAGCAACCACCACCAGTCCGCCATGGGTTCCTGTAATTCCGGAGTTGACAAAAGCGTCGGCTGCCACATTAAGCCCTACGTGCTTCATGCAAACCATGGCGCGCTTTCCGGCATAAGTCATGCCCAGGGCTGCTTCCATGGCTGTTTTTTCGTTGGCACTCCACTCTGAGCGAATATTTAAAGATGCCGCCTCTTTCGAAGCCTGCACGTACTCGGTTATTTCGGTTGAGGGAGTGCCCGGATAGGCATAAATACCAGATAGTCCGGCATCGATTGCGGCCTGTGCAATCGCCTCATCTCCCAATAAAAGTAATTTTTTCATATGATATCTTTTCTTTTTACGATAGTTATTTTACAAAAGTAGTACTATTTTCTTAGGCATCATTTGACTTTACGCATTGATTTTTGGATGATTGCTTATATGAAATATTTCTAAATAATGGAATTACACGACTTTACGACAAAGAAAATAATCGTAATTTTGCCGGCTGTATGAACTATTTGGCGCACCTGTATTTATCTGGAAATGACAGCGATCTTAAGGTAGGTAACTTTATTGCCGACCATGTGAAAGGCAAGGCTTTTTTCAAATATCCTGAAGGGATTCGCAGGGGAATTGTCTTACACCGAAAGATTGATGACTACACCGACAAGCATCCGATGGTGAGGCAGGGGACCCAAAGGCTGCGGGCTGGCCATGGAAAATACGCCGGGGTGGTTATTGATATGTTTTACGACCATTTTCTTGCTGCCAACTGGAATGATTACTCTGAGGCTGAACTGCAGGATTTTACCAGCAATGCCTATGTGTTGCTTATGCGGCATTTTTTTCGGCTTCCCTTCAAAACCCGCATTTTGCTGCCATTTATCCTTAAAAACGACTGGCTTGCTTCTTATCGTGATTTGAATTTCCTGTCAAGGGCTTTCAGAGGGCTGTCTTATCGAACGCCATACGAATCAAACCTGAAAAATGCAGTGCATGACCTGAGCCAGAACTATCATCTTTTCGAGGCTGAATTTAAGACCTTCTTTCCGGATATGATTGAGTTTGTAGAAAAAGAGCGGTTGTTATTAATGGCAGACAGCCTTTGATCCGCAACTTGCACATGCCTTGCGCTCAATAACGTCCATTGTTTTAGCGCAGTATATCCCGCGCTTTCGCATCTCCTTATTGTGCCCGATTTCCGTTTCAGGAAATTTTCCGTCTTTAATAAAAAGGAGTTTAAAACCCAGAATGGAAACTGCAATGAGCACCAACACCACCGACACAAGAAATACTTCCAGCATAATTAACAAATTTTTTGCAAATATAAGGTTTATCTTCTAATGATAAAGCGTTAGCACCAGCTTCCTTCGACTGGGGTGGTTGCGAAATTCGCACAAGTAAATTCCCTGCCAGGTGCCCGTGTTGAGGCTGCCATTAGTAACCGGAATGGTCACCGAACTGCCTGCAAGGGTCGATTTGATATGCGCCGGCATATCGTCTGGCCCTTCCATGGTATGGGTATAGTAGGGTGCATTTTCTGGTGCCAGCTTGTTGAATGAGGGCTCAAAATCATCGCGCACCGATGGGTCGGCATTTTCGTTGATTGTCAGCGCTGCTGAAGTATGTTTGATAAAAACATGAAGCAGGCCCTGGTCAGGAAGTTCGCCCAACGCATTAAGAATTTCGGATGTGATAAGGTGAAATCCCCTTGAGTACGATTTTAGTGTAAGCTCTTTTTGAATTATCATTTTCCGGCTCTTTAAAACAAGTTCAGCCTGCAAAATTACTGATGCAGGCTGAACTACAATAAACGTAAGCTATTTATTTCTTCGCTGACTGCTCTTTCGCTACTTTCTCAAGCATCTCAGTTGTCAACGACTTAGGACGCTCGAGCGGATAGCCGAGTGCACGGTCCCACACAATATTTGCAGTGATACCAATTGCCCGGCCTATGCCAAACAGGACGGTATAGAAGTCGTATTCTGTTACCCCGTAATGCCATTGGATAACACCGGTCTGCGCGTCGAGGTTTGGCCATGGATTCTTGGCTTTGCCTTGCTCCTGCAGGATTGGCGGCACCACCTTGTACAAGAGATCCACATACTTGAACAACGGGTCATCCTTGAGGTGCTTGAGGCTGAACTCACGCTGCACGCTGTAGCGCGGGTCGGTCTTCCTCAAAACGGCGTGGCCATATCCCGGGATGACTTGTCCGGAGTTCAGCGTATCCCAAACAAACTGACGCATTTCTTCTTCAGAAGGGATTTTCCCGTCCATTTTGTCATACACGCCCTGCAGCCAGCGCAACACTTCCTGGTTTGCCAGTCCGTGCAATGGCCCGGCCAGGCCGTTGATCATGGCCGAGATGGAAAGGTAAACGTCCGCCAAAGAACTAGCCACGAGGTGACCAGTGTGAGCGGAAACATTACCGGATTCGTGATCGGCATGAATAATAAAATGTAAGCGGGCCACATCATCATAAGGCGGCTTGATACCCATCATGTGGGCAAAGTTCCCACCAAAGTCGCGTGAAGGATCCGATTGGATGCGATTGCCATCGCGGTAAAGCTTAGCATAAATATATGATCCTATCTCCGGAAGTTTTGCCAGCAGGTTCAGGGCATCTTCATAAGTAGGATCCCAGTATTCCATCTTGCTGATACCTGCTGAATATTTCTTAGTGAAAAAAGATTCACGCTGCAGCGTCATAATGGCTGACGAGAAAATCGTCATCGGATGGCTACAGCAAGGGAAAGAATCGATCACCTCATAAACATATCTTGGTAATATACGCCGCTTGCTGAGCTCATCAGCCACTTCAGCCACTTCACTTTCAGTTGGAATGTCACCGGTGAGTAATAAAAAGATCAAGCCTTCCACCATCGGCATCTCGCCATCTTTGGCTTTAGGAAGCTTTTTAAAGACTTCAGGCAGTGTATATCCTCTGTATCGAATCCCTTCGTTGGGGTCCAGATAAGAGATATCGGTAACCAGGCTTTTTACGCCGCGCATTCCTCCAATAACCTGGCCGATTGTGATTTGATCGACAACAACATCGCTGTGCTTTTTCAGGAGCTTCTCCGTCCTGGGCCGATGCTGTTCAATCTTTTGATAAAGTTTTTCTTTTAATGTGCTCATAGTTTATTGTTTTTATTAGTTATTCAACGCTTCCCTGAGGTTGCTGTCTATTGCATCCAGAAATTGTTCAGTTGTCAGGTAATGGTCTTCGGTCATATCCTGACCATGAATCAACAGCGCGAGGTCTTTCGTCATTTTTCCTGATTCAACTGTTTTGATGCAAACCTCTTCGAGCGTTTTAGAAAATTCAACTAAACGAGTGTTATTATCGAGTTTTCCCCGGTGCTCCAGTCCGCGAGTCCAGGCAAAGATGGATGCGATGGGGTTGGTCGATGTTTTCTTCCCTTGCTGATGCAGTCTGAAGTGACGGGTCACCGTTCCGTGAGCGGCTTCAGCTTCCAGTGTTTTTCCGTCGGGAGTCATCAGCACGGAGGTCATAAGTCCGAGTGAGCCATAGCCCTGGGCCACCGTGTCCGACTGCACGTCGCCGTCGTAGTTTTTGCAGGCCCACACAAAACCGCCTTCCCACTTCAGGGCGGCGGCCACCATGTCATCAATAAGGCGGTGCTCATAAGTGATACCGGCTTCTTCAAACTGTTTTTGGTAATCAGTTTCGTATACTTCCTGGAAAATGTCTTTAAACCTTCCGTCATACTTTTTCAGGATGGTGTTTTTTGTTGAAAGATACAGCGGCCATCCTTTTTTCAGTGCCTGCTGGAAGGAAGCGTGCGCAAATCCGCGAATGGCCTCATCGGTGTTGTACATCGACATGGCCACGCCGCCATCGCCTTCAAAGTCATAAACATCATATTCCTGCGGTTCTCCGTTTTCGGGGGTAAAGGTCAGCTTAAGTTTTCCTTTGCCTTTCACCACAAAATCGGTGGCTTTATACTGATCTCCAAAAGCATGACGGCCAATAACGATTGGTTTTTTCCAACCCGGAACAAGGCGGGGAACATTTGAGATAATGATAGGTTCTCTGAAAATAGTTCCTCCGATGATATTCCTTAATGTTCCGTTAGGTGAGCGGTACATGTCATGCAGTCCGAATTCTTCCACCCGGTTTTCGTCAGGTGTAATTGTAGCACATTTAATTCCTACGTTGTATTCCTGGATAGCCTTGGCAGCATCAACGGTTACCTGGTCGCGTGTGGCATCGCGGTGTTCAATGCCCAAATCATAGTATTTGATATCTAAATCGATATAAGGGAAAATTAATTTGTCTTTGATAAATTTCCAGATAACACGCGTCATCTCGTCGCCATCAAGCTCCACAACAGGATTTTGTACTTTAATCTTTTCCATTTAGTTTTTGTTTTACGATATTTATTTATGTTTATACTTAAATATTTAGGTTATAAAGATACAAAAATTGCACATTCCTACAATAAAAAAGTCAAATTTTAAACATGAATATCACTATAATTGTTTTGTGTTTGCGGATTAACAAAACAAGAGTGAAATGGAAGTGCTTATGCCAGAAAAACTTATCGTCTATGACGGGCATTGTTTGATATGCAATGCATCTGTTCATTACATATTTAATTATGACAAGACAAATTCCATCCATTTCGCAAACGCTGAATCAAAAGCTGCCGAACATTTAAAAAATGAAAGCAACATTGAATTCAATGCTGATCTGAGTGTTGTTTTTTACTCCGACGGTCAGTTATATTTTCAATCGGATGCCGTAATGGAGGTGTCAAGGCATCTAAGGTTTCCTTTCAATCTTCTAAAGTATTTCCGGTTTATCCCAAAGGGCTTCAGGGATTGGGTATATCAACTCATAGCCAATAACCGGTACCGAATTTTCAGACGCCGCCAATCATGTATCATTCCCGGTAAGGAACTTCAAAAAAGGATTGTTGATTAGAAATAGACGGGTTTTCAAGGAACTGAATTTCCATTTACGTTATTTCAGGTATACGATCTACGAATAAATCCTTTACTTTTGTCAGGCTCAAAGAGCTTTGTAAGAAATATTAGGCACCATGAAAAAACTTCTATCTACTTTGTTAGCACTCTCTTTCATGTTCTCACTTGCCGCACAGGAGGGAATTGTAAGAGGTTTTGTATATGAGAAAGCAACCGGTGAAGCCGTTTTGTTCACTAATGTGTACCTCCAGGGGACTACTCTGGGTTCCACCACCAACGAAGATGGTTATTTCTCCATTACCGACATCCCGGAGGGTGATTATACCCTTATGATTACTGCCATGGGCTACGATTCTTTACAGGATAATATTTCCGTAAACAGGGATGATATCATCACCAAAAAGTATTTTGTTGAAACCGCAAGTTACGAGATTCAGGGAGTGAATATTTCTGCTGAGCGCTCAGAGGCAAAGACGGAAACCAAGACTTCTGTTGTTAAGCTTACGCCAGCCGACATCGACCGGATACCTACTGTTGGAGGTCAGGCCGACATTGCGCAGTATATGCAGGTGTTGCCGGGGGTGGTATTTACCGGCGACCAGGGAGGCCAGCTCTACATCAGGGGAGGCTCACCCATTCAGAACAAAGTGTTGCTTGACGGACTGACGATTTATAATCCTTTTCACAGCATCGGATTGTTTTCTGTTTTTGATACCGACATTATCCGTAATGCGGATGTGTATACCGGTGGCTTTGGCGCCGAATACAGTGGCAGAATTTCTTCCATTATGGATATCTCTACCCGGGATGGTAACAAAACCAGGATGGCCGGAAAACTTAGTGCCAACACTTTCGGTGCCAACCTGAGTTTGGAAGGACCATTAAAAAAACAAACCGAAAGTGGCAACAGCAGCTCATCGTTTATTTTATCTGCCAAACAATCCTATCTGGACCAGGTGTCTGAGTCGATCTACTCATACGCAGGTGAATACGGATTGCCTTTTTCTTATACCGACCTTTACGGGAAATTGTCTTTCAACACTTCGAATGGAAGCAAGGTCAATATTTTTGGATTCAACTATTCTGACCGCGTGGATGACTATCGTGCCCTTTCCGATTTTAAATGGGACGCTATCGGAGTAGGATCAAACTTTGTGATTATTCCGGGTGCAAGTCCTGTTCTTATTGAAGGGCATGTGGGCTACTCAAACTATGAGTCATCGATGAGCGAAGTGACCAGCCTGGACCGAACCAGCACCATCAATGG
The DNA here is from genome assembly GCA_041694335.1 of Bacteroidales bacterium. GTDB lineage: Bacteria > Bacteroidota > Bacteroidia > Bacteroidales > JAIPAH01 > JAIPAH01. Next base: position 23,130 of record JASMTJ010000643.1, read on the forward strand.
CTTTAACCTGGGTGTGGATTTCCTTCATGTGAAAGGAAACAACAACATCAAGTACGGAATTGAGCTGAACGGTTATACCACCGATTTTTACTTTATTAATGGTGTGGGTAGCCTGATTCAACAACGCGAAAACACTACTGAACTTGGTGGGTATGTGAAAGCGAAATTTATTTTCAACGACTGGATTCTGGAGCCGGGCATGCGCCTGCAATACTATGCGTCGCAGTCAGAACTGTCGCCGGAGCCACGCATCGCTGCAAAGTACAATGTTTCGGATAAGCTAAGGTTAAAGCTCGCCGGAGGCATTTATGCTCAAAACCTTATCAGTGCGCACAACCCGCGCGATGTGGTCAGCCTGTTTTATGGCTTCCTTTCCGGACCGGACGATTTGCCTAATACTTTCCAGAATGAAGAAATTACTTCGAAGCTGCAACATGCTGAGCACGCCATTGTGGGGTTGGAATATGATATCAACGGAAAAATCACCACCAATCTTGAAGCATACTACAAAAACTTTTCGCAGCTGACGGCTCTAAACCGTAACAAGATACGCGATGAGGAAGACTATCCGGAGCTGGATGACCGTTTGGTAAAAGACTTTATCGTTGAAAGAGGGGATGCCTTGGGTGTTGATTTTACGCTGAAATACCAGGGAGAGAAACTTTACCTCTGGACGGTATACTCTCACGGATATGTGAACCGCAACGATGGTCAGGATGAGTATGTACCACATTTTGACCGGAGGCACAACCTGAATATCGTGATGAATTACCTGTTTGGACAAAGTAAAGACTGGGAATTCAATGCGCGATGGAATTTGGGTTCAGGATTTCCTTTTACGCAAACACAAGGCGCTTATGGGCTGATTCCTTTTGCTGACGGCATCAATACGGACATTACTACAGTAAATGAAAACTTTGAGATTCTTTACGGGGATTACAACGATGCCAGATTGTCTTACTACCACCGACTCGATTTAGGCCTGAAAAAGATTTTCTTCCTCGGAAGAAACACCAAGCTTGAACTCAACGTCAGTGTTACCAATGTATACGATCGCGACAATGTCTTCTACGTTGACCGGATTACGAACGAAAGGGTCGACCAGCTGCCGATTATGCCAAGTTTCGGGTTTAACCTGTCGTTTTAAGAATAGCTGACTTTAACGAAAATCCGGGAAAAGTTATTTTTCAGAACAAAAGGCGGAGTTTCAAATTCCGCCTTTTGCTTTTCTAAAAACTCCTGCACTATTAAGCTGTTTTCATGTCAGTCCTTTATTTATCCTACCAAATTATTTACGTTTTTCAACCTGCCCGTCTATCCTTCTCAAGTTTTCTTCGTCCCTCCGTCTCTTTGTACTGCAGTTGCCAGGCCTTCCTAACCAACCTGCTGCGATGAGCTTGATAATCTGAAACCTCGTTGAACCACTCAGATATGTTTAGCAATGCAAATACATCATCACTTTCTCATCAGGCATTTTTACGATTAAAAAACTCAACTTCTCTTTCGAAAACGATTGAGTAGGTGCTTTATGTTTGTTCACCGCAGATTATTAGACTAAATTTGGTATTTTTAAGCTGAACTATTCATGAGATTTCAAGCTATGAATAAAGTTCAGGGCAATCCCGACTTAGATGAAGTTTAATTTTGAAATGGTTTTACTGCATCTGAGTCGCTGTCGGAGACAGAAATAATTCATGAATTATTTGGGTTAAATCGTTTTCGGAGCGGTTTTTACTTTCTAAAGAAGCTAAATTACTTACGAATTAAAACATACAAACATGGACGACAAAAACAACATGAGAATTGGTATGCCTACTTTTGGCGCCATCTTTTTCATTTTTGGCTTTGCCACCACCTTCATTGTTACGATGACTGCACCGGTAAAAGCCATTTTCGGTTTGCCCGAATGGGGTGCACAGCTACTATCATCAGCGTTTTTTATTAGTTATCCCATTTTATCAATCCCTTCCGGGAAACTGGTAGCAAGAATTGGTTATAAATGGACGGTTATTTTAGGGCTGATATTGATGGGTATTGGTAGTATTATTTTCTGGCCTGCCGCCAAGCTGCCCTCTTTTGGGTTATTCTTGTTTGCTACCTTCATTCTGGCAGCTGGAGTAGTGTTCCTTCAGGTTGCAGCTAACCCGTATGTTACAGCTCTGGGTCCGGAGAGTTCTGCCTCCAGCCGTCTAAACCTTACCCAGGCACTTAACTCGGTAGCCACCATGGTAGCCCCCTGGATTATTTCTGTGGCCATCTTCAAAGGGCTCAACGAAGCAGCCATGGGAGCTAAGGAATATGGTTTTGCCGCGGCCGAAAGAGTGCCTTTGCCGTTCATCACAATGGCGATTGTGGTGATTGCTGTGGCAATAATCCTTTTTACCATTAAACTCCCTGTTTTAGTCAGCGAGAAGAAAGAAGGAAAAGTAAAGAAAAGCGTGTGGTCATATCCACATGTGATTCTGGGTGCTTTTGCTATCTTTACGTATGTAGGTGCTGAAGTGGGTAACGCCGGATTGATTGTCAATTACCTGAAAAACTCAGGCGGCATCGACCCGGAAGTAGCTTCTACGTATGCAGCTATTTATTGGGGTGGTGCCATGATTGGACGGTTCTTCGGAGCGATTATGTTCTCGGATATGAAGAGCAAAACGAAAAAATATACCTACGTGGCCGCTATTTTGGTATTGGCTTTTGCTTCAGGTTCATTTGTCACTGACTGGAATACCTCTGCCGGTTTAACCTTTATGATTATTGCGCTGGTAAACTTTATTATTATGCAGATTGGAATGGGAAAAGCGGCACGCACGCTGGCTGTTTTCTCTATCGTGGCTGCATCACTGGCTATTATTACAACGCTAACAACCGGACAGGTAGCATTATGGACGATTATCTCCATCGGATTGTTTAACTCTATTATGTTCCCGAATATTTTCTCGCTGGCGGTCAGAGACCTTGACGGTGAAGAGATGGCTTCTGCCTCAGGTATCATCAATTCACTGGTAGTGGGTGGAGCTGTTATCCCTCCGCTGATGGGAGCTATTGCCGACTCAGTAGGGTACACCTGGGCCTTTGTTCTGCCGGCCATTTGTTATATTTACATCTTCTTCTATGCGGTTAAAGGACATGCAATCAGAAGAAATTAATAATTAATATGTGATTAAGGAAATATGAAATTAACTATAGGAATAGATATCGGTGGAACCAATACAGCCATTGGAGCTGTAAACGAAAATGGCGATGTGGTGGAGCAGCAATGCATTTCCACTCCCTCGCATGGCGATGTGGATAAATATATTGCCGATATTGCCAAGGCAATCGAAAAGCTGGAGAAGAAAGTGACCTCCATCAACCCGGATGCGGAGATTCTGGGAATCGGGATTGGCGCCCCTAACGGAAACTTTTACAATGGCACCATTGAGCACGCTCCGAACTTGTCTTTTAAAGGTGTGGTTCCTTTCACTGAGAAGCTCAAGGAGAAGTATCCTAAATACAACGATCGCATTGCGCTGACGAATGATGCCAACGCCGCTGCGATAGGAGAAATGATTTATGGCGGTGCTAAGGGCATGAAGACCTTTGCGATGTTTACACTGGGTACCGGTGTGGGAAGCGGCCTGGTTGTTGATGGCGACCTTGTTTATGGCTCGGATGGCTTTGCCGGAGAGTGTGGTCACACCACCCTGATTCCGGGCGGACGAAAGTGCGGTTGCGGTGGTCAGGGACACCTCGAAACCTATTGTTCTGCCCCCGGTATGAAACGGACAGCGTTTGAAATCATTGCCCGCGATAATGCCAGTGACAGCATCCTTGCCAATAAATCGTTCAATGAATTGGAATCAAAGACCATTTTTGAAGCCGCCGAAGCCGGCGATAAAGTGGCACTGGAGGTGTTTGAAAAGACAGGCCACTGGTTGGGAATTTCCATTGCCGACACGGTACACCACATCAGTCCGGAAGCGGTATTCCTTTTCGGAGGGCCGACCTCTGCCGGCGACTACATCTTCAAGCCTACCATCAAATCGATGGAGGAGCACCTGATTCCGGTGTTTAAGAATAAAGTGAAAATCCTGAAATCGGAACTCAGTCTCGGGCATGCGGCCATCGTCGGTGCCAGCGCCTTGGTATGGAAGATAATACAGGGATAGAGAATCTGTTGTTCAAACTATATACATCCGGTAGCCTTTGGTTATCGGATGTTTTTTTTATTAGGATAGGGTTAGGTTTCTGAGGCTTTAAAACTAAGGTTGTATTCTATCTTTTAAATCATATTCGTGCAAATGCGGGCAAAAATTAACATAACACAAATCATAAAACACAAATAAAATACAATATCAAGAAATTCAAGTGCGAAAGAACCAACTTCTGGGAATTGTTCAGATCAGCCAGCATAAACTCAAAACAATCCACGAAGTGGATGAACGGCAATAACCGCGGGTGAAACCCGTGGAAATAATAGTAGCCGACTACCCAACAACCCTGAAAAGGGTTGAACTTATCAATGAACAAATCAGGTTCAATCCTTTTAGGATTGTAAGAGTACATCACAGCCTATTACCCTGCATTTCATACAGGGTTAATGCTGTTGATCGCCTCCGGCGATATTGACAGAAATAAAAAAAGCGGCCCGTAAGAGCCGCTTTTCGTTTTTTATGAGAATGCCAGTATCGATTTTTTGATTCTGTCGATTGCTTCTCGCAGTTCTTCTTCGGTAATAACCAACGGAGGAGCAAAGCGGATGATGTCGCCGTGTGTTGGCTTGGCCAGCACCCCGTTTTTCGACATTTCCACACATACATCCCATGCGGTGTTACCATTCTTAGGCTTGATAACAATCGCGTTAAGCAATCCTTTACCACGCACGATGTGTACCATGTCCGAGTCAATGCTTTCCATTTCTTTACGGAAGATTTTTCCCAGGTACTCGGCACGCTCGGCCAGGTTCTCTTCTTTTACCACTTCTAGAGCGGCCATGGCGATTTTTGCTGCCATCGGGTTACCACCGAATGTAGAGCCATGCTCACCCGGCTTGATAGTCAGCATCACCTCGTCGTCGGCCAATACGGCTGAGACCGGGAATACGCCACCAGATAGGGCTTTACCAAGAATAAGAACATCCGGACGAACACCTTCGTGGTCGCAGGCCAGAAGCTTACCTGTACGTGCAATACCGGTTTGTACCTCATCGGCCATAAACAGCACATTGTTTTCCTTGCAAAGATCGTAGGCTTTCTTCAGGTAGCCTTCGTTAGGTACGAAAACACCAGCCTCACCCTGGATAGGTTCCACGAGGAAGGCCGCAACATGCGGATCTTTTAGTTCCCTGGCCAGGTCATCAATATCATTGTATTTTACATTGACGAAGCCTGGAGTATAAGGGCCAAAGCCTTTATATGAGTCCGGGTCGGTCGACATACTGATAATGGTAATCGTACGTCCGTGGAAGTTGTCGTTGGCAACAATAATTTTTGCCTTGTTTTCAGGAACGCCCTTTACGAGGTAAGCCCACTTACGAGCCAGCTTCAGTGCTGTTTCGTCAGCTTCAGCTCCTGAGTTCATCGGAAGTATTTTGTCATAACCGAAATATTCGGTGATGTATTTCTCGTATACGCCCAAAACGTTGTTGTAGAAAGCACGGGAAGTCAGTGTCAGGGTTTCAGCCTGCTCTTTCATTGCATTGATAATCTTGGGATGACAGTGTCCCTGATTAACTGCAGAATAGGCCGAAAGAAAATCATAGTATTCTTTCCCTTCTGCATCCCATACCTTAGCTCCCTTGCCCTTAGCAAGCACAACTGGCAAAGGATGATAATTGTGAGCTCCATGTTTTTCCTCTAAGTCCATTGCCATTTGTGATGTGATGTGTTCTGCCATAAGCCAATAAGTTTTATTTTGTTAATTAAATCACGGATAAAAATTTATTGCGGCAAAGGTATATTTTTCTTTTGATTTGACAGTGTTAAAACGACTTAGCGGAATGAAAAAGGAATAAGAAAAAGGGAAAAGGGAAAATTCAGTGACATCCGGCTTTCAGGAGCGAATCACCTGCCTCGCGAAAGGCATTGGAGAAATGTGAGGCGTTGATGAAACGAATCGGTAATGAAAAAGGAAAAAGGAAAAAGGAAAAAGGAAAAAGAAATTGTAAAAAGATTGATTTTTGCGCCTTCAAGGATCAGGAGTTAATCGGTAATTATAAGGCGTTTAAACTTTCGAATTGCATTCTTTGTGAAACGCTGAGCTTTTTCGTTTTTCTCTGAGTAATAGCTTACATGCTTAGTAAAAAGAGTGTTGGTCAAGAAATCAAGGCTCATGGAGTGAAGAGTTATTCCACAGAGTTTCGCAAAGGACCACAGAGTTGCACAGAGGAAGAAATTCTTTGTGAAACTCTGAGCTTCTTGGTGTTCTCTGTGTAAAAGCTTACATGCTTAGTTAAAAGAGTGTTGGTTAAGGAATCAAGGCTCACGGATTGAAGAGTTATTCCATAGAGTTCCTCCGAGGAAATACAGAGTAGCACAGAGAAATAGAAGAATCATTATAGAATATTGATGATTATTTTGATGGCATCCTGAATCTGTGAAAATCAGTTCGATCTGCGTCATCATAGCCTGTGCCGAAGCCTCGGTATTCTATCTTTTTTAATCATAGCATACTTATCTAACTGATTACACAGATTGACACTGGTCATGACCTGAATAATTACGGGGGTCTAATAAAAGCGGGTCCATAAAAAAAGGCCACCCTTTCGGGTAGCCCTTTTTGTCAATCAATAAAGTTACTGGTTTATCTGATTACCATTTTCTTGGTAATTGTTTCGTCGTTAATGTTTACGTTGTAGAAGTAAACGCCTGTTTCGAGATCGGTACCGTTAATTTGCAGTGTGTGTGTTCCGGCTTTTACAAACCCTTTGTCCACACGCTGAACAGTTTGTCCTACCAGGTTCACCACTTCCATGCTCAGGTCAGCATCTTCTGCAAGCTCAACATCTACATTCGCAGAACCGCTGAATGGGTTCGGGTAGTTTTGAGAAACCGAATGGGCCGCTGCATTCTCAATGTTTTCAATATCAACATAGATGCCGAAATCTTCATGAGAGGCCTCAATCAATGTATAATAGTTAGTTACATATTCATGATCCGGTTCTGCTCCTACAGCTTCTCCAGGCTCATTGTCGCGCGCGTAGAACAGGTAAATTTTATCGTCACCCGGCAACATATTGGCCATTTGAGGATAAATACACTCATCAAAACTGTGTAATGGGTCGTTGGTTAAGTCCAGATCAATATTGTTCGGATCGCCTACCCAGTAACCATTGTATTTGGCCCTTGCAAAAATATGGTGATAACGGAGCGGATCTCCCAGATCTTCTCTTGGTGTAGAGTAAGCTACAAAAATATTATCATCGCTATCTATAGTCATGGTTGGCTGAAGAGTGGCAGAATAAATGTAAGTAAACAATTGGTCGATGGTGATATCTATGGTTCCATCCCCATCAACATCCGGAACCCATCCAATTAATGTTTCGTTCTCTACAAGATTGTCATAATAAAGCGCATCATATTGGTTCTCTTCATTTATAAACGGTTCCATTGTTTCATTCCAGTAAACAATACCTTCGTGGAAAGGAAAAGAAGTGAACGTAGCCGTACTTCCAGTTTCTTCTTTATAAGCACGAACCAGGTTGAAGGTAACATGGACATTGCCTTGACTGTCAATTACAGCTCCCGCAGATCCGTCAGGAGCAGCAAGAGTGTCTTCGGTAACAACATCTGCATAAGCTGTTAAGTTGAAAGGATTTTCCCAGATTACGGTTTTTTCCCACGTTTCACCGTTGTCTTCTGATTTCATCATAAACAAGTCGTGCTCATACCAGAGAGGCACCACGATTAAAGCTACCACATCTCCGCGGGAAGCCCAGATGTAACTGTCGGCAGAAATGCTTTCGTAGTATTCGCTTCCGGTTCCTTCCATAATAATGTTTTCATCTTCCCAGGTTTCTCCACCGTCCAGTGAACGTGAGTAAAGAATCGCTGTTTCCTGGCCCTCATAAGGATCATAGGAATTAGCAATAACGTGTAGTGTGTTGTTGTCCTCACCTGATGTGCAAATTCTTGGCCAAGTCAGGCCGGGGACTTCTTCAGGGCCTGCAAAAGTTGAATAGGTCCAATCGCCACTGCCTTTGGTTTCACGTTTTGAAAATTTAACTCCACTGCCACCTGTGTGTGCGGCTACAATTTCACCATTTGGTCCCCAAGGCGCATAGCTTGGCCATCCAACACGTTCGTCCTCTATTCTTTCGGTGGGGTTGGCGTCCCAGCTTGTTCCGTCAAAATAGGCGTATCCGGTTCCCCTTCCCGGGAAGCTGGGATCATCGAAACCCATCGTCCAAACGGCAGCCATCGTACCATCAGGGTGTCTGTAAAAACGGTTCTCGATGGCACTGTTGCTTTGAACATCGTAAACAGAAGTTCCTAGTTCTGTTTCGTCTACAAGAAATTTGTATGAAGGAGGCGTTACCTCGTTTCTCAAATCAATTCCGTTGACGATTTCCCCTTCTTTGGTCATCTCAACAGCCATTTCCCTGAGATCTTTCGATACATGTGATTTTTGAGCAAAAAGGCTAAAGCTGAAGCCTAATACTAAAGTAAGTAGTAAAACTTTTTTCATAATTGCAGTTTTATAGTTAAACAATTGGTTTTTTTCCGATTTCAAATATATAAAAAAAAACTACTGTTATCAATCTAGGTGAAAAATGATAGTAAAAATACTGTTAAATACGTAGTGATAAGTTGGATAAAGATATAATAGTTGGCTGCTCTTTTCCTGAAATAAAAAAACCTTCCAATTATGGAAGGCTCTTTTATGGTTTATTAAGGTTACTTACACTACTCTACAAGCATTTTATTGGTTATGATTTCTTCATTTATGATGACTTTGTAGATGTACATCCCTGGTTTAAGGTTTCTACCATCAATTTGCAATGTATGTACTCCTTTCTTCGTAAACCCTTCATCAATACAACGTACGGTCTGACCAACCTGGTTTATCACTTCTAACTTCAGGTTAGCATCTTCGGCAAGTTTTACTTTAACGGATGAAAGATTTTTAAATGGATTCGGGAAATTTTGTGATACCATATTATTAGATATCGTGTTGAGGTTGTCTTCATTGCTCACGTCGAAGACTGCAACTTCTGCCATAACCATGGTATTATCCACCCAATCATGATCTTCTGAAAAAGCCAGGCCAGGTGCATTGTCTTTCATATACATTACATAAATCATATCATCGCCTGGAAGCATGTTGGCCGCCTGAGGAAAGATACATTCATCAAAAAAATGAAGGTCACCACCTGTGACATCAAACGGATCGCCGATCCAGTTGTTTGAAGAGCCTGATTTTGCTCTGGCGTATACATGCCTGTAGTAATAAGTTCCGCTAAATAGATCTTCTCTCATAGTTGAATAGAATAAGAACACATCATTATTATCATTGATAGTTAAAGAAGGCATGGTAGATGAACCAATAGTCCGGTATGCATACATTTCTTCGGTGGTTTCTATATCAATTTCACCGTTTCCGTTTACGTCTGGAAGCCACCCAACCAGGGTCTCGTCCTCCACCAAATTGTCATATGATAAAGCTTCATGCTGGTTTTCTTCATCAATAAACGGATCCATTGTTTCATTCCAGTAAACGATTCCCTCAGCAAACGGGAAATAGTTGTAACCACTTTCAGGTCCGGTTTCCTCTTTTAAAACCCAGGAGAGGCCAAATGCAATATGTACATTCCCTTCACTGTCAATGTCACATCCGATTGAACCGTCAGGGGCCCAAAGGGTATCTTCTGTTATGATATCTTCATAAGTTTCCATGTTATATGGATTCTCCCAAACTACCGTTTTTGCCCATGTTTCACCGTTGTCTTCAGACTTTAGATAGAATAAATCGTGACCGTACCAGTTTGAGGCCACAACCAGTGCAATGGTGCTGCCATTTGAGGCCCAGGTGTAACTGTCGGCGGTAAATCCTATATATTCATCACTGGTCATTCCGGGTAACAGGATATTGTCATCCACCCAGGTTTCCCCACCATCTGTTGAACGGCTGTAGGTAATAGCGCCATCAAGTCCTTCATATATTGTTCCGCCATTTGTTTCATTCGGAAGGTTGCCCACCAAGTGAATGGTGTTATCTATTGTAGTCATCCGGGGCCATATTAAATCGTAACCTTCAGGCCCGTCATGGGTTGAATAATCCCAATCACCCATACCTTTGTTTTCCCTGGTTGAGATTTTTAGTTCTATTCCGGTATGCGATATAATAATTTCTCCGTCATCGCCAAGAGAGGAGTAGTTAGGCCAACCGCAACGCTCGTTTTCTACTCGTTCACCAGGATGCTCACCCCATGACGATCCATCAAAATAGTTGTACCCTGTTCCTCTACCCGGAAAACTCGGGGCGCCATCTAATCCCATAGTCCATACGGCTGCCATGGTCCCGTCATCATGTCGGAAAACCCGGTTTTCAATTGCTGTGTTGGTTTGCAGGTCATACTGTGAGATGCCAATGCTTTCTTCATTTACGTCCAGGGCGGTTCGTGTGGGAGACATCACAACCGAGCTGGTATTCTCTCCCAAGCCTCGCGTGGGCTGAGCCTTTTCCATTTCGACAGATAAACTACGCCAGTTTTCTGGCAGCTGTGGTTTTTGCGAATAAAGCGAAAAGCCAGTAGCAATAGACAATGTTAGTAGTAATAGTTTTTTCATCATTTTAAATTCTTATTAGACATATAGTTAGATTTTACCCAAAAATAGAACAATATTTATATTTTATCCAGTAATCCATACAAATATTAATTGAATAGGTATGGAATAGATTTGAAAGACTTAGCTAGTCAGCGGAGCAAAGTCAATTTTATTTTTATATGTTAATTAAAGGTTAAAAAATTTTTCTTGCTTTTATGGAGCGGATTACCCCTAAAGGTAATCAACTAAGTAAAACCACTTATTAATCAAAATTTTACATTATGTTTAAAACAGTTTATTTTAGCAGACTTCTAAACCCGGAGTTTTACAATTTTCTTGAACGCCTGCTTGCGATCTTTTCGGCGTATGACTTGGTGGCCTTGCAACTGGAAGCTTTTGTGCAGAAGTTGCAAACCGCCTTTAATCATTTGGATGCGGCCATGATACAAAACAAGGGAAGTGTCTACACGGGCAAAATGTCGGATGCCGATGAGGTGCGCGATGACGCTTTTTTGGCTTTACGCAATTTGGTGGTAGCTTATACCTACTATCCTGATGAAACCCTGAAGTTGCATGCCGAAAGGCTGGAGCAGGCTATCAGGACGCATGGATGGACGATTCAGCGGCTGGGCTTAACTCAGCAAACGGCTGTTTTGAATAATCTGATTGGAGATTTGGAGAACAACGCCGAGCTTGTAGCGGCCATCACTGCTCTTAATGCCACTCCATTTTTGAATGTACTTAAAGAAAAAAATACTTTGTTTACCGATTATCAGAGTCAGCGACTCGAAGAGAAGGCGGAAAAACCAGAGATTACCACAAACGAAGCCCGCAGGGAAGCCCGTGAGGCCGTGGAGAATTTGTTGAACGTAACGGAAGCTTTATACCTGATGAACCAGGATGAATCTTATCAGCAAATAGCGAACCAGGTAAACCCGCTTGTAGATGAGTTTAATACCTTAATAAGAAGCAGAGAGGCGCGTTGATAGGGTCGCTTCTTTCGTTTTTACCCATGAGACCCCTGCCTGACCGCAAGCAGGGGTTATTTATGTATTCCTTTTGCTGAAACCATCAGATTATTCAGCAGGTTTTTTGTATGCCCATCACAACAATAGTATCTACAACCTGCAACATGTTGTTCTGTTTTGAATTTCTGATATTGGATGTGTATTTTGTACTTTCAACTTTTAGACAAGCTCTGGTAAGCATATACCAGATATCATCTCATGGTGTAAATTCGAACCCGGCCGGGCAGTGGCTACTGATGCAATTATCCTCGTAAGAATGTACGACGGTGATCAACACTGTTGAAGTCTTTGCTTGCTCATCATCTGTAAAAAATGATTCTGATACAGGGTGCTGTGAGGTTTTAATCTGCTGAGGGCAGCTCTAACACGTTTCGCAGTAATGCGACCCAAAATAAAGATGTGTTTAAAACAGGGTGTGATGATGTGCTTCTGTAGCGGGTATCTTTACCTGCATTCCGCAGGAGAATATTTTCAGCTGTGCCTGGCATCAAGTGAGTCTGTAATATAGTCTACCATATCTATGGATAGCATCAAAACAGTCCGTTTTAATGGTTTCACAGCTATGTTAACCATCAACACAGACCGTAATGATGGTTTCGTTTGCCGGGATTGGTTCCCTGCATACTGTTACAGGGATAATAATAGGTGGGTTTGATATTCAAGCGGACTGGGTGGACCTTATCAGCAAACGTGAATACCACGATGCAGGCCGTAATGGTAATAATCGCAGCTTCATTCATTATTGACACGTAATGTAGTGGTGGTATCGTGCTCCGGGATGATTCCCTTCATGGGCTGTACAGACCGGTTTGCAAATAAATCTGAGACTATTGTTAATAAGGAAAAAGGAAAAACAGAAATAGGGACTACAGGGGCAGCATTGTTTTTGAAGCCAGGCATATCTGGAGAGTATTTAGTGAATTGTTAATGTTCTGTGTCACTCTGTGATTCTCAGAGTCATTCTTAAAGCCTCACTTTAGGGAGGTTTGGAGGGTGGAGGAACGCTGGAAATTCAAAGACACCTTGTATCATCACCCCTAAATCCCCTAAAGGGGACTTGAAGAAAAGATCGTTTATTTCAAGCCGATTGTTAAGCCTCTCTTTAGGGAGGTTTGGAGGGTGAATTATGGCCGTATAAAACAAAATTCTCTTGCCGTTATGCAATGATCAGTAGAAAACACTAAATTAGTGATATGAATAAGAGAACTATACAGCGATCTATGTTTTATGGTGCCAGCCCTTCTGTATTTGAAAAAGCAAGAGAACTACGAAAGAATATGACATATGCTGAATTACAACTATGGGAGAAAATAAATCGAAATCAATTGGGAGTTAGATTTAAAGCGCAACATCCGATTTACAAGTTTGTAGTCGACTTTTATTGTCATAAACATAAGCTTGTTATTGAAATTGATGGAGAGATCCATCAATTTCAGAAACAGGAAGATGAAGGAAGAGAAGAAGAGCTAAAAAGATTTGGGCTCAAAGTCATCAGGTTTCAAAATGATGAAGTGAAGGAGGATTTGAACCGGGTTATTGATGAAATCAAAAAAGAGCTTTTTTCTGAAATGGGTGGATTGAAATGCTGATAGTACCGTTTGTTCAGCCTTCCAGCCTCACCCCTAAATCTTCTAAAGAGGACTTGAAGAAAGATCGTTTTTCAAGCCGATTGTTAAGCCTCCCTTTAGGGAGGTTTGGAGGGTAGACGGACGTGAAGAATTCTCTAAACCGCTCGTTATTGCCCCCTAAATCCCCTAAAGGGAACTTGAAGAAAAGATCGTGTTTTTTCAAGCCGTTTGTTAAGCCTCCCTATAGGGAGGTTTGGAGGGTAGAGGAACGTGAAGAAATCTCTAAGCCGCTCGTTATTGCCCCCTAAATCCCCTAAAGGGGACTTGAAGAAAGATCGTTTTTCAAGCCGATTGTTAAGCCTCCCTTTAGGGAGGTTT
>JASMTJ010000644.1:0-3822 GCA_041694335.1 Bacteroidales bacterium
TGTGATTGAGCTGAATAATGGCTAAAGCACCCTCCTCCTGAATAACCTTGGCAAGATTTGAAAGCCCTGGGATAAAGCGATCATCATCGATGCGTAGCATGAATGGTGAACCTAACCCAGATGAATCGACCCCTGTGTGCTCCACCACGACTGCAGCAACCCCAGAGGCAGCCATCTCCCGGTAATGATCCAGCATCAACGAGCTCACCGTTCCATCCGAATTTGCATATCCAAGATAAAAAGGAGCCATCATAATTCGGTTTTTAAAGTCCATTTTCTTTATTTTTAATGGGCTAAAAAGCTTCTTTTTTTCTGACATGGAGTTTTCCTCCTTATTGCTAATTACCTTCACTCTCTGCTGTTTCTGGAGTAGCGGGCTCATTAAAAATATCATTGTAGTACTTCCAGCCACCGCCAAGAGCTTTGTAAAGGCGCGCCAGATTTGAAACCACTTCAGCTCTGGATGCGGTTAACTGATCTTCCAGTTCAAGCAACGTCCTCTGGGCATCCAATACATTGTAAAAATCGGTCAGTCCTGCATTATAACGATCTCTTGCCAGAGATTCTGTTCTCCTCGCGGCCTCCACAGCCCTTTGTAGAGATTCTGCCCTAAGCTGCTCTTTGGCATAAGCGGTCAACGCATTTTCTACTTCCTGCAATGCATTCAAAATAGTTGATTGATAAGCAATCATAGCCTCTTTTTGCATTTCTGTTTGCAGGTCAATATTCAACCGAAGAGCACCACCCTGGAAGATATTCCAGGAGACACCCGGGCCTATACCCCAAAAATGGCTATCGGTATCAAGAAAATCGCTATCAATTGCCTCTAATCCGATAGTACCAAACAAGCGGAACTTAGGATAAAGCTCTGCTGTGGCTACTCCGATCCTGGCAGTCTGGGCTGCAAGCTGCCTTTCAGCTCTGCGAATATCTGGTCGCCGGCGCATGGTCTCAGCTGGGATCCCCACAGCAACATTGGGTGGCACCTGTGGAAGCCCATTATCCGCTGCCAACATATCATCAATTGCACCAGGCTCCTTACCTAAAAGAACGGCCAACCTATTTTTGGCCGCCCTCAAGCCGCTTTGGAGCATGGGAATCTGGGAACGGCTGGTCTCCAAATTTCGGAGGGATTGCTGGACGGCTAACTCTTCAATAAGACCAGCTTCATATCTGGACTTATTCAGCTCATATGTTTGTTCTTGTGTTTTAATATTAGCCTGCGTAATGTCTAATCTTTGCTGATATGTCCGCACCTCAATATAGTTAACAGCAACTTCCGCCATCAAACTGACCAGCACATCATTTACATCAGCCTGGCTGGCTTCAAGCTCAGCCTGGCTAGCCTCAATTGAGCGCCTGATTCCACCAAAAAGGTCTAATTCCCATGAAGAGTCAAACTGAGCCAGATAGTACTCCTCTTCTTCTCCACCGGTTCCCGGCTGAAGGGACTCACTGCCACGTTGTTCCTGAATCTGACCAGATGCATTCAGTGTAGGATAAAAATCGGACTTACTTATCCCTCTTCTGATTCTTGCCTGCCTAAGACGAGAAAGGGCTGTCTGTAAGTCCAAATTTCCCTCAACCGCTTTTTCTTCCAAAGCAGTAAGCACCGGATCATCCAGTACCTTCCACCACTCAGCCAAAACCTCTCTGTCCGGTCTTGTAGTCTCAAGGCCTTTTTCCAATTGAGCTGTCCAGTTCCCCTCAACCTCGGGTTGGACTTTCTCATAATTAGGTCCCACCGTGGCACATCCACCAGCGATCAAAAACAAAGCAGGTATAAACAACCGTGTAATAAATTTCATAGCCCTCACTCGTAAATCCCGTTTTTCTTTATTTAATATGGTTATATTTTGCATCTCACTCTTCGCCTTTTTCTTGGTTATTCACATTTTTTTCTTGCTCCAACTGCTTTTTCCCGCCTTTCTGTCTTATTGCCTGCCCCTTTTCACGCAACCGCTGGAAAAAGTAATACAGCGCCGGAATAATCATTATCCCCGCAGTAGTAGCTGCGATCATCCCGAAAAAAACCACTGTACCAATATGGCTACGACTTGCTGCTCCTGCGCCAGTCGCCACAACTAGAGGTGCAACACCCAAAATAAAAGTCAAGGCAGTCATAAGCACCGGTCGGAAACGAATTCCAGCTCCTTGCACAGCAGCTTCATAAGCAGAAGCACCTTGCTCTTTGCGCTCTTTGGCGAATTCCACAATTAAAATAGCATTTTTAGACGCAAGACCAACCAGCAAAACGACACCGATTTGAGCATACAAGGACATAGGAAGTCCAAATATCCAAAGCCCTAAAAAAGCACCCAGCGTAGCCACCAAAACGGATAATATTACAGATGCCGGCAAATTCCAACTCTCATACAGCCCCACCAAAAAGAGATAGGCAAAAATCAATGCCAGCGCAAACAGATATACCACAGTACCGCTGGCCTGTTTTTCCTGGTAACTCATGGATGACCATTCAAACCCATAACCTGGGGGCAGTTTTTCTTGGGCTAAGCGTTCCATGGTGGCCATGGCCTGACCAGAAGAATAGCCTGGAGCAGCTTCACCTTTTATATCCAAACTAGTAAACAGATTGTAGCGCTTAACCACTTTGGGACCCAACCTATAAGACAGGTCTACCAGACTCTCCAGTGGAACTTTTTTCCCTTTGTCACTCACCACATACAAATCCTGGATATCTTCGGGATTTGCTCTGTATGGAGACTGACCTTGAATCCTGACATCATAAGTCCGGCCATATAAGTTAAAATCGTTTACATATCCAGATCCCATCTGCTGTGCCATCACAGCAAATACATCACTGGCAGAAACACCCATCTGCTCTGCCCGTATCCGATCCAGACTCATAAAAATCTGTGGGGTATCAGCGGTAAATGTTGTATAGACTCGGGAAAGGGAAGGCTCCTGGTTGGCGGCTGCCACCAGCCCCCTGGCAACAGATACCAATTCGCTGGGGCTCTGCCCCTCTAAGGCCTGTAGTCGAAAGTCAAAACCGCCAGTAACCCCTAAACCCATAATCGGAGGAGGGACAAATGGAATAACATTGGCAGTGGTTATTGAACTAAATGCTTTGGCCGCCTTTGCTACCATAGCGTTCAAACGTAAATCAGGATCTTTCCTCTCCTCCCATGGCTTCAAATCACAGATTATAAAGCCCACATTTTCCGAGCTGCCACTGAGTAAACTGAAACCACTCACAGAAAGGACATGGTCAACTCCTTCCATCTCCAGGAGTTTTTCTGTAGCCTGATTGAGTACTTCGTTTGTCCGCTCCATACTTGCCCCTTCCGGCAGCTGGACATCGGCGAAAAATCCACCTTTATCCTCCTGAGGCAAGAAACTTGTTGGTAAGTGGCCGGCAAAAAACCATGCCCCACCAACAATAACCAAAAAGAAAAGTATTGCCACACTCAGATGCCTGATAAGCCAGCCCACGATAGAGGTGTATATTACCCGAGAGCCTCCCAGAAATTTATTGAACCAAGCAAAGGGCCCACGCCGGTAAGGTTTTGCTTCCTTCAGAAAAACTGCACACAAAGCCGGACTCAAGGTCAAGGAACAGATTGCCGAAATAACCACTGAGACACACAACGTCACCCCAAACTGTTTATACAGTCCTCCAGTAATCCCGGGCATAAATATAATCGGCACAAAAACTGCCAAAAGAACTAAAGTGGTAGACACAATCGGGCCTGTAATCTCCTCCATAGCCTTAATGGTGGCTTCCTTACGGCCTAGTTTTTCTTCCTCCATGATACGATATACATTCTCCACAACCACAATGGCATCATCCACAACAAG
>JASMTJ010000645.1:0-2659 GCA_041694335.1 Bacteroidales bacterium
GGCCTTCTTACGTTTTTATAGATGTCACGCGGCATCATTATTCTACTACTCATCAGGTTAAAAATCATAAACATGCGGTTGTTGCACACCGTTTATTCTTCCACGCAAAGCCCACAAAACCAATTCACGCAAAAAACGCAAAGCGCAAGTATACTGTAATTTAGGATGGTGTTGCCAACTGCCATTTTGCCAATTGCCAACTATTTAACAAATCAACTACTTAGCTTAATAACGTTCCTCTTCATTTGGAATTTGGAAATTGGAATTTGGAATTTTCAATTACCATTCAACTACTCAACTATCCATCCCTCGACAGGTTTTGCCAACTGCCATGTTGCCAACTGCCAACTCTTCCTCCTTATCAACAACTCAACTACATAACGCATCCAAGATTCTCTTCATTTGGAATTTGGAAATTGGGATTTGTAATTTTACTAACATCCACCTCATCTTATTTGTATCCCCTCTAAATAATCCCTAATCCTGAAAAAAATCCTGCAAAAGCTGTGGGTGTTAAAAAAAACCTTTATACATTTATGCTTTCAACATGTACAAGTAACCGGTTATTAAGCTTACATGTTTTTTCGTTCTTCCTGTTTGTTATGGTCTGCGGCCGCGACGTTGCTTCAAAGAGGCAGCAAAACGGCGGGCGTAACAGGACAGGCGTCAATAGCAGGAGGCTTTAAAATGGCCTGCTGTGATTGCCGGAAATCTGACTACACCAAATGGTTTATTAAAGCAACCTCGTACTTGAGCTTCTATTAGTTTATGGCTCATTAGCCAGTGGATGCACCCCATTTATCAGGGTTGGAATGCAGTTTTATCTGAGGATGCACCCTATGTAACAGGGTAGAAATGCACTTGTACCTGCGGATGCACCCTATGTAACAGGGTAGGAATGCACTTGTACCTGCGGATGCACCCTATGTATCAGGGTAGAAATGCACTTGTACCTGCGGATGCACCCTATGTATTAGGGTAGAAATGCACTTGTACCTGCGGATGTACGCTCTGTATCAGAGCAAATAACTCGTTTGATTTATATAAACCATAAGGTGACCCTTAAAAAGATAATTCATGGTATGTTTTGCCCTAAAAAGACATCCCGTAATGGGTTATCTGATGTGTATTACTATTTTTTTATCATTTAAAAAACAATAGACTATGGGATACATCAAAATCCCCGAAAGGCTGCGAAGGCACCGCATCCTCATCAACAACGGGATCAATGATCCGGTCATTGCCGACAGAATGGCAACGGTAGGATACACCCCGGAGGCGATGCAGGAAGCCCAAGGTGTTTTACAATCAGCCGAAGAGGCCACTGAGGCCAACAAAACCGAGCAGGGCGAATACCGGGAAGCGATGGATGCTCGTCAGGAAGCCAAAAGCAGCTTTCATGAAGAGTATCTACGGCATCTTGACTTTGTTCGTATCGCTTTAGAAGATCAGCCTGCTTTGATGCAGAAAATCGATGCGTCAGGAGCCAGGGCCCGCACGCAAGCTGAGTATCTTGCACAAGCCAAAAACTTTTACAACAGCATTGCCACCGACACCACGGTGCAGGCTGCTGTAAGTATTTTTGGCATCACACCCGAGGTGGCTACCACACAGCTGGCAGCCATCGAGAATCTCTACACGCTCATGGAGCAAGCCGAACGCGAAGAAGGTGACGCACAGCACCAGATCAAAGTACGCGATCAGAAGCTCGATGAATTCGAAGATTGGGCCAACCGCTATAAAAAGGTGGCCCGTCTGATGTTTGCCAATGAACCGCAGTACCTCGAGAAACTGGGGATCATTGTGAAGTCTTAACCAGCTATTATTAGCTAAGCCAGCCCTGACAGGGGTTTGTAACCCTGTCAGGGCTCTCTTATGTTCCATGAAAAATCCGTATAACAAGAAAGAAATAACAAAACCCAAATAATCTGGAATTTTCAAACACCAAATTTCAAAACATATAAAATCAACACTTTACGATATTGTTTAGAATTACTGATATTGGAATTTTGATTAAAACTAAGTTGGCAGTTGGCAAGTTGAATCTTCAATTCGTGAGAAACTATTCTACCATTTAACAATTCAACATACTAACGAGCCTCCTAATTTGGAATTTGAAATTTGGAGCTTCTAACAAGCGAGCAACTATTCTACTATTTAACCAATTCAACCTCTCCTTTGCGGATTTCGCGTTTCTTCCTTTCGCGTGTTTTGCGTGGGGCTTTCTAAAGTTTTTATAGATGTCACGCAGCATCATTATTCTACTACTCATCAGGTTAAAAATCATAGTCATGCGGCTTTCCCACACCGATTATTCTTCCACGCAAAGCCCTCAAAACATAATCAAGCAAAAAACGCAAAGTGCAAGGTTACTGTAACTTGGGATGATGTTGCCAACTGTCACTTTGCCAACTGCCAACTGATCAACAAATCAACAATTAAACTATTCGACCATTCAACCATACTTAAATTTCGCCAACCACCAACTTTTAGTGGCAGATCCTTGGAATATAAACATATAAGAGTTCGTCGTTCCAAATGGCTTTATTAATTGTCCTTATATGGTTTTTCTTTTACAAATGCTAAACAGGGTGAATTTGCAACAAAAAAATTAAGACATTAGCCTGGTGAATCAAACGGTACTGGAAATCCGAAGGGT
>JASMTJ010000646.1:0-1176 GCA_041694335.1 Bacteroidales bacterium
AACCCTAACAACCCTAACAATCTAACAACCCTAACCCTCTAACAACCCTAACAATCTAACAATCTAACAATCTAACACTCTAATGACTAAACATCTAAAAATTTTTAGTGATTTCTTAAAAGCATCTTACATTTTTTTCGTTGTTTTTCTTGTTGGATGCCGGTCGCCGCATCAGCATTTTGAATATCCCCGTCAGGGGTTTGTCAGCTGGAAACCTGCGCCTGCCTGGGAAGATGCATTGCTCAGCGGAAACGGTACGATGGGTGTCATGGTCTTTGGCAATACACAAGAAGAGACAATCATTGTTAATCATGCTTTGCATTATTTGCCAAACTGGATGCCTCAGCAGCCCATTGATCAGGCATCAAGGCTCAGGGAAATCCGTTCGCTTCTGGCCGGCGGGAAATACAGAGAAGCTGCCCGGGTGCCTCAGGAACAAAGCATGATTGAAGGGTATGGCGAGAAGAAATGGATCGACCCCTTTGTGCCTTTTTGCAATATCAATATATCCATGCCTCCCGGAGATGTAAAAAACTATATCCGGATGGTTGATTTTAGTACCGGTGAAGCCAAAACTGAGTGGGAGCAAAATGGACGGTTGATGCAGCGGAGTGTGTTTGTTTCCCGGCCTGACAGTATTATTGCTTTGCGAATTTGCGGAAGCGATAAGGTGAGTGCATCGCTGGCGCTTAACAGACATCCGGTGCCCTGGGATCAGTGGGATATTATAAACAGGGCTATCAGAGATGTACAGACTTCAGCTCATGATGGTTTTTTGGCATATACTACTGAATTTCGACGTCAATGGGATGGTATTCCTGATGGTTTTGAAGGAGTTGCCAGAGTGATTTCTTCGGGTGGTGAAGTAAAATATGAGGGAGACCGGATGATTATCGCTGATGCAGATGAAATACTGCTCCTGATGCGTGTGGTTCCCAATTACAATTATGAACAGTCGAGGGTTAATGAATTGAAAAATGATCTGGTAAGTCTCCCCACCGATTACAAAGAACTCCTGTCTAATCATAAAAAGGTACATGGTGATTTGTTTAATCGGGTGAAGCTGGATATCGGAAAAAATGACAAAGCCGATATGCAGTCGGAAAATCTTGTTTTACAGGCTCGTCGGGAAACATCACCATCAATCATTGAAAAACAGTTCGATGCTGCCAGATA
>JASMTJ010000647.1:0-18441 GCA_041694335.1 Bacteroidales bacterium
CCCGAGGCCCCAACGAAGGGGTCATGAGCAAACCCATCCGTCCTATCTCTCCCAATCCGGCATCTTTAGCCACCAGCGGGCACACTACCCGATAATTCCCATCGATATGGGCTCGGGCCTCATAACCCAGCGAGCGTATATAAACGGCCAGCTTCAGGGCTATCACTCCACTATTCACATACTGCCTTGCCGACTCCATGACAATGGGCCCCTGAGGCGCAAAAGAAACCATTTCATGATCCATTTCAGTGGTAATGGCAATGGCGTTTTGGTGATCAAGGCTCACTTTCCGGCCATAGTCCGCTCCTCTCCCAACGATACTGTATTTGTGGTAATCTTCTAAATGCGTGACCCCGAAAGAATACACTCCCAGTTTCCTGCTCCAACTTTCCAGAAAAGTTGTTATTTCATCAGAATCGACCTCGACCTTTTTCGCAGCTGGCTCACCTTCTGCCAAATCATGAAAGCTTTCTATCAGCTCGAATGCTGAAACAGCCGCATGAAAAGTATCCGGACGATAATACTTCGATTCTTCGGACAGCAGTCCGGGATTTTTTCTGAAGACGTTATCGGGCTCCAAGTGCTCAGGGTATTCCCGGTAATAGCTTAAAAACTTTTTTGTATCAGGCTTCAGAAGGTTTCTCGAAAACATGATAGTACGCTCATCTATCCGTTCTGATGGCTTTTCCCAGCCCTTTATTTTAAACTTATTGAATGGAATGAAAGCTACCATCAAAACCAAAAGCCAAAAAGCCGTAAACGCTGCTACTGCATGAGAAACAAATGAATCAGAAAAAACCACTGGTAAAGCATATACAATAACTACCGCAAAAAACATCCATAAAAAACGCGAAGCGGCCCGGTGCTCACGCTCTGTTAAAGAAACCACGGCGGCAATCAGCAGCGATGCAGCAAACAAAATTCCGAAAAAGAAAACCAGTATTTCAATCATGCAGATAACTTTTCTCAAAGATTGAAAAAATCTACTTGTAAAAGAAACAAAACCAGAAATTTATAAGGAGTACAAATTAACTATCTATTTTTCAGCTGCCTTTCTCGCCTGCTTTGTGTCATTTTCTTATTACATGCTTTGGGTGATGTAAAATTCACCTTAAAGCAGTTCCATCAGAAACCTTAGTATGCCAGAAAAATGCACAAATGGAAACCACGTGAAATCTAGGAGTTGTTATTTGAAATTTTTACCAACTAACTATTACACAACTGACTTTTGGATTGATCTTATTGTTCCACCTCATCCAGCGGTACACTCTCTTTGAGCTCCAGCAGAAATCGCCGGGTATCTTCGAGGGTTTTTACCACCTCAAACTCCGTTTCCGTCTGCCGGGTCTTTTTTCGGAGGATGTCTTTAGCTCCCTGCAAAGTGTATCCTTTACGCTTAACAAGGTTGTAAATCAGGTGAAAGTTATCGATGTCTTTTTGCGTGAAATAGCGGTTGCCTTTTTTATTCTTGTGCGGGTTAATCACGTCGAACTCCTTTTCCCAGTATCGGATGAGCGATTGGTTGACCTCAAACATTTTGGCTACCTCGCCAATACTGAAAAAGATTTTCTTTGATTTAGGTTTCCTGTCCGCCATATTTAATCCATCGATTGTGAAGGTCGTTTCGACAGCTCAATCATCTTTTCAAACTGCTCTGGTGTGATATCATTAAAGAAGTAGTAAATCGGATTTACAGCACGCCCGTTTTTTCTCACCTCATAGTGCAGGTGTGGGGCAGTGGATTTTCCGGTGTTTCCTACATACCCGATGATTTGTCCGCGTTTGATCTTATTCCCTTTCTTCACCCCAAACGATTTCATGTGGGCATATACTGTTTCGTAACTAAATCCGTGGTCAATCACCAAACGGTTTCCGTAGCCGCGGTGCGAATTTTTCACATACTTCACCACACCATCGCCAGGAGCATAAATGGGTGTGCCCACCGGGGCGGAAAAATCAATTCCCTCATGAAACTTCCTGACTTTATAGAAAGGGTCGGTACGATACCCATAGTATGAAGAGATGCGTTTGAGATTTTTATTGCTCACCGGTTGAATGGCCGGAAGAGCTGCCAGCATCATTTCCTTGTTTTTGGCCATATTAAAAACCTCGTCAAAGGATTTCGACTGCACGTACAACTTATTGGCCAGGTTGTCAACCTTTTTGGTTGTTTCTATCAGCAAATCAGAGTTTTTGTATCCTTCAAGACGGGCGTATCTGTCAACACCTCCCATACCCCCACGGCGTAAGTTGTCAGAAATAGGCTCTGCTTCAAAAATCACCCTGTAAATATCATCGTCTCTCTCTTCCAAATCCTGGGCAACCATCTCAAGTTGGTTTACCCTGTCATGTAATATACTGTATTGGAGCTTTACCTGGTCTAATTCCCTTTTAAGTATTTTTTCTTTTGGCGATTCAAAAAAAGTATAGGCAAGCCCCACAACCACAGCCGAGAAAAACAATCCCGATGCCAGCATCGAAAAAACTTTTAATACTTTTTCTTTTATGGTTGGCTTTTGTCTGACTATCTGGAGTGAATCCGTGTCTAGTCTGTACTTTTCTCTACCCATTAAGTAAAATTCTGTTCATTAAGAAAAATCCTCACTCTTTCCGCAAAGTTAAGTAAATAACTTAATTTTGCAATTCTCTTAACGATGAATAAATTAACTGATAATTGTTGATAAAATCCTGTTACATGAATTCTTACGAGATTAGAAAGACATTTTTAGATTTTTTTAAAGAAAAGCAACACAAAATCGTTTCTTCAGCGCCGATGGTGGTCAAGGATGACCCCACGCTGATGTTTACCAATGCCGGGATGAACCAGTTTAAGGACGCTTTTTTGGGCAACAGCCCGGCGCCGGCGCCACGTGTGGCCGACACACAAAAATGCCTTCGTGTATCAGGAAAACACAACGACCTTGAGGAAGTGGGGCACGACACGTATCACCACACCATGTTTGAGATGCTGGGCAACTGGTCGTTTGGCGATTACTTTAAAAAGGAAGCTATTGAATGGGCCTGGGAACTGCTTACCCACCGCTATGGCATCAGCAAGGAAATTCTTTACGTCACCGTTTTTGGAGGCGATAAGAGTGACAACATGCCTTTTGACGAAGAAGCTTACAATTTTTGGAAAGCCATTGTTCCGGAAGAACGGATTTTGATGGGCTCTAAAAAGGATAATTTCTGGGAAATGGGCGACACCGGCCCTTGTGGCCCTTGCTCCGAAATCCATATCGACCTTCGCTCTGAAGATGAAAAACAAAAGGTGGCCGGGAAAGACCTTGTAAACATGGATCATCCGGAAGTGGTTGAAGTCTGGAACCTTGTTTTTATTGAATTTAACAGGATGGCCAATGGTTCACTACAAAACCTTCCGGCCAAACATGTCGACACCGGGATGGGCTTCGAGCGCCTGTGCATGGCCCTGCAAGACAAAAAATCAAATTACGATACGGACGTTTTTCAGCCGCTCATCCGTCAGCTTGAAGAGATGAGCAGCCTGAAATATGGTGAAAACGAAGACAACTCCATTGCCATGCGCGTTATTGCCGACCACGTGAGGGCGGTAAGTTTTGCCATTGCCGATGGCCAGCTTCCGTCAAACGCCAAGGCCGGATACGTGATCCGCCGCATCCTCAGACGCGCTATCCGTTACGGCTTTACATTCCTGAATCAAAAAGAGCCTTTCATCTACAAGCTGCTGCCCGTACTCGTTCACCAGATGAGCGAAACTTTTCCGGAAATCAAAAAACAACAGCAACTTATCAGCAATGTGATTTTTGAGGAAGAGCAGTCATTCCTGAAAACCCTTGAGGTGGGTATCCAGATGCTTGAGAAGGTGATGAAAGACGCCTCAGGCAAAGGCCAGGAAGAGATTCCCGGCAAGGTGGCTTTCGAAATGTATGATACCTATGGCTTTCCGCTCGACCTGACAGAATTGATTCTGAAGGAGAATAACCTTTCAGTAAACAGGAAAGAGTTTGATGAGGAGATGGCTAAACAAAAAGCCCGATCACGTCAGGCTGCCGATATGAAAACCGACGACTGGATTATCCTGAGAAGTCAGGATGCAACAGTGTTTACCGGTTATGATGCGCTTGAGTCTGAAGTAAAGATATTAAGGTATCGTAAACTTGAAACCAAGGGGAAAACACAATACCAGCTGGTTTTTGACAAGACACCTTTCTACGCTGAATCGGGGGGCCAGGTGGGTGACACCGGTTACATCGAAGATGAAAACGGGCACAAAACCGAAATCAAGGACACTAAAAAAGAGAATAACCTGAGCGTACATCTCACCAACAAGCTGCCCGATAATCCTGAAAGCACTTTTAAAGCGGTAGTCTCTTCGCATATCCGCACATTAACGGCCAACAACCACACAGCTACTCACCTGCTTCATCACGCTTTGCGCGATGTTTTGGGAACGCATGTGGAGCAGAAGGGCTCCCTCGTGCAGCATGATTATCTTCGTTTCGACTTTGCTCATTTCAGCAAAATGACCGACGAAGCGATCGCTGAAGTGGAAAAACGCGTTAACCGGATGATACGCCGCAATATTCCACAAGACGAAAAGCGAGAGATGCAGCTTTCTGAAGCAAAGGAAATGGGTGCGATGTCGTTGTTCGGTGAAAAATATGGCGATAAAGTCAGGGTGATACGTTTTGGCGATAGTGTGGAGCTTTGTGGCGGCACGCATGTGGAAGCCACCGGACAAATCGGGCTGTTCAAAATCAGATCGGAAAGCGCAATTGCCGCCGGTATCAGGAGGATAGAAGCGATCACTGCCGATAAAGCGGAGAAGTACGTCAACAAAAAAATCGATCAGCTGGAACAAATCACGGCGATGTTTAAGAATACTAAAGACGCCGTAAAGAGTGTGCAGCAGCAAATCGAGGAGAATAAAAAGCTCCAGAAGGAAATCGACAAACTGCACAAGGCGCAGGCCGCCGGATTGAAAGACAAGCTCAAAAAGGACATCATGCCCATCAACGGAGTGAATTTCCTGGCAAAGAAAGTGGATCTGGATATGGCCGGAGTGAAAGACCTGGCTTTTGCACTGGTTGCTGATGTGGAAAACCTGTTTTTGGTGCTGGCCAACTCCGATGGGAAAAAAGCAAACCTGACTGTGGCGGTATCTAAAAACCTTACCGAAGAAAAAGGGCTTCATGCCGGAAACGTTATCAGAGACCTGGCGAAAGAAATTCAGGGAGGTGGTGGCGGTCAGCCGCACATTGCAAGTGCCGGAGGCAAAAATCCTGGCGGAATACAGTCAGCACTGGACAAAGCACACAAGCTAATATCATAAATCACCTTTTAATGCATTAATTGAAACAGGTCAGGCCGTTCTTTTTAAACAAGAATTGCTTGCCTGTTTCTTTTTTTAATATTTTCGCGGCAATCTTAAACAATACGAGGTTTAGGGAGAGTAAAACATGAGCGTTTATCCTGCTGCTAAAGGCTATGTGGCATATAATGCAGGATGGCAATAAGCAGCAATACAGCACAGAAAATGGGTGTCAATGAGGAAACACACCTATAAATTACGTGCACGGAAAAACTTTTGCCACGAACTCTTGTTTAAAAGCTTAGAACGAAAATAAAACAAAACATGCTGGGATATTCAATTAAAGATTTGGAGCGATTATCAGGAATAAAGGCCCATACCATTCGTATTTGGGAAAAACGTTATGGGATAATAGATCCGAAAAGAACGGATACGAACATTCGTCTTTACGATGATGAAGATTTGAAGAGAGTTTTGAATATTGCTATTCTTAAAGACAATGGATATAAAATATCTGAAATTGCCTCTTTCACCAATGAACAACTATCCGAGCAAGTGCTTAGTTTTTCTGCCAATGCCAAGCACTACAACACACAGGTAAACAACCTGATTCTCTCGATGATTGAGCTTGATGACCGGAAGTTTGATAAAATCATCACCAACTCAACGGTAAAAATTGGCTTTGAAGAAACCATATTATATGTGATTTACCCCTTCCTCGAAAAAATTGGTGTGCTTTGGCAGATAGGCTCCATCAATGCTGCCCAGGAACATTTCGTTACTAACCTGTTACGGCAGAAACTTATTGTGGCTATCGACGGGCAAATGTCGGGAGGAAATCCTGAAGCGAAAAGGTTTTTACTCTTCCTTCCTGAAACAGAATATCATGAAATTGGATTACTCTTTTATGCATACCTCGTTAAAAAGCATGGCCACAAGATTATTTACCTCGGCCAATCCGTTCCTTTCGAGGATGTCATTGAGATAACAAAGCTCAAAAAGCCTCATACCATCGTTACTTCCGTCACCGCAGCACTCGATAACAAATCGATGGATGCATTTATTCATGATTTAGAGTATAATTTTCCGGGACAAAGCATCTATTTTACAGGATTGCAAGCCAAAAACCTTAAGAAAAAATTACCTTCGAATATTATCAAGGTTAACGATGTTCTGGAGTTTAAGAAGCTAGCCCTGGATAGCGAATAACTTATTTGGCAAAAGATGACATCTTCTACCAATCATTTTTCTGCATAGTATAAGGCACCTTCAACTACCATTATTTAAGGATTAGCCGCACGGTGCGTCTAATCTCTTCTTATTATTATCACTGCCTGCAGGCAAGGTTTATTCATTTTTAAGCTATTCGCTTTTAAAATCACAGTAGTAAGTTAGAGCCGCCTCCCAACACTTATCAAGTCAATAATAAAACATCCCAATTGTAAATGCATGTGTATCTAAGAGTATACCACACTGATTTTAATGTTTATAGAAGGTAACGATATCCACATACCATTCATTCTATCCTGAACACAGCAAAAAATTGCCTGAACCACTGAAACACTTGTTTACTAATATTATTTCTATGTTAAACACTTTTTATGTAGAAAAATAGATTTTTTAATCCCCTTTACAACTGTTATTTAGCTGTTTGCGTATTTTTTTGGATTTTTTTTATTCTTATTTAGTTTTATTACAAATTATTTGTTTATATTTGTACCATATTAATTAAACAGCAAACAAAAAACAATAAGATATGACTGCAACACAATTTAATCACAAGCTACTCGAACTGGAAGAGAATCTGGGGTTCTTTGCACGCTCTTTAACCAACAATGATGAAGAGGCGAAAGATTTGGTGCAGGACACATATTTCAAAGCGTTAACAAACCGTGATAAATTTCAGCCCAACACCAATCTCAAGGCCTGGACTTACACGATTATGAAAAATACTTTCATCAACAATTATCGTCGAAAAGTAAAAGCGAATACCATTGTTGATACTACCGAAGACTTATATTACCTGAACACTTCTAAAGAAGCCAAGTACGATACTCCTGACAGCCGTCTGGCCACTGAGGAAATCAATCGTAACATTAACGCACTGGACGAAAACCAGCGTCTTCCTTTCGAGATGCACAATCAGGGATATAAATACAAGGAAATCGCAGACCAACTCGATCTAAGCATTGGCACAGTAAAAAGCCGCATCTTCTTTACTCGTAAAAAGCTGATGGAAAAATTACAAGATTTTAGCAATTAGCATTAAATTTCATGAACTCGCTCTGTTAGGCTGCCTTTTAATCAAGGCAGCCTTTTTTTTGCTGAAGAAACAAGAGAAATCCCGCGCTATCGCCAGCTTAACCCATAACCAGACCATAGCTATCTCAATACATAACCATAATTTAGGAAATATAGACCCAATTTTTCCGATTTACGATTTATTAACATTTAAAACTTGATCTCCGCCTCCTCTTGCATTAATTTTGTGTTCATGATTTTTCACTATGAATTAAACATTAAATATATTAATTGAGAATCACGTCAACACGCCTTACAGCAGGTTTTTCGTGATTATTAACAATTATTTAAGATTAATTTTTGATTTATTTTGTCTAATTCTAAATTATTTGTTTACTTTTGTTCTTGTATTGTTAAACAAAGAAAAAATTAAACTACTAATATTATGACAGCAATTGAATTCAATAACAAATTAATGCAACTCCAGGACAACCTGGGTTATTTCGCCCGTTCACTTACTAATAATGATGAAGAAGCTAAAGATTTGGTGCAGGACACTAACATTAAAGCGTTGACTAATCGCGATAAGTTTCAGCCAAACACTAATCTCAAGGCCTGGACTTACACGATTATGAAAAACACCTTCATCAATAATTACAGACGTAAAGTGAAAGCAAACACTATCGTAGACACCACTGAGGACCTTTACTATCTCAACACTACGAAAGAAGCCAAATACGAGTCTCCTGACAGCAGTCTTGCAGCTGAAGAAATTAACCGTAATATTAAGCAGCTTGACGAAAATCAGCGGACTCCATTTGAGATGCACAATCAAGGATATAAATACAAGGAGATTGCCGACCACCTTGACCTTTCAATAGGTACAGTGAAAAGCAGAATTTTCTTTACCAGGAAAAAACTGATGGAGAAATTGCAAGACTTTAGCAACTAGAAAAGACTACCCATATGCATGCGCCCGGCTTTTAACCGGGCTTTTTTTATTTAAGCTTCTTTCTTGCTGTATCGCGGTTAAGCTGAATAATTGCAAAAATCATGACCCCCGCACTGATCCATTGCACAGGCTTTAGCTGGTAGTCGTTAAACAGGTAATCGAACAACACCGCCGACAAGGGGAAAAACAATTCGCAGATAGTGGCAACAATTGCTTTTACCTTTCGGAGCCCATAGTAATAAAGGAATATAGCGCCTGATCCGGTGGTAAAAGCAATTATCAGGAAATAGACCCATTCCGTTGTATTTGTATCCTTCACCTGCATAAATGTACCGTTTAACACCACGTAAACCAGCATGATCAATGACGTGAATCCGTAGCGATAAAAGGTAGTTGTGTAAAAACTATACTTGTTCAGAATTTTTTTGCTGAAGACTGTTGAGCTTCCAAAAGAAAATGCTGCAAGTAAAGCGTAGGCTGCAGCCAGGAGAGTATTGTTATCTCCGTCTATCCTGGGCAGCTGCCATCCGAAGGTCAGGAAATACCCGCCAATAATCGCCAGCGATGCCCACAAAAGATACCTGGGCCCCAGGCGTTCATTCAGGATGATGGCGGCCAACACAATTCCGAATACCGGCTGAAGCTTTTGAAGCAGCACCACCACCGAAAGCTTTTGAAAGCCCACCATAAAAAGCGCCTGCACGATGGAGAGGGTACCTACAGCGCCTCCAAATAATGCCACCAAAAAAAGGTAGAAATAATCTGATTTATCAAACTTTTTGAGAAAGGAGAATTGTTTGGAGAATACCACACTCATTATCAGAAAGGGGATGATGTGGAAAACAAACACTACATAATCAATAGGAAGACGGTATAGGCGCGGCGTTAGCACCACCCCGTCGAGCCCCCATAGTATAGCTGCCAGCGAAATGGCTACCCCTCCGATTAATCCGCTTTTTCTAATTGTCATACGCGTAAGTCCCTATACTGGTTATTACTAAACATTCAAATACAAGCATTTAGGCACGTGCTTCAAAACAACTCCTGCACTTCTGCTTTCAACGCCCGGCCTGCCTTCTCTATCGCCGAAACGCCCTCCTCCACCGACTTTTGAAAAACAAGCTGAGCCAGGTCTTT
This sequence comes from Bacteroidales bacterium, assembly GCA_041694335.1. Classification (GTDB taxonomy): domain Bacteria; phylum Bacteroidota; class Bacteroidia; order Bacteroidales; family JAIPAH01; genus JAIPAH01. The sequence continues at coordinate 9,624 of JASMTJ010000647.1, forward strand.
CCCACTGGCGTCCTGCTCCAGTTCAAGCGCCGCACTATTGATCAGCCTGACCATCTCCTCGCGGGCGGCAGTAATTAAAGGCCACACAGAAGCTGAAAGATAAATCTGCTGAGAAAGGTTATGCTCAAACTCCTCGCGGATACTGGCCAGCAATTTCCCCTGGTACTCTCCGGCACTCAGCCCTGAAGAATCGACCCTGAATAAAAGACTGCCGGGCTTCATGCGCTCGAGCATAAGCATCACGCGCTCGCAAGCCTGCAACCTTAGTGGAAGGGCTTCCTTTTGATTTTGTGATTTTAAAGAATACAGCTTTTGCTTTTCTTGTGATTCAAGAAATTTCTTTAGCAAAAAATACGACGATAATGCCACAGCCAGTGCCGGTAAAACGATTGCCAGAAGGGTGAGAAAGCTCATACGATTCTTATTGCTTTATTTTTAATATTTCTAAATTACCCCTGCTTAAAAACATCCGGGAAATAATCATCTTTATGGTGCACAAATGTAATAGATATTATTAAATTTGTCATCCTCAAAAACAATCAACTACGATGAACAAACTCTCAGAAAGAATACTATCACTGGCCGAATCAGAGACACTGGCTATGAGCAGGCGCAGCAGGGAAATGAAATCAAACGGTTGCGATATCATTAATTTGAGTATCGGACAACCCGATTTCTTCACTCCCGGCTTCATTAAAAATGCTGGAAAAAAAGCAATTGATGATAACATCACTTACTACCCTCCGGTGGCCGGATTTCAGTCCTTACGGGAAGCCATCAGCGAAAAACTTCTGAGAGACAACAACCTTCATTACGATCCCAAACAAATTGTTGTTTCTAACGGCGCCAAGCAGTCCATTGCCAATACGGTGATGAGCCTTGTAAATCCAGGCGACGAAGTGCTTCTCCCCATCCCGTTCTGGGTTTCGTATCGTGAAATCATTCGTCTGGCGGAAGGAAAGCATGTGTATGTGCCTACTTCTATCGAAAATGAATTTAAAGTGACGGCCAAAGACCTTGAAAAATACACGACAGAAAAAACGAAGCTGATCATCTTCAGCTCTCCTTCAAACCCAACGGGTTCGGTGTATACTAAAAAAGAGTTGGAGGATCTTGCCAAATTCTTTGAAGCAAACCCTCATATTTATATTATTTCTGATGAGATTTATGAGCTCATCAATTTTGGAGGCAATCATGAGAGCATTGCGCAATTTGATAGCATTCGCGACCGTGTGATTATTATCAACGGTGTCAGTAAGGGCTTCTCGATGACCGGATGGCGACTGGGTTATCTGGCTGCCGACCGGGATATAGCTTCTGCTACTGAGAAATACCAGGGGCAGATGACTTCCGGAGCTTGCTCGGTATCGCAAATGGCTGCCGAAGAAGCCTTAAAGGCTGAACCGAAAAATGTAAAGGAAACCAACGAGATGCTTGCGGCTTTTGAGTCAAGACGAGACCTGCTGATTTCTGAACTACAGGAAATCGAAGGGGTGAAAACTTATCTGCCGAAAGGCGCCTTTTATATCTTCCCGGATGTTTCATCGCTCTATGGCAAGTCATTCAATGGCAAAACCATCGATGACAGCGTCAAGCTCTGCGATTATCTTTTAGAAGAAGCCTGGGTGGCCACCGTTCCCGGTTCGGCCTTTGGCGACCCAAATTGTATCCGCTTGTCGTATGCCACTTCCGAAGAGCAGCTGCTTGAAGCTATGAAACGCATAAAAAAGGCCATTGAAAAACTAGCCTGACAGTTTCTGGTTAAATATGAAAGCTTGTTCCCTAGGCCTTTTATTGTGGGCATGGGTTACGAAGCAGGCACTTCTTAAACCGGATCGAACTTCGATCGGCCAGATGCCTCTTTAAAAATTAAGCTGCAAATGCATTATTAGCAAAGATTTCATTAATATTGCATTGAAAATAAGGTTATGCTGTTAATATATTCCCAGAAAGATAGCAACAGGCTTCAATACACGTTAAAAACAATTTTTCGTGATATACTGGGAATTGATTTTAACCACACGACCGACAAGGATGAATTTCTCAAGTACCAGGGCCCTAAACTAAATTACTCTCCAAAATCGTTTAGTAAAGAAGTTTTTTTTTGCAGCCAAAATCTCCTCTTCGAACATGATATTGACAACAGTGAAATCAATACCATTGAGTTTGAAGGGAGCAAAGCACTCTTTCCTGTGAAAGACGAGAAGTCTTTTCTTCCTTTCGATCCCTTTGCTGCTTCTTTTTATATGCTTTCGCGATATGAAGAATACCTTCCCCATAAAAAAGATGAGCATGGGAGGTTTCATGCCCACGAAAGCATTGCCTGGAAGAATCGTTTTCTCAAAAAGCCCGTGGTCAACATCTGGGCTTCGCACATTAAGAAAATCCTGCAAAAGCGCTTTAAGGGATTAAAGTTCAGGAAACGGGAATTCAGGTTCATTCCCACTTACGACATCGACATCGCTTTCTCATACCGCTCAAAAGGATTGGTACGAACAGCCGGTGGATATCTGACAGATCTCTATTACCGCAGGTGGAACGACTTGTTGTTGAGAACGAAAGCCATCACTGGAATTTCAAGCGATCCTTACGACACCTTCAGCTACCAGATAAATCTTCATAAACGGTTTAATCTTGATGCTATTTATTTTATCCTTTTCGGAAGTTATTCGAAATACGACAAAAATATATCTGTCAACAACAAGCGCTATCAGCACTTAATCAAACACTTGTCTGATTACGCCAAAGTTGGCATTCATCCATCTTATGTGGCCCAGGATGATTTTGAGCAGCTCAAAAAAGAAGTTTCAAAACTCTCCACGGTTTTAAAACGCGAGATAAAAGATAGCCGTCAGCACTACCTGCGCCTGGATTTACCCTCTACATACAGGAACCTGCAGGCCATGGAAATCACCAATGACTACACCATGGGTTTCGCTGCCGAGCCAGGCTTCAGAGCCGGCACCTGCGACCCGTTTTATTTCTTTGATTTGGATCTTGACACAGAAACAAAACTGAAAGTTCATCCTTTTACTATCATGGACGGTACGTTGATCGATTATCAGAAGATTAAACCACACGATGCCAAAGCGGTTATTAAGCCATTAATCGAAGAGGTTAAAGCGGTAGACGGCACCTTTATCAGCCTGTGGCACAACCACTCGCTGAACCCCGACAGCATTTATGGCGACTGGCGAAAAGTGTATGAAGAACTGGTTGAAGTGGCACTTGGACAGGAAAAGGAGGACAGCGAAGAATGATAAGATATCTGAAACACAAGGAAATAGACACGGATAAATGGGATAAGTGCGTGAGAAAATCTTTTAACAGCCTGGTCTACGGCTATTCGTGGTATTTGGATGTTGTGGCCGGTGAGTGGGACGGACTGGTGGAGGACGATTACGAGCGTGTTATGCCGGTCACTCTCAGGAAAAAGGCCGGGATATCCTACCTTTTTCAGCCCTTTTTCACTCAGCAATTGGGTATTTATTCGAAAGGAAAATTGAACAGCGAAAAGGTGGAGGAATTTATCTCGATGGTGCCCGCAGAGTTTAAGCTCATAGAAATAAACCTTAACACCTTTAACCCGCCTTCCGAAAAGCTACAACAATACTTCATCCCGATGAAGAATTATGAGCTGGACCTGATTGCTTCGCATGACGAAATCAGGCAAAACTACTCCAAGAATCTTCGCAGGAATATCCGTAAAGCAGAAAAAGCCAAAGTTCAGCTGATGCAAAATATTCGTCCTGAAGAAGTCATACGCATTTTCAGGGAGAACCGCGGCAAAGACATCCGGCAGCTTGATGATGAAGCCTACCGGAAACTAAAACAGCTGGTCTATGTGATGATTTACCGCGGCCGGGCAAAGGTGTGGGGGGCATTCGACGAAAGCAATACACTGCTTGCAGGGGCTATCTTTTTCAGGAGTAAAAACCGGTGGATCTTCATTTTCTCGGGAACAACGAGCCACGCCAGGGAAGCAGGAGCCATGCCTTACATTATCGATCGTTTTATCCTGCATCATGCGTCAAGCAACAGCACGCTCGATTTTGAAGGCAGCAACGATGAGAACCTGGCCCGCTTTTATCAGAGTTTCGGGGCAAAGCAAGGAATCTATTATCACTATAATAAAAACACACTGCCGTTTTGGATAAACGGCCCTGTGCAAGCCATAAAAAAACTAAGGAACCTATAAATCATACGAATAAAAATGACGATAAGAAATCTGGAAGAACACAACTCGGTATTCAATCAATTTATTTCAGAAATAAGAGATAAAAACATTCAGGCAGACCGTTTGCGCTTTCGCAGGAACCTGGAGCGTATCGGTGAGGTTTTTGCCTATGAGATAAGTAAAACCATGAGCTATAAGCAGGTAGCAGTCCAGACTCCGCTCGGAGAAAAGCAGATGTCGCTACCTACCCATCAGCCTGTACTTAGCACGATTCTCAGAGCCGGTCTCCCACTTCACCAGGGACTACTGAATTATTTCGATAATGCGGACAATGCCTTTATCTCGGCTTACCGCAAGTATAACGAATCGGGTGATTTTGAGATTTACATGGAGTATGCCTCCAGTCCGGAACTGGACAACCGCACCTTGATCATCTCCGACCCGATGTTAGCCACAGCATCCTCTATGCTCCTAACCTACAAAGAGTTGCTTAAGGTAGGATCACCTGAACATGTCCATATTGTTACTATCATTTCGAGCCAAAAGGGAATTGATACATTGATAGAAGGTATCGGCGAAAAAAATGTAACTTTGTGGGTAGGGGCTATCGACCCGACACTCAATGAAAAAGCCTATATCATTCCCGGACTGGGAGATGCCGGCGACCTGGCCTATGGAGTTAAACGCTAAAACATGAAAAACACACTGGTTAAAGAAAATATTATAATCGCTTTCAGCTCGATAAAAAACCATCGTCTGAGGGCGATATTAACCATTCTGATTATTGCTTTCGGAATTATGGCTTTAGTGGGCATCCTCACATCTATTGATGCTATCAGATATTTTCTCAACCAGAATTTCTCGCGCATGGGCTCAAACACCCTCACCCTGGAGGGCCGTTCTGTTAGGATTGAAGGGCAGAATGCAAAAGCATACAAGAGCATCAATTTCGATGATGCGATGGCTTTTAAAAACCGCTTTAGCTTTCCTGCCAAAGTGTCGGTTTTTACCCAGGCCACCGGTATGGCCACTGTCAAATACAAATCTGAAAAAACGAACCCGAACATCTCGGTATACGGCGCCGATGAAAATTACCTGGCTACCTCAGGCAACGAACTCGATATCGGCCGCAACATATCGAAGAGCGACATCAGTTATGGCGCAAATGTTACGGTGATAGGTAAAGACTTGGCTGGCACGCTGTTTCCGAAAAATAAAGACCCTTTGGGCGAAGCTATCAGTATCGGAAGTGGAAAATACCGCGTGATAGGAGTGTTGAAATCCAAAGGAAACTCTTTCGGATTCAGTTCAGGAAAAATGTGTGTATTGCCTGTTACCACCCTCAGAAATCAGAGCAGTGGCAGAAGCTACAACTACCGGGTGAATGTCATGACTGAGAACCCGGAAAAGCTGGACATCGCAGAAAGCGAGATGGAAGGCACATTCAGGGTCATTCGCGAACTCAATCCACAAGACGAAAACAATTTCAGCATAAAAAAAAGCAGCAGCCTGGCCGAAGAGCTTTTCGCCAACATCAGAAACCTGCGGCTTGCCGCTGTCATTATTGGGGTAATCACCCTATTGGGTGCAGCCATCGGCCTGATGAACATCATGCTGGTTTCGGTGGCAGAGCGTACGCGTGAAATCGGGGTACGTAAAGCCATCGGGGCAAAATCAATAACCATACGCAACCAGTTTCTCGTGGAATCGATTGTTATTGCTCAGCTGGGCGGGATGGTAGGGATTATCTTCGGAATTCTTATCGGCAACCTCCTTTCGATGGTTTTATCCGTGGGGTTTATCATTCCATGGCTCTGGATTCTCGGAGGTATCACGCTTTGCCTGATTGTTGCCTTACTTTCGGGCATCATCCCGGCCACTAAGGCAGCACGACTCGATCCGGTGGAATCTTTACGCTACGAATAGATTTATAGCATCCCTTCATCGCGAAAGCTAAAATACTTGTTGTCGCCGATGATGATATGATCGGTAACGAAAATATCCAGCATTTCTCCGGCTTTCTTCAGTTTCTGCGTAAGCTTTACATCCGCATCGCTGGGCCTGACATTTCCTGAAGGATGATTATGGCATAAAATCATCGATGATGCATTGTTTTCCAACGCCATCTTGTAAATCCGTTTCGGGTCGGCCACCGTTCCGGTCATCCCGCCATCACTGATTTTGATAGTCCTCATAATATGATTGGCCCGGTTGAGGAGCACAATCCAGAAAGCCTCATAGGGAGTGTCTGACAAGGTGAACTGAAGGTACTCGAATACCTCATGACTGTTTGTGATTTGCTTTCGCTGAATCCCTTCTTCGCTGCGCCGGCGTTTACCAAGCTCCAACGCTGCCACAATACTAATGGCTTTCGCCTCTCCGATACCTTTGAACTTTTGCAAGTCCTTCACGGAAAGTTTGGACAACTCTATCAGGTTGTTTTCCACGGAATTGAGTATTTGTCTCGACAGCTCTACCGCAGAAAGCGAGGCTGTGCCGCTACCTATCAGTATAGCAATCAGTTCAGCGTTAGTTAACGAGAATTTGCCTTTGCTTAAAAGCTTTTCACGCGGACGGTCCTCTTCCGACCAGTATTTAATGGATTGATTTTGCTGATATTCTTCCATTTTGCTACAGGGTTTTGGTTCTGTAATGGATTTGGTTTATCTCATAAAAGTATAAAAAAATCCGGCGATAAACAACTCACTATCACTGTTAATAAGACGAAGGGCTTTTATCAGCTTTTACTTGGCGTAAAATGTGTTGTATCTTTGGCCCAAACAACAACACTATGAAGGTGATTACCATTGTGGGAGCAAGACCACAATTCATAAAAGCAGCGGCAATAAGCCGGGCCATCAGAGAAGGATTCAGAAACACCATCGAAGAGATTATTATTCACACCGGGCAGCACTACGACAACAACATGTCGGACGTCTTTTTTGATGACCTGGGCATTCCTGCTCCGCAGTATCATTTGGGAATCGGCTCGCTAACCCATAGCCAGCAAACCGGCCGCATGATGGAAGCCATAGAAAAAGTATTGGTGCTGAAAAAACCTGATGCTGTCATCGTTTACGGTGATACCAACACCACGCTGGCAGGAGCCCTTGCCGCTTCCAAGCTTCATATCCCGGTGGTCCATATCGAAGCCGGGCTGCGCTCATTCAACAAAAATATGCCCGAAGAAATCAACAGGGTATTGACTGATCATGTTTCCACGCTACTTTTTTCTCCCACCGAAACGGGAATAAAGAACCTCAGAGCCGAAGGATTCCGGGAGCATACCGCCGGCAATCACACCCCTGATCATCCGGGGATTTATCACAGCGGAGATATCATGCTCGACAATACGCTTTACTTCGCCGAATTAGCTGAAAAGCGTTCTGAAGTCTTAAAAAAGCTCAACCCCGACCACAAACCCTACATACTTGCTACTATCCACCGTCCGTCGAATACCGACAAATGCCAGCACCTGCGCTCCATTATGAGTGCCTTTAACGATATCGCCCATACGGGCATGAGAATTATCCTTCCGTTGCACCCGCGCACCAGGAGCCGCCTCCATGAGAAGCATAATAAAGAGATTCTGGAAAAACTGGAAAAGAACCCATACATTGTACTGGCCGACCCGGTTTCTTTCCTGGATATGATTCTTCTGGAGAAAAATGCGGAGATGATTGTCACCGATTCGGGCGGGGTACAAAAGGAAGCCTACTTCCTGCAAAAGCCGGCGATCATTGCCCGCGAGGAAACCGAGTGGGTGGAAATAGTGAAAACCGGAAATGCAGCCCTCTGCGGAGCTCATCAAATGAAAATACTAAGAGCATTCGAAAGTTATATGGAAAGCAAACCCGATTACTATCCGGAGTATTTTGGGGATGGAAATGCTGCACGCTTTATTTGCAACACCATTTATAACAGCCTGTAAAAAAAAGTTGTCTTCCAAGAGCTTGGCTCTTAAAAGACAACCTTTCTCAAAAATCTTCACCCAGACTTACGCCAGTGCTTGAATATGACGTGCCATGCGAGACTTCAGGTTTCCGGCCTTATTCTTATGAATAATATTTCTTTTGGCCAGCTTATCAACCATAGATGCAATCTTTGGCATGCGTTCTTGCGCCTCAGCCTTATCTTCAATATTCATGAAACCACGAATAGCATTGCGCGTTGTTTTCGAGTAATACTTGTTACGCAAACTGCTTGTCTGGCTTGACCTGATTCTCTTTAAAGTCGATTTGTGATTAGCCATAGCTTTTCTTTATATTTATTCAAATGATTATGAGCGTGCAAAATTACAATAATTTTTTACATCTGAAAATATTATAAAGTCTTTTTTTAGAATTATAAAATAGTTGCCGACTGGTTATCACCTGATTTGCAGAAAAGAAAACAACATTGTCACGAAACGAGAAAAGGTGCCTCGGTCCACCATCCGAAACACCTTCTAGAAACATCATTTGTTTCCAAGCAGAAATGTGACGGCTAAATTAATGATTTCTTAACATCTAAACAACTTTCGTAAAAAAATTTGCTTTTTATGCTTTCACAGACTAACAAAACCCTATTCACCTTGAAGACCAAAGTAACAGGTTGATTTGCAAAGCAATTTTTACCTTTTATCAATTAAGGGAATATCCC
>JASMTJ010000648.1:0-4359 GCA_041694335.1 Bacteroidales bacterium
TACAACCCGGCCACTATCGACAGCACCATTATGCTGGTGGTGGCTTCTATCGGGCTGGCAGCTAACGTCATATCAGTGCTGATCCTGCACAAAGACTCTGCACACAACCTCAATATCAAGGCGGCTTACCTGCACCTGATTGGCGACACACTCTCCTCAGTAGTGGTGATTATCGGCGGCGTATTGATTTATTTCTATGACCTCTACTGGATCGACCCCGCCGTTACAATCCTTATCGGGATTTATATCCTGAAGGAAGCTATTGCCATCGTCAAGGAGACCTTGAACATCCTGATGCAGAGCACGCCTGAAGGGATTGACCTGCGTGACGTGAAGGACGAGGTGGAGAAGCTGCCCGGCATCAGTAATATTCACCATGTGCATACCTGGGCATTGAACGAGAACCAGTTTCACTTTGAAGCACATGTCGATCTCGAAAAGGATATGGCCGTGTCGGAGTCAACAATAATGCAGCACGAGATTGAAAAGCTGCTTTACGAGAAGTTTGGCTTTGTGCACGTCACGCTGCAGTTTGAATACGATACCTGCGATGAAAAACATTTAATAAACAATCATAAAATTGAATAAGCAATGATTAAGAAGATTTCAGCTTTGATGCTTCTGTTGCTGATGGCGGGCTTTGCACCGGTGTCGCACGGACAAATTGCCCCTGAGATTACGGTAAACGAAATCAGGAGCCATGTGGAATTCCTGGCCTCCGACTCGCTCAAGGGCCGCAAACCGGGCACGCCAGAAGGGAAAGTGGCGGCCAGATACATCCTCGACCAGTTTAAAGCCTACGGCCTCACGCTAATGGCCGACAACGGTTTCCAAACCTTCGAGGTGGTAAACAGCGTATCGGCTGGCGATGGCAACAGCCTTATGATAGGAGATTACCGGGCGAAGCTTCACGAAGATTTTACCCCGATGTCCTTTTCGGGAAACACCTCTTTCAGAGGTGAGGTTGCCTTTGCAGGATATGGCTTTGACATTGCCACCGATACCATCACCTGGAATGATTTTAGCGGCGTGGACGTCGATGGCAAGTGGGTGCTCATCTTCCGGGGCGACCCCGAGCCCGATGAGATGAACAGCTTCTACATACCTTACGCCATGGAGCGCAGCAAGGTAGTCAATGCCTCCGACTACGGCGCAGCGGGTGTCATCTTTGTCACCCCTCCCGGTGTGGAAAAGAAAGATAAGCTTCCGCGGATGTTCTATGATAAAACAGCTTCAGCCGCTGAAATTCCCGTGCTGTCGGTAACCCGCAAGGTAGCTGATAGAATACTCGCTACCTCCGGAGAAACGGTGGCCTCGCTCGAAGAAAAGCTTACCGCGAGCATGGCGCCGCACAGCATGGATTTAAAAACGAAAGTATCCGCTTCCACGGAAGTGATCATGGAAAAAGCGATCACTCAAAATGTGGTGGCCATGATTGAAGCGCCGGACAGCGACGAGTATGTGGTGCTGGGAGCACACTACGATCACCTCGGAATGGGCGGCCCGGGCTCCGGCTCGCGCATGCCCGACACCTTGGCTTTCCACAACGGCGCCGACGACAATGCCTCGGGAGTGGCCGGAATCATTGAGCTGGCCGGAAAGCTGGCTGCCGATCGGGGTAAGCTGGACAAGAACGTGATGTTTATCGCCTTTGCAGCAGAAGAAATGGGACTGCTCGGCTCGAAATACTTTACCGAACAGGCTCTTGTTCCGGCCGAAAAAATCACGGCCATGGTTAACTTCGACATGATCGGCCGTATGGAAGACAAAGCCTTGTCGATAGGAGGAACGGGTACCGCCGAAGAGTTTGAGGACATCCTGAATGAAAACAACAGCGGCTTTGAGCTGCAGCTCTCCAAAGACGGCTATGGCCCTTCCGACCACGCCGCGTTTTATGCCGAAAATGTACCCGTGCTCTTTTTCTCCACCGGGGCGCACGACGATTACCACACACCTTTCGACGATGCCGGCCGGCTCGACTACCAATCACAGGAAGAAGTGCTGCACTTTTCTTACAACGTGCTCAATGACATGATGGCTCAAGAGCAACTGACCTTTAAAAAATCGGGAAGTAAAGACCGCGGCCACCAGCGCACCCGCCTCAAGGTCACCTTTGGCATTATTCCCGACTATGCAGGCAAGACCGAGAAGGGCATGTCGGTTGATGGCGTGCGTGAGGGCGGCCCTGCTGCCGGCGGCGGGATGCAGAAAGGCGACATCATCGTAGCCATCGACGGCAAACCCGTCGGCGACATCTACGAATACATGCACCGCCTCCAGGCACTCGAGGCCGGACAGCGCGTCTCCGTCGACGTCATGCGAAACGGCGAAAAGAAAGTGCTGATCCTGCAGCTGTAAAAAGAGACCAAAAAAAACAACCAATGAGGCTGTCCAAAAAGTCTAAACCGTTTATTTTCAGCAACTTTTTACCCTAGTCCGCCTCAGGCGGATGAAGTTGTTGAAAATCAGGACTTCCGCCTAAGGCGGATAAGGGGTAATGACTGATTTTCAAAATACCCTACGATTATGACTTTTTGCACAGTCTCTTTGCAATTATCAGATAAAGCGTTTGCAAACTTCCATTCAAAGCCGGAGAACCTTTATAACTCTATCCTTTCTTTAGGCGAAGCATTTTTACCGGCAATGTTATCAAGAGCAGCACCTTGGCTACTTCCAGGATACCAAACCACAAATGCAGCATGGATTTTCCCGGATGCGTTCCGGCGATGATGAGTTCGGCACGCTCCACCAGCCCGGGGAGCAGCCATATGGATTGAATAAGTAATATCGTGGTAATGCCCCACAGCATCAGGTTGTTGGTTGAGAGTTTTAGCGCCTTAAGCTGCTGATGAAAGCCGTAAATAATCCAAACAATTATTAGCAGGGCGATTTCCAAGTGATTTAAGGATGTAAAAATCAGTTTGCCGATACTTAAGCCGGCCTCTGTGCTTATGCCATCGGCCCTGAATTTCAGCCATGCTTCAAAAAAACTTATCGCACTTACAAATCCCGCCCAGAATACCAGAATAAGCGAAATTATATGTTTGGTTCTGATCATAAGTTATCAGTTATTGAGGATTGTGGAAATAAATTACTTGTCAGGGCGCAGACAGGCGAGGGGTGAAGCAGCTCCGCCCCCGCCCTGAAACCCCCGGTTTATTCAGCCAGTAATTCTTTTTCCAGTTCAAGCGCCTTTTTAAACAGGATATTATTTTCGAGATGGATGTGGCGATGCAAGTCCTGCTCAAAATCGTGCAAGGTCTGGTACGTGATTTCATAGGTATTACATCCGTCTGGCGGACAGGTATAATTCGAGGTCAGTTTAGAAATTTGTTCAAACCTCGTGCCTTCCGCCTGATGCTCGTCCTCCATCAAATCTATGGTCTCACTGGCGTTTCCGAACTTGTTTTTGTCTTCAGTTTGTTCCTTCTTAAACCGCACCATTTTTTTGATGTAAGGAAAGAGAATCAGCTCCTCCTTTTTCATGTGAGCCGAAAGGTTGCCGGCCGCCTCATCAAACAGCTTTTTCACTACCAGCAATTCAGGATGACCCTCGCCGTGCATCTGGCACAGCTTTTCTAGCTTTTGTTGCAAAAAGGGAAGGTTTTCATTTACATAGCTGTGATGCCTCTTTTCGATATAATCGCAAAGCTCATCCAGCTCCAGCGAGTTAATATACTTTGAGTCCGGGTCGCTCGATTCGGTCAGTAATTCCAATTCAGGAATAATCTGAGCGATATCTGTATTTGATTTTTCACACGCCTCCTTTAAGCTGATATTTCCGCCACAGCAAAAATCGATGTTGTTTTTATCAAATACCTGGGCCGTTCTGAAGTTTTCCTTTACAATTTCGCCAATTATTGAATTTGTATGTATGTCCATAAGATTTCGTTTTAATTTTTGGCGAAGATAATAATAATTCTATAAAAAGACCCGAATGTCTTTAAAAGGATTTAAATTATTGAATAACAATATAAAATGTATTCAGGAGGTGATCAAAAAATTGGCTTTATTTCCAGGGTTAGAAATGGTATTCATTCATCAAAAATGAAAAGCAACAATGAAGAGCGAAGCTGATTTTTGGGTTTGAGATCTTTGGTTTCATCCGGGTATATGTTTGTGTTATTCTATTCCATGTCTCCGCTTGATGCAGGGTGCAGCCAGACATTTAATAATTTTTCTCAAAACGTACATAATTATCTGTACCCTACCCCATCTCTATCGATAAGAGCTTGAAAATTCTCAACGATTACAGGGTAAGCTAAAACGATGATGAATCACCCAAAACGTATTCCCTTCCCTTGCATTGCAGGGGAAGGGTGAGGGTAGGGGTAAAAGAACGAACCGTCAGACATCACC
>JASMTJ010000649.1:0-1081 GCA_041694335.1 Bacteroidales bacterium
CACCCGTGATTATTACTAATACAGTAATGTTAAGCAAGGTTGCGATTTCAATGTCCGGATGAATGAGGGTTGACCAGCCCATGGCCTGTAACCCTTCGGCATACATTGAAAGATCGATTCCGGTTTGCGCAAACAGCTTTACGGATAAGTAGCCGATAATCACGCCTGTAAACCCACCTGTTAGTGATAAAAATATCGACTCCATCATAATCATGTAAAACACCCTGATGCGCGTCATACCAATAGCCATCAGCATTCCGAGCTCTTTGACGCGCTCTAATACGGCCATTAGCATGGTGTTGATAATGCCAAAGCATAGCGCCAGCAGTATGATGACAATGATGATGTACATGTACTGGTCCATTGCTTCGTTGAGGTAAGTCAGCTCCGGACTCAAATCTTTCCAGTCGGCCACTTCCACATCGGGAAACATTTTTATGAGGCTTTGCTTGGTTTTTCCGACAGCCTCATTGTTATCCAGGTAAACTGCAATTTCATGCCCGGCGCCATCGGGCAGGGCGGCAGCCTGCTGCAAATCGTGGTAGCGGGCGTAAACATTCATGCCGTCAAAATTATGGTTGGCAGTTTTGTAGATGCCTGTCACCCTGAATCCGGCGCTGGTGGGGACACCTTGCGCGTTAGTGAAATTGATCACAATCCGCGAACGTAGCTGAACGTTGAGTTTTTCGGCCAGCTTGTGGCCTAAAACCAATGGCTTCACTCTTTTAGGAGTGTTCTCAAAATAGCTGCCTTCCACTATGTGGTCATGGATGTTGGTAACCTCTTTTTCGTTTTCAGGAACAATACCATTGATTTTTGCTCCGGAGCCTTTTCCGGCAGAGCTGATCATTCCGTTGATAAGAATTCTGTTGCTGGCCCCTTTTACATCCGGCAAGCTTCTGATTTCTTTCGCTTTTGCGGATGCTTCAGGCACAAACAGCTTAAGTTTGTCTTGCTTCCGGTATTCCGGCTGATGTATTTGTATGTGAGAAATTTCTGACTTGATGGCGGTTTCGATGCGCTGATCCGACATGCCTTTCATAAAGGCGGTGGAAAAGACACCGGCAAAAATACCGAGCGT